>CALIOL010000369.1 GCA_938044705.1 uncultured Ilumatobacter sp. | reverse complement strand
CGCCAACGTGCTGAACTGTCTGCGTGCATTCTCCTCACCGCCACGTCCACCAACGATTCGGAGTTGCCATCGCCGCTGCTGGCCTGATCGCAATCGGAACCGTCCTCGGATCGACGGGCATGCCTCGTCCGGTCGCGGCGCAGGCCACGGGAACCATTGCGTCATCGGTCGTAACGGTCACCCCAACTCGCGTGCTCGACACGCGATTCGGTACCGGTCTGAGTGGACCGATTCTCTCCAATCAGTCGGCCAAGCTCCAGATCACCGGTCCCGTGCCGACTCGGGTCGAGGGGGCCACCGTGAGCCAGAACGTCGTTCCCGCCGGCTCGACCGGCGTGCTTCTGAACGTCACCGCACTGCAACCCGAAGCAGGCGGGTTCGTCTCGATCCGTCCCGGTTCAGCGAGCGGCGAGCCGTCGGCGTCGAACCTCAACTTCATAGCTGGGCAGACGGTCCCCAACGCCGTCACCACCGCGCTCGCGCCTGACGGCACGATCGACATCTGGTATGGCTCGGGAACGAGCGGCACCCGGACGGGCATCTTGATCGACATCGTCGGGTTCACCTCCGAGGTCAGCGAGACCGTCGGGCCGGCGGGTCCGACTGGCCCGGCGGGGCCCGCTGGTCCACCCGGAGTCGGCGACGGCTTCGTCTCATCCGCGTCGACCGGGTCGATCGCGTTCACCGGGCCTCCCGGCGCGCCGACCATCGATTCTGTGTCGCTCCCAGCGGGCAACTACATCGTGAACGCGAACGTCGTTGCCAGGAGCACATCGGCTGCTACGAGCAGCGTCGGTTGCCAGCTCTTGCTGGGCGGAAGCTCCGTCGCGACGGCACTCGCGCTCACGCTCGGCCCCGTTGGCGGCGGCGCGGAAACCAAGTCGATCTCGTTGACGGGTGGCGGAACGCTGCTTGCACCCGGGGACGCGTCGCTGAACTGCGCGACGACTGGGACCGACGGCAGCTGGAACGACTTCTCGGTCACCGTCGTCCAGGTCGGCTCGATCACGGAGTCGTAGCGCGTCGATCCCGCGGCCGTATTCCCAGAACTTGACGAAAACCTGTCACGTTTCCCGACCGGGCACGATGACGGGCCGCCGGTAGGGTTGACACACAGTTTCTTCCATCGCCGAAATCGGCACAGGGAAAGGGCACGCCAATGTTCGAACGCTTTACCGACCGGGCCCGCCGGGTCGTCGTCCTCGCTCAGGAGGAGGCGCGCCTGCTGAACCACAGTTACATCGGCACGGAGCACATCCTCCTCGGGCTGATTCACGAAGGTGAAGGAGTTGCCGCGAAGGCACTCGAATCGCTCGGCATCTCGCTCGAAGCGGTCCGCTCACAGGTCGAAGAGATCATCGGGACCGGCGGCTCGTCTCCGTCCGGGCACATCCCGTTCACGCCGCGTGCGAAGAAGGTGCTCGAGCTGTCCTTGCGTGAAGCGCTGCAGCTCGGCCACAACTACATCGGCACCGAGCACATCCTCCTCGGACTCATCCGCGAAGGCGAGGGCGTCGCTGCACAGGTACTCGTCAAGCTGGGCGCGGACCTCAGTCGGGTGCGACAGCAGGTCATCCAATTGCTCTCCGGCTACCAGGGCCCCTCCGGCGCGTCCGGCGGCGGCTCGGGTTCGGGCGCATCCACCGGCGGCAATCGCGAAACCGCTGGTGCTGGCGTCGGCAAGGGCTCCGGGGAAGGCGAGGAGAAGGGCGGCAACTCCCAGATCCTCGACCAGTTCGGCCGCAACCTCACGCAGGCCGCACGCGAAGGTCAGCTCGACCCGGTGATCGGTCGCTCGAAGGAACTCGAGCGCACGATGCAGATCCTCTCTCGCCGCACGAAGAACAACCCGGTGCTGATCGGCGAGCCCGGTGTCGGCAAGACCGCCATCGTCGAAGGTCTCGCACAGAAGATCGTCAACAACGACGTGCCGGACACGCTCACGAACAAGCAGCTGTACACGCTCGACCTCGGCTCGCTCGTCGCTGGTTCTCGCTACCGCGGTGACTTCGAAGAGCGCTTGAAGAAGGTGCTGAAGGAGATCAAGTCGCGCGGCGACATCTTGCTGTTCATCGACGAGATCCACACGCTCGTGGGTGCCGGCGCCGCCGAAGGCGCAATCGACGCAGCATCGATTCTCAAGCCGATGCTCGCTCGCGGTGAGCTTCAGACCGTCGGCGCGACCACGCTCGACGAGTACCGCAAGCACGTCGAGAAGGACGCGGCACTCGAACGCCGTTTCCAGCCGATCAAGGTCGAAGAGCCGACGCTGGCGCACACGATCGAGATCCTGAAGGGCATTCGCGACCAGTACGAGTCGCACCACCGGGTGACCATCACCGATCAGGCGCTCGTCGCTGCAGCCAACTTGGCCGACCGCTACATCAGCGATCGTCACCTGCCGGACAAGGCAATCGACCTCATCGACGAGGCCGGTTCACGTCTGCGCATCAAGCGCATGGCGGTCCCGCCGGACCTCAAGGAGATCGAGACCAAGCTCGCCGACGTCCAAGAGGCCAAGAAGACCGCTGTTGAAGAGCAGCAGTTCGAAGAGGCTGGTCGTCTCCGCGACGAGGAGAAGAAGCTCCTCGAAGAGAAGGCGGAGAAGGAGACCGAGGTCAAGGAGTCCGGCGTCGACCTGTTCGACGAGGTGGACGAAGAAGCGGTCGCCGAAGTGCTGTCGCTGTGGACCGGTATCCCGGTGTACAAGCTCACCGAAGAAGAGACCGAGCGTCTCCTCAACATGGAAGAGGAGCTACACAAGCGGATCATCGGCCAAGAGGACGCCATCAAGGCGGTCAGCCAGTCGATCCGCCGTACGCGTGCCGGCCTGAAGGATCCGAAGCGCCCGTCGGGTTCGTTCATCTTCCTCGGCCCCACCGGTGTCGGTAAGACCGAGCTCGCCAAGACCCTCACCGAGTTCTTGTTCGGCGACGACTCGTCCATGATCACGCTCGACATGTCCGAATACATGGAGCCCCACGCCGTGAGCCGTCTCGTCGGTTCACCTCCCGGCTACGTCGGGTACGAAGAGGGCGGCCAGCTCACCGAAGCGGTGCGTCGCAAGCCGTTCTCCGTGGTCCTGTTCGACGAGATCGAAAAGGCTCACCCGGACGTGTTCAACACGCTGCTGCAGATTCTGGAAGAAGGTCGCTTGACCGACAGCCAGGGTCGCTCTGTCGACTTCCGCAACACGGTCCTCATCATGACCTCGAACCTCGGCACGCAGGATCTGCGCAAGGCCAACGTCGGCTTCACGCAGGACGACACCGCCATGAGCTACGAGCGGATGAAGGAAAAGGTCAACGACTCGCTGAAGGGTCACTTCCGCCCAGAGTTCCTCAACCGCATCGACGAGACCATCGTCTTCCACGAACTCGCCCGCAGCGAGGTACTGCAGATGGTCGACATGCAGATGGAGCGTTTGGTCAAGCAGCTCGAAGGTCAGGGCCTGGGCATCGAGCTCAAGCAGGAAGCAAAGGACCTGCTCGCCGATCGGGGCTACGACCCGACGCTCGGCGGTCGTCCGCTGCGCCGTGCGATTCAACGCCACATCGAAGACGCCCTCTCCGAGAAGATCCTGTACAAGGAGTTCTCGGCTGGCGAGATCATCGTGGTCGACGTCGAAGAGGACGAGGAAGCCCAAGGCGGCAAGAAGTTCACGTTCACCGCGGTCGAAGGCTTCGTGCCTCCGGCGTCGGTCGAACTCGAGCTCACGGCCACCGAGCCGCCCCCGACGACCGAGCCGGGTGGCGAACTGCCGCCGCCTGAGGCTGCGACGGACTGATCATCTGGTTCTGAACGAGCCCGTCACCCTTCGCTTCGGAGGGAGGCGGGCTCGTTTCCGTTTTCGGATCGGTCAGTCTCGCCCAGGTGGCGAAGCGCGATCACGAACAACACGACCGCGACGACTTGGACACCGGCGGCAAGCAGGTTGGCGGTGCGAACGCTCGACGCCTGAGTGACGAAGCCGCCGACTATTGCACCGATCGGTGCCACGCCCTGTCCGAACGTACGAAAGCTTGCCACGACCCGTCCGAGTAGAGGTTCCGGCGTCACGCTCTGTCGAAGCGACTGTCCCGGCACGTTGGCACAGACGACCAAGAAGCTCATCAACGCGAATGACAATGCGGCCATCCACGCAGCAGTCGCAACGACATTGATCGCATAGGACGCGACCATCAAGATCGGAGCCGTCGTCAGGACGATGCGACGTCCGACCCGTTCGACGATCCGTGCCGCAACCAACGATCCGAGCACGCCGCCGACCGACCCGACGCCCAACACGAAGCCGAAGGTCGCTTCGTTCCCTCCGAGTTCGTCGACGACGAGGACGACCAGCACCCCGAACGAGATGTTGCCTGCGAGATTCGCCGTCACGATCGCACCGAGCAGTCCGCGCAGCAGGCGGTGCCCGAAGAGGAATCGCATCCCGACCGAGATGTCGGACCTCACCGAGGCCCGCACCGCCGTCCGTTCGCCCTGGAGCGGACGACGAATGGTGGCGACGAGTGCAGCACCGACGAGGAATGTGACCACATCGAGAGCGAAGGGAAGGCTTGACGCGACGCTGAACGCGACCGCTCCCAGCGGGAGCCCGATCACACCGTCGAGGACGGTGATGGCAGAAAGAAGCTGACCGTTCGCTCGATCGAGCTGCGCTGGCTCCACGAGCTGAGGCACCGCCGCCTGAGATGACGAGTCGACGATGATCTCACCGACGCCGAGGCCGAACGCCACCACCACGACCCACCAGATCGTGGCGGCATCCAGTGCGACCAGCGCGACCAGCAGACCAACGAGCGCCGCTCGTCCCATCTGCCCCGCCAACAACAACGTGCGTCGATCGTGACGGTCGACCATCGCTCCACCGAGCGGACCGAACACCAGCCACGGCACGAGCGTGGCTGCGCTGACGAGCGTGATGAGGCGAGCATCGTCGGTCAGCGAGATCGCCAGCAGCGGCAGGGCCCCGAGTCGGATGCCGTCGCCCAGATTGGAAGCGCCCGCGGCAATGAGGAAGCGACGGAACTCGCTTCCGAGTGGGTCGCCGCGGGGCATGCACCCATCCAACCCGCCTGCACGCCTCCAGGTGGCCACCCCACGAAAAAGGCAGAAGAGATGCCAAGCACATCGCCGAAACGCCTCACGCACACGACTCACCATCGCTGCAGCACCTCACGGCCGGGCCGCGAGGCTCCGACCGTTCCGCCAGCTGATGCGTCATACTTGTACCCGATGACGGCGGGACGCTCACGGGCAACGACTGATGCGAGCGAGGGCCAGCCGAGCCGAGCGAGCCGCCACGTCCTTCAGCCGACGCTGCGTCGCGTGGTCCTCATGGTCTGCGGGATGCTGGCACTGACCGGGTGCCAACTCGACGTGGTCGCGGATGTGGTCATCGAAGCCGACGGCACCGGAACGATCACGGTCACCGCCGAAGCGAATGCGGAGCTCGTCGAGCGGGTACCGACCATTGCGGAGGACCTCGTGCTCGACGACATCATCGAAGCCGGGTGGGTCGTCGACGGGCCCAATCCAACCGAGTCCGGTGGCCTGATTCTCACGTTGACACACGACTTCGAAGGCGACCGAGAAGCCACCAACCTGCTCCAGAGCCTGGGCCCACCGTTCAACGATCCGGTGATCGGCCGCGGCCAGACCGGCGACACGGCCAACAACACCGCTCGGGTGAACCTCGGCCTGCCCAACGGCTTCGCCGCATTTGCCGACGAAGAACTGATCAGTGCGGTCGGCAGCGTGCCGTTCGAAGAGCAGTTCGACCAGTCCGGAATCGATCCAGCCACCGCGATGACTGCGACGTTCCGCCTGACCATTCCGGGCGAAGCCGTCGCCGGCGAAACCAACGGCGAGCCGATCGACGGCGACCGACTGCAATGGATCGCACCCCTCGATGGCAGCATCCTCGAAGCCACCGCTCGCACCGAACAAGCACCATCGGAGGGCGGCGCATGGGCGCGGCCCGTGTCGAATGTGGCCTTGATCGCACTGGTCGCCTGGGTCGGATTCATGACGCTCTTCATCGCCTACGTCGCGATCGCTCGGTTCCGGCGATCTCGCCGCTACCGCCGTCGCGCCCTTCCCTGAGCCGACCGCTTCGGCCCGACGCTGGCGACCTCGCGAAGAACTCTGCTCTCCGTTATCTCCCCGGTGACGGGCGGTGTGGCATGTTTATGCCATGGGGGACGACACAGGTTCGATGCTGCAGCCTGCGCGCGACCACGAGGGGACGCCCCCACTCGTCGACGAGCTCACTTCCATCCTGCGCGAGAACGGTGCGGATCGTCACCTCGATGTCGGCGAGACAATCTGCTGCGAGGGCGACGAGAGCCACGAAGCGTTCGTCGTCGCAAGCGGCTGCATCGAAGCTCGCGTGGTCGGTCACGCCGGCGAGATGGTGGTGGCTCGCCACGGGTCCGGATCCATCGTCGGAGAAGTCACGACCCTGATCGGCGGTCACCGCACAGCGACGCTCGTCGCCGCGGAACCGTCGACGATCTCCGTCGTGGCCCGCGACCAGCTGCTGAACCTGTTCGATGCCCACCCCGAGGCGGCGCAGGCAGTGATGCTGCAAGCGCGAGAACGCACTGATCGGTCGCGAGTCGCGGCGTTGCTCAGCGAAGAACTCCAGGCGCCCGACGGCGACGTCGTCGCGGCGATCGCAGATCGTGTCACGTGGCGGTCGCTCGAAGCAGGCCGCGTGCTCTTTCACCGCGGCGACGCGGCCGATGCTGCCTACCTGGTGGTCAGCGGTCGACTCGGCGTCAGCGACCTCGGGGCGGAGACTCAGACGAACGACTCTCGGATGATCGAGATCGGGCGGGGCGGCATCGTCGGCGAATTCGGCCTCCTCGAAGACCGGGCCCGGTCAGCGACCGTGACCGCGCTGCGCGATACCGAACTCGCACGACTCTCGTCAGCTGACTTCGCTCGACTCGCCGTCGACCACAGCTCCCTGGCGATGGGCCTCGTCCGTCGGGTGCTCGATCGGTCCGGGACCGACGCTTCGAATACGACGAGCCAACGATCGTTCGCTCTGGCGATCACTGCGCCGATCGGCGACGACGAACGCACGACACTCCTCGACACGGTCACCGAAACGCTCGAACAATGCGGCTCCACGGTGCGACTCAGTGCGGCTTCGATCGACGAAACCCTGCGTCAACCCGGAATCAGCAACATCGACGTCGGCGGGTTCGGCGAGATCCGTCTGGCCGAGCTGCTGCATCAATCTGAGACGGACCACGATCACGTGGTGCTCGACACAGGCGCCGGAATCGTGGGCAGCGACGCGCCGGAGTGGACCCGGCGTGCGCTGCGCTACGTCGATCAACTCGTCGTGGTCACCTCCCCCGAACCCGGCGACGAGGAATCCACAGCGATCAACGCGCTCCTCGAAGCAACCCCCACTCGGATCCCGAAGTGGCTTGCGCTGCGCCACCCCGCGTCGTGTCGACAGCCTTCGGGCACGAGCTTCCTGAAGCGTCGATTCGGCGTCGATGAGGTGCTCCATCTTCGCGAAACCTCAGACCGAGAGATCGCCCGACTCGCACGACTCGCCGCAGGTCGAGGCGTCGGTCTGGTGCTCAGCGGCGGTGGAGCACGCGGGTATGCCCACATGGGGGTCTTCGAGGTACTCGACGACCTCGACGTTCCCGTCGACCGAGTCATCGGTGCATCGATGGGCTCCATCGTCGCAGGAGTCATCGGTCAACAACTGTCGCCCGCCGAGATGTTGACGCAAGTACGCAGCGGAGCCGACAACCTCCTCGACTACACGATCCCCTTGGTGTCCCTGATCAAGGGCGAACGGATCGTCGAGGTCCTCGAGCAACAGTTCGACGGCTGGGACATCGAAGACCTCTGGGTCCCGTTCCGGTGCGTCAGCACCGACCTGACCACCGCCGAGTCGGTCACTCACGACGAGGGCAAGCTGTCGACCGCGATCCGCACCTCGATCGCCATCCCGGGCGTGCTCCCCCCGGTCGCCCGCGATGGCCATCTGCTCGCCGACGGCGGAGTGCTCGACAACCTCCCGGTCGGACAGTTCGCCGACGACCCATCCATCGGCATCATCATCGCAAGCGACGTCGCTCCACCCCATGGACCCTCCGCCAAGGGCGACTTCGGGCTGTCGGTATCGGGGTGGCAGGTCGCTCGCAGTCGAGTGGTCCCGCGGCCGGTCCGCAAAGCAAAACGCAAGATCGCCGGGATCTTCTCGCGGAACGCTGACGACTCGGACCCCACACGCCCTCCCGGGTTCCCTGGACTCGGCACGACGCTGCTTCGGTCGTTGCTGATCGGATCCTCTCGTAGTCGCGACGCACACCTGGCGTCGGGCGAGATCGACCTATACCTCGAACTCGACCTTCGCAACGTGCCGTTGCTCGACTTCGCTCAGGTGCCAGCAGCTGCCGAAGCTGGGCTCACCCAGTCGCGAGCACCGATCGCCGAGTGGCTCGCTCTGCGCGGCGGTTCGCCGTGGGGCGACGCCGGAAACAAGGAGCAATGACGTGTTCTTGATGACGCTGCGTGATCTGCAGTACCGAGCGAAACGAGTGGGCTTGGTCACAGTGCTCGTCGCACTCGTCCTCACGCTCCTGTTCCTCATGACCGGGTTGGTGAACCAGCTCCAGAACGAGCCCGGACGAACCGTCGCAGGGATCGGCGCCGACTCCTGGATCGTCGCCGAAGGCGTGTCCGGCCCGTTCACGTCGGTCTCGGTCCTGCCACTCACGATGCAGGACTCGTTGGGTGACGTCGAGTCCTCACCGGTCGTCGTCAGCCGTGGCTCGCTCTCGATCGAAGACGGCGAGTCCGTCGAGATCGTGGTCATCGGACATGTCCCGGGCGCGCTCGGTCAACCAGCGTTGTCCGTTGGCGAAGCGATCGCCGGTCCGGGTGAAGCTGTCGTCGACGAGTCGCTCGAGCGGTCCGTTGGCGAGTCGGTGCGGGTCGGCCCCGACGAGTTCACCGTCGTCGGAATCACCTCTGACGCAACGGTCCTCGCGGGGCAGGCATTGGTGTTCATCGACCTCGAAGCCGCACAGCTTCTGACCTTCCAGAGCACCGACGTGACATCGGGATTCGTCGTGAACGGACCACTCGACACCGAGGTACCAGGCGCCGTGGTGTTGTCAGCCGAGCAGGTCGCCGACGACGTGCTGGGCCCGATCGAATCGGCAGTGGCTTCGATCGACTTGATCCGTGTGTTGCTGTGGTTCGTCGCGGCCATCGTGATGGGAGCGGTCATCTACCTCACCGCACTCGAACGCGAACGGGACTTCGCCGTGCTGAAGGCAGTCGGCGCCAGTGGCAGGTCGCTCGGAATGGGCCTCGCACTTCAGGCCGTGGTGGTCGCCTTGGTTGCGTCTGCCGTTGCGGCGCTCGTCGCGAAGTTGATCGAACCGGTCTTTCCGTTACCGGTCAGCATCCCGGGCTCTGCACTGATCACCGTGCCGATCGTTGCCGTACTCGTCGGCCTCGCCTCGGCGATGGTCGGCGTTCGCAAGGTGAATCGGACCGATCCAGCGGAGGCATTCGGATGAGCACACCAGTCGCCGGCGAGCCGGGTTACAACAGCGGACTCGTGGTCGACGGACTCGTCAAGGAATACGCGGGTGACGGCTACGTCGTGCGAGTCCTCGATGAGCTCTCGTTCCATGCGGCACCGGGCGAGCTGGTCGTTCTTCTGGGACCGTCGGGTTCCGGGAAGTCGACGTTGTTGTCTTGCCTCGGAGGAATGCTCTCACCGACCGCTGGCGCGATCCACCTGAATGACGTCAACGTCACGGCGGCGTCGGGCAAGGCGCTCGACGACTACCGCAAACACCACGTCGGCTTCGTGTTCCAAGGATTCAACCTCATCCCGTCGCTGTCGGCCCGCGAGAACGTCGCAGTCCCCCTCATCGTTTCCAAGACCGTGTCGCG
This sequence comes from uncultured Ilumatobacter sp., assembly GCA_938044705.1. Classification (GTDB taxonomy): domain Bacteria; phylum Actinomycetota; class Acidimicrobiia; order Acidimicrobiales; family Ilumatobacteraceae; genus Ilumatobacter_A. Next base: position 12,702 of record CALIOL010000369.1, on the reverse strand, counting down.
GTCCCGGGCACTTGCGCAGGCCGACGAGATCCTCGACCGCGTGGGACTGGGCGATCGGACCCGACACAAGCCGTCACAGCTCTCGGGCGGTCAGCAGCAGCGGGTCGCAGTGGCCCGGGGCCTCGTGACCGATCCGGATCTACTGATCGCGGACGAACCGACTGCCAACCTCGACCACATCCAAGCCGAGGCAGTCATCGGACTGTTCCGAGAACTCCGCTCGCAGGGCCGCGTGATCGTCGTGTCGACGCACGACGCACGCCTCATCCCCGTTGCTGATCGCGTGGTGCGGATGACTCCCGACGGCATCGAACCCGATCGCGGTTCGCACGACGTGCGCTTCCGGGCAGGGGCAACGATCTTTCGTCAGGAAGATCCTGCCGACTACGTGTACGTCATCGAATCGGGTGAGGTCGAGATCGTTCGCGAACTGGTCGACGGCACGGAGCACCTGGCCACACTCGGCGCCGGACAGTACTTCGGCGAACTCGGTGCGATGCTCGGGTTCCCCCGTTCAGCAACGGCCAGAGCACAGGTCGACGTGGTTGCGACAGCGATGCCGCCCCACGAATTTCGCCAGAAGGTCGAACGCGCCTAAAAGATTCGTACGATCGCGAGGGTGACTGCGACCGGAGAGGCCACACCGGGCCTGCTCTCGCCGGAGCACCGCAGCCTCTCGATCGCGGTCTACACCACGATCGCGCTGATTGCCTTCGAAGGCACGTCGGTCGCCGCAGCACTCCCCGACCTCGCTGCAGACCTCGGTGACGTCGGACGCCTTCCGTGGGTGATCACCGCATTCCTGTTCGCCCTCGGCCTCTCGACGCTCGTGGCCGGGCCGCTCGTGGACGCGTTGGGCGCACGACGACTCTTCATCTGGTCTGCCACAGGGTTCGCAGCAACAGGCTTCCTCGCCGGGCTTGCACCCACGCTGGACATCTTGATCGGCATCCGGCTGGCCCAGGGAGCAACCTCGGGAGTGCTGTTCGGCGCGACGCTCGCTGCGGTGAACCTCGGCTTTCCGGCGGGTCTGACCGCTCGCGCCTTCGCCGCCAACTCGACCATCTGGGGGGCGATGGGCGCCGCTGCTCCGGCAATCGCAGCGGTGATGCTGAGCGTCGCGTCGTGGCGTTGGATCTTCTTCATCAATCTGCCGCTCGGAGCGGTGGCGTTGGTGGCCGGACGACGGACGATGCCCGAACGCCAACGCGACGCTGAGCCACTGACCATCGATCTACGTGGAGCAGCGTTCGCTGCGGTTTTCACGCTGGCGTCGATCGCCGCTGTCGACCAGTTGGGACTGCAATCGATCGGCCTCGCGACGATCGCCGTTGCTGCGATCCTCGGATACACCTGGCACGCGCGCCGCTCCTCCCATCCAGTGGTCGCCCTGCGACACATCGCCGAGCAGCCCTATCGCAGTTTGGCCGCGGTGCCGTCGCTCATGCTGACCGCAGCGTTCACCACCAACATCTACGTCACGGTGTACGTGGCGGCGGGTCGGGATGTCTCGAACGGGGTCGCTGCGTTCTCGGTCCTGTTCTTCACCATTGGTTGGACGATCGGGGCCAACACGTCCAGCCTGTTGATGGATCGGATGTCGCCTGCCGCGGTGATGTCGGTCGGCCTCGGCACCGGCATCTTCGGAACGGCGACGGTGGTCGCCGGCGTCGGGCTCAATGGTCCACTTGCCATTGCGTTCAGCGGGTTGCTCGCGCTCGGCATCGGAATCGGCTTGACGACCAACGCCAGCCTGGTCGTGCTGCGAGCCGTCACTCCGGCAGCGCAGATCGGTCGAGCGAGCGCTGCGAACCAGTTCGCTCGAAGTCAGGGTTTCACGCTCGGCGCAGCAGCCGGCGGAGCCATTTTGCTCTTCGTCGTCGATCGCCAAATCGGCTCGGTCGACCCCATCCGCAGCTTGCTGTCCGGCGAAGAGCTCGACGCCAGCGCGTTCACCGAGGCAGCCGTGTCGGAAGCGGTCCGAAACGGTTTCGCCGTGGCCACGCTCACGTCACTGGTGATCATGCTCACCGCAATCCCGGCGATGCGCGGTTTGCTTCGACACGACGCACCATCGGCGACGAGCTGATGCTCAGAACGGCGTCTCGTAGGGATCGTCCGGCGGATCCTCGATGAGTTCGAGCTCGACGATGTCCGCCTCCACGACCTCGGGCACGCCCGCAGCCCCGTAGCTCCCGCCGGCTGGCGGTCGCCACACGATGGTGGCTCGTACCCACGTGTCGTCGTCGAACTCCTCCGTCAGCCCGTGGATTCCGACCTGCAGCGGCAGCCCATCCGCAGCGCAACAGTTGACGGCGAAACGCGTGAGGCGGAATCCGTCATCGATCCCGTCGTCGTTCACGACGATGCCTTCGAGAACGATCTGCTTGTCGGTCAACGACCCGGTGTCATCCCACAACGCTCGACTCAGGAACTCGTAGACGCGCATCTCGACGGGTCCGTCGCTGTCGTCGATCGGTTCGATGCCGTCGGCGGGAGGTGCCTGTTCCGTCGGCGTCAACGGCTCGGAACGTTGCGCGGCAGCTGCGCCGAGCGACGTCGGCGCTACGGCGATCAGCACCAGCAGCGGCGTCGCGAGCAGCCAACCAACGGTCGGGCTGATCGATCGCTGGGTGGATTCGAAGTCGCGGCTCGCGTCCCGGTAGGCGCCCCACGCCTCGATGACACCGAACACCAGCAGCATGACGGCAGCAAGTACGAGCGGGATGAGCATTCGCTGTTGAACGAACGAACCAAATGCGCCCGAGATCACCAACCGCACGACGAAGGCTCCGAGGGCGAGCATCAGCGCGGCGCGACCCATCCGGTTCACAGCAGCACCTGCCCGACGACCACGGCAACCAGTATCGCAACTCCGAGCGTGACTGGGGCAAAGATCAACGCGAATCGCCGCCCGAAGACGCCGGCGTGCATGGCCACCAGCTTGATGTCGATGACCGGCCCCACCACGAGGAAGACGAGCCGCGAGGTGAGCGAGAACTGCGGCAGCCCGACAGCAACGAACGCGTCCGCCTCGGAACAGATGGACAGCAGGACGGCGAGTCCGGCCAAGAGCAGGATCGACAACAGTTCGTTGTCGGCAATGGCATTGAGCGCCGACCGCGGAACGATCAGCTGGAGTGACGCGGCAGCGAACGCTCCGACGACGAGGTAGCCGCCGGCGTGCACGAAGTCACGCGACGCGACGTCGATGAACTCGCGCCACTTCGGCCGGTTGTGCGTGTGATCGGCGCTGGTCAGCTTCTCGAACATCTTGACGTCGTTGCGACGAGCCCACCACGAACCGACGGCGATGGCGACGAAGAAGGACGCCAGGAATCGGGCGAGCACGATCATGCGATCGTTGGGGAACGCCACCGCTGTCGCCACCAGGACGACAGGGTTGATCGCCGGAGCGGCGAGCAGGAAGGTCAGCGCGGCGGCGGGAGGAGTCCCGTGCGAGATCAGCCGCCCTGCGATCGGAACCGACCCACACTCGCATCCCGGCAAAGCGAGTCCCGCGACTCCCGCTGCGGGTACTGCCAGTACCTGACGTTTCGGGACGATGCGTCGGACGAAGTCCGGAGACACGAAGGCGGCGATCGCTCCACTGATCGCAACTCCGAGTGCGAGGAACGGAAGGGCCTGCAGACAGATCGACACGAACAGTGTCGACCACAGCCGCAAGTCGTCGTTCTGGAAGATCTCGAAGCGATTCCGCAACAGCACTGCGATCAGGAACGGTGCCGCGATGACACCGGGACCCCACGCGAACCGCCCGGCGCCGTGCTGGTGGTCATCGTGGTCGTGGTGTCCACCGGCATCGAGTGACGGCTCGGCCGGATCTGGGACGGTTGAGGTCACTCGCTCAAAAGTACTTGGACCATCCGAACCTGTCTCCGCGGCGTCGGCCATTCAGCAACAGTCGCCGAGGTGTTCGGCCCGGCGGGTCTCGAGCCCCTCACGGACGAGAAACACGACGACGCCGAGCGCAGCGACCGGGTCGGCCCACCACCAGCCGAACGCTGCATTGGCGACCAGGCCGATGAGGACGACCGCCGACAGGTAGACGCACGCTTGGGTTTGACGACTATCGGCTTCGACGGAGCGGGCATCGAGGTCTTGGCCGACCTGGCGTTTGGCGCGGGCGAGGATCGGCATCACGAGCAATGACACGACGGTCAGCACGATGCCGAGAATGCTGGAGTCCGGGCGCTCACCTGACAGCAATGACCTGACCGATTCGAACGCAACGAGGGCGGCCAACGCGAGGAACGTGATCCCGATGATGCGGAGCGCACGTTGTTCCACCTGCTCGGCACGTTCTGGCGAACGCTGCTCGATCTTGAGTCGCCAGATGAGGACGCTGGCTGATGCAGACTCGACGAAGGAATCGACGCCGAACCCGATGAGCGCACGGCTGTCGGCCAGCGCAGCTGCGAAGAAGGCGATCACCCCCTCGGCGACGTTCCACACGACGGTGAACACCGCCAACCACAGCGCTCGCCGCAACAGCGCCTGACGTGCGGGTGCATCGAGAAGCGGTTGCGTCTCGGTCATGCGTGACTGCAATCCGGGTCGATCACGAGCATCACCTGAGAGAGGAGCCGAAGCCCGTCTGCGATTCGCCGGTCGGCGAGCTCGTAGCGCACGCGCCGACCCTCAGGCTCGGCAACGACGAGCCCGCATCCGCGCAGGCAGCTGAGATGATTGCTCGTGTTCGCCTTGCCGAGTCCGAGTTGCGCCGCGATGTCGCTGGGATATGCCGGTCCATCGATGAGGACCGCGAGAACACGTCTCCTGGTTTCATCTGCCAGCGCTCGACCGATGCCTTCGAGAGACGCCGCTTCGAGCTGGGTCACCGATGCGCTGCCGTTCACGATTCGCGACTGTACAGCATCGGCTGTACTTTCCAAATCGACTCCGAGCGCGAAGCAGACATCGCTGCTCAGCGCAAGGGAACGACTGGCGGAGGCGAACCGCTAGACGGAGACCGTCGAGGCGACGGGGTCGGACTCGGAAGAAGCCGAGACCTTTCGGCGCCGGACTCGACCGATCGATCGCAGGAGCTCAGAGCCTGCGAGGACCACAAAGAACTGGCCGACTGCCACTCCCGCAACGGTGGCAGATGCAGCCGTATCGGCGTGGTAGCTCACGGCGAGACCGAGCACCACTGCGAGCCACCCGAACAACACGGCGACTGCCATGGCCACGGGGACTCTTCGCACCAGCAACACGGCGGTCGCGGGAGGCGCCACGAGAAACCCGAACACGAGCAGCGTGCCGACGACGCGAAAACTCGCCACCACCGTCAACGACAACAGGATCAGCATCGCCACGTGTGCGATTCCGGGCCGCAGACCAAGTGTGGCCGCCTTGTCCGCATCGATCGACAGGGCGAGGAACGGACGATGTCCGACGACTACTCCGACGAAGGTCACGATCAACGCGATCGAACCGAGAATCAGCTCGCCGCGACGAACGCCGAGCACATCCCCGAACAGGAAGCCGTTGAGGTCTCCTGCGAACGAATTCTGCCGGCTGATGATCACGACGCCGAGTGCCAGCATGCCAACGAACAGCAAGCCGATCCCGGTGTCATCGGACAGCTTCGTCGTGCGGTGCACCAGGTTGATTCCGAGCACCATCACGACGGCGCTGACCGCCGCACCGAGCGTCAGATTGAAGCCCCACACCGCCGCAAGGGCAATGCCAGGCAGCACGCCATGCGCCATCGCGTCACCGAAGAACGCCAGGCCGCGAATCACGACCCACGTTCCGATCAGCGATGTCATCGTTGCAGCGAGCAGACCTCCGAGGAGCGCCCGGCGGGTGATCTGGGATCCGAACGCGTCCAGGAAGAAATCGATCATCGAGATCGAGTCTCGCACCCTTCGGTCACGACGACAGCGCCGCCGCAATCAAATCGGCGTTGGACTGCATCATCTCCGTGTAGGTCTCGGCACCCGAACCCTCCTCGCCGAGGCTCTCACTGAACAACTCGACGACCTGGACCGTTCCGCCGACCTCATCCGCGAGCGCATCCGGGAGTGCTGACGACTGTGTCGTCTCTCCAAAGATCGCACTGATGCCTTCTGCCTCGATCAGCTCGGCGAGCTCGTCGATGTCGGATGCCGACGGCTCGGCGTTCGTGCTGAGCGACGGGATGATCGCCCCGACCACTTCGAAGTCGTACCGGTCGGCGAAGTAGCTGAAGACGGCGTGGTTGGTCACGAGGACCCGGTCGGACTCAGCTATCGCTTCGAGTGACGCCTCCATCGACGCGTCGAGAGCTGTGAGTTCGTCGAGGTACGCGCCGAACGACGCAGAGAGCGCGTCGGCGTCGACCCCTGGCAGCGCAGCAATCTCCGACTCGAGCGCTGCGACCGCTGTTGCGATACGGGTCGGGTCCGTCCAGATGTGCGGATCGTCGCCGTCCTCGTGGCCATGCTCGTCGTGGTCTTCGTCGGAGTGCTCCTCACCCTCGTCATGATCCTCGTCGGAGTGCTCTCCATCCTCGTCATGGTCCTCGTCCGAGTGCTCCTCACCCTCGTCGTGATCCTCGTCCGAGTGCTCTTCGTGGCCGTGCTCGCCGTCGAACTCGAGCAGGTCGATCTGATCGGCGAACGAGAACACCTCGGTGCCGGAGTCGGCGACGTTCGCGATGATGTCGAGCATCCCCTCTTCGAAGTTGGCGCCGTTGACGATCAACAAGTCGGCGTTTTCCATGGCTTCTGCTTGGCGAGCTGACGGTGCGAAGTCGTGCGGGTCCGTGCCGAGCGGCATGATCACCTCGACGTCAGCGAGATCGCCAACCGCAGCCGCAACCACGTCGCCGAGAATGTTGGTCGTGACGACGATTTCGGGCCGATCAGCGGCCGCGCCTGCGGAGTCGGAGGAAGCGTCCGCGTCGGAGTCCGCCACGTCGGAGCCACAGGCAGCAACGCCCGCGAGGAGTGCTGCCGCGCCGAAGGCCCGAGCAAGCCGATGCCGACGGACGTCTTCGAAGCTGCGGTTAGGATTGCGAACTGTTCCCATAGAGTCGAGGTTATGGGAATGATTCCGAGAACGGCAACTCACGTGAACGATTCCCCAACCTGCGGAGACCACGTGAGCGCACGAGCCGATCAGCAGGCCGACTCGTCGTCGAGCACTCTGCGCCCCGAATCTGCGAGCACGCCGTCGATCTCACTGCGCGACGTCCAGGTCGAGCGTGGCAACGACGTGGTACTCAACGTCGAACGCCTCGACATCCGCGCCGGCTATACGGCGCTGGTCGGCCCCAATGGGTCCGGGAAGTCAACGATGTTGCACCTCATCGCCGGCCTCCTCCGCCCAGCGGCCGGCACGGTCGCCGTGCAGTCATCTCACCCGGGTCCGACGCGCGTTGCCTACGTACTGCAGTCACAACACGCGTCCGAGCACCTGCTCGTCACTGCCCGTGAAGTGATCCAGCTGGCGCGGCGAAGCGGTCCACTCGGGCGTGCCAGCCGCGCCGACCGACAGGTGGTCGACGACGTGATGGAGCGACTCGGAGTAGTCGACCTCGCGAATCGCCATCTCGCAGACATGTCGGGCGGCCAACGCCAACGAGTGTTCATTGCCCAGGGCCTGGCCCAGGATTCAGAGATCTTGCTGCTCGACGAACCGGTCGCAGGCCTCGACCTCGCGTCGGAACAGACCATCCGCAAGGCCATCAACGACGAGCGAGCATCAGGACGCGCGGTCGTGGTCGCCACCCACGATCTCGACGAGGCAGCACGAGCAGATCACGTCATCATGCTCAACGGACACGTGGTTGCCGCAGGAGCCCCGCACGAGGTCTTGCAGCCGGACAACCTGCGCCAGGCCTACCGCGGTCAGGTGCTCGAGCTCGGCGACGGCTCCATCGCCGTCGACGACGCCCACCACCACTGACGCCCGGCGCCGCGGTCAGCTCGCCGTACAGTTCGAGCAGACAACGAAGACGTCGATCAGGTGACTCGTCGGCGTGGCGCCCGTTGCCTGTGCGACCCGAACGAACGCATCGTCGAGCGCCCGCTCGAGTTCGTCATCGAGCGTGAAGTCCTCGACCGTTCCGCAGGTTTCGCAGATCAGGTGGTGGTGGTGCTCGGTGAGTTCCTCGGCGAGCTCGAAGTGCGCGTGATCGGCGCCGTGCACCAGACGCCGAACCACCCCAGCCTCCTGCATCAGCGCGAGGTTCCGGTAGGCGGAACTCTGCGTGACCTCGCCCGAGAAGGTCAACAGTTCCGGCAGCGTCACGGGCCCGCCGATGGCTCTCAGTGCAGCCACGATCGCCCGGCGCCCTGACGTGTAGCGCATGTCGTGCTGCTCCAGGCGATCAGCGATGACCCGATCGAGTTCGGTCGTGAGAGCCATATCGGCGCCGAGCCTAGTCCCAGGCCATCGCACCAATCTGATTTGCCCCATTGACAGATGAACCTTCGAGCTTTACTTTAGGGTCAGACTTAGCGATTGCTCGACTTCCCCTCCGACGCAAACGAAGGACCCCACCCTCATGATCTCAATGATCCACCGCGCCCATCGACGACGACTGCTGTCCGCGGTCGTCGCCGCCGCCACGCTCTCCGTCTCATTGGTGACACCCGCCGAGGCCGCCCCACCGCTTGTTCAGTCTGCGATCACCACAGATTTGAGCGCAGGAGCGGTCGGACCCCTGGTCACAGAGCTGCAAGAAGCACTGATCGCCGGCGGGGTCTACCTTCCCGGAGGCGCCGACGGCGTGTTCGGAGCGGCGACGACCAAGGCGATCGCCGACTTCCAGCAGTGGAATGGCCTCATTCGAACCGGCACGCTCAACATCGCCACACTCAATCGACTCGGGCTCTCTTCGAACTCGGGAGGCACCCCCGCAGCAGCCGCATTCGCCTCGTCAAGCGGCTCCAGCTACAGCGACCTCAAGCTCGGCTCGACCGGCAGCGCCGTAACAGAAATGCAACGTGCGCTGCTCGACACCGGGCTCGTCATCAGCGGCGGGGCGGATGGAATCTTCGGACCTGCGACCCAGCGGGCCCTCATTGCGTTCCAGAGCGTCAACGGCCTCACTCAGAACGGCGAGATGAGCGAGCGAGCCGCCCAGTTGATGGGGCTCGGCACCTCGTCGTCCACCAGCAGCACCACCACCACGTCGCCATCGACATCGTCCTCGAGCGGCTGGGCACAGCTCGAACGCTTCCCAGCACAGGGCCACTGCGCCTATGGCGATACGTGGCACGCACCTCGAGGCAATGGGCGCGTGCACGAAGGTGTCGACATCATCGCCGCGACCGGCAAGCTGCTGTACGCCGTCACCGACGGCACGATCAGTACGCAGTATTGGGACTACCCCGGCCGCCTGTCCGGCAACGGGCTCAAGCTGACCGCAGCCGACGGGACGTACTTCTTGTATCTCCACATGTCAGGGTTCGCCCCGGGCATCTCGAAGGGGACCAAGGTCAAGGCCGGTGACGTGATCGGGTTCGTCGGCAACACGGGCAGTAGCGCGACACCACACTTGCACTTCGAGATTCACCCGTGGGGCGGTTCAGCGATCAACCCGTACCCGTACGTGCGTGCGATCGACGACTGCTCCAACACCACCCCGCAGTACCAGGCGTCGTTCGCCTAGTACCTCGTCAGACGGGGCGCCGAGCGCGCCGATGCCACACCGATAGGGCCCTGAAGTACCCCTGCGTCATGATGGTGACGTGGCCGCCAAGTCGTCGAAGATCAAGACCCTGTTCTCATGCACCGAGTGCGGCGCGCAAAGCCCGAAATGGGCAGGTCGTTGCACGGAGTGCGGCGACTGGAACACCCTTGTCGAAGAAATCGTCGGGGGGCCTGGCGCCCCAGCCGATGTCCCCCTTGCCCCGACGAACCGGTCGGGGCCCAGTCGTATCGGCGAGGTCCGCACGGACACTGCGCGACCGATCTCCACTGGCATCAGCGAGTTGGACACGGTGCTCGGCGGTGGCCTCGTCGCCGGGTCGGTCACGCTGCTCGGCGGGGAGCCCGGCATCGGCAAGAGCACGCTGCTCCTGCAGCTGCTCGCCGCCCGCGACGACACGACGCTCTACGTCAGCGCGGAGGAGAGCGCCACGCAGGTTCGGCTTCGCGCCGAACGCCTCGACGCCATTCGAGATGATCTGTGGCTCCACGCCGAGACGTCGCTCCCCCACGTCATCAAGGCAATCGACGAAACGAAGCCCGAACTCGTCGTCATCGACTCGATCCAGACCATGGTCGACCCGGACCTCACGTCCGCTCCTGGCTCGGTCGGTCAAGTACGAGGATGCGCTCACCGTCTCGTCAACGAGGCCAAGGAGCGCAACATTGCGATCGTCCTCGTCGGGCACGTGACCAAGGACGGCAACCTTGCCGGTCCGCGGGTATTGGAACACGTGGTCGACACCGTGCTGCAGTTCGAAGGCGATCGGCACCATGCGTTGCGGCTGCTTCGAGCCGTGAAGCACCGCTTCGGTCCCACCAACGAGCTGGGTCTGTTCGAAATGATCGGTGCCGGCCTCGTTGCGGTGCCCGACCCGTCGACCATGTTCCTCGCTGACCGCCGAACCGGCGTCGCGGGCTCAGCGGTCGTCCCCACCATGGAAGGCCGCCGACCGATCGTCGTCGAGTTACAGGCGCTCACCTCGAAGGGACTCGAGAACGTCCCGAAGCGCCGGAGCGCTCAGGGCATCGACGGCGGACGTCTCTCGATGCTCATGGCGGTGCTCGGACGTCGCGGCAAGATCGCGGTCGCCGATCAAGACGTGTACGCGTCAGCTGCAGGTGGTGCGAAGTTGAACGAGCCCGGTCTGGATCTCGGCATCTGTCTCGCTGTCGCGAGCTCGATGTGTGATCGACCGTTGCCAGCAGACCTCGCGGCCTTCGGTGAAGTCGGTCTCGGCGGGGAGGTGCGCCAGGTCAGCCATGCACCCCGGCGAGTCACCGAGGCCGCCCGTCTCGGTTTCCGCCGTGTGATCGTGCCCGCCAAGTCGCCCGACGCCGACGATGAGGTGGCCGACCAAGTTCGTCTCATACGGGTGGCAACGCTCGCCGACGCTCTCCGCGAAGCCGGCGTCGACGCAAGCGCGTCGTCGTTCTGATCCGACTCAGCCCGACCGCTTCGCTCCTTCGGGCGTAGGCGTCGTTCGTTACGGTCGCCACGTGACCGACTCCGCTGAACGACCCGCCACGCCCCGCATCGCTCCGATCACCGACTTCGACGATGAAGTCTCCGAGATCCTCTCCACTGCACTCACCCATGGGGGAAAGCCGCTGAACATCTTCGGCACGCTCGCTCACCATCCCAAGCTGCTCAAGCGGTTCAACCTGATGGGCGGGTTCTTGCTGAACAAGGGGCTCGTGCCGCCGCGCGAACGCGAGCTCGTGATCTTGCGGGTCGGGGCGAACGCTCGAGCTGAGTACGAGTTCGGGCAGCACACGGTGATCGGCCTCGAGTGCGGGCTCACGCAGGGCGAGATCGACGCGCTCGTCCGCGATCCGGACACGCACCCCTGGTCACAAGGCGACGCTGCGCTCATCGCCCTCGCCGACGATCTTCATGCCGACGACTGCGTCAGCGATGCGACGTGGGCGCAACTCGCCACAGTGTGGAGCGATGCTCAGCTTGCCGAGCTCCTCGTGGTCGCCGGGTTCTACCGGCTCGTGTCCGGCTTCTTGAACAGCACCGGAGTGCAGCTCGACGACGGGATACCCGGATTCCCGGACACGTGATTTGCGAAGAACCCTGCGGATGACCGCCAACTAGACTCAACTCATGGACGTCAGGTACGGGAGCGCGAACGAGCACATGCGCAATGCGCTCGCTCGTGTTGCTCCGGGCACACCGCTGCGTGATGGCATCGATCGTGTCGTTCGAGCGCAAGCTGGTGCACTCCTCGTCCTCGACGACGGACCCGACGTCTTGTCGATTTGTTCGGGCGGGTTCCTCGTCGATGCGCCGTATAGCCCGCAGCGGCTTTCCGAGCTCGCGAAGATGGACGGCGCGATCATCATCTCCGATGATGGCGGGCGCATCGCCCGAGCGAACGTTCACCTCGTGCCCGACCCGACGGTGCCGACGAGCGAAACCGGCACGCGCCACCGAACCGCCGAGCGCGTGGCACGTTCTCTCCGCGTTCCGGTCGTCTCCGCGAGCGAAGAGATGGGCGTCATCAACGTGTACGCCGGCGGCGGGAAGCGCCAACTTCAAGAAGTCGGCCGCCTGTTGGAGCGTGCGAATCAAGCCCTGCAAACGCTCGAGCGCTACAAGATGCGCCTTGACGACGCCATCGCCAAGCTCACTGCGGTCGAAGTAGAAGACGTCGCAACGCTGCGTGACGTCGCAGCCGTGGTCCAGCGGGGCGAGATGGTGCATCGGATCGCTGACGAGATCGAGACGATGATCGTCGAACTCGGCGTCGATGCACGGTTGCTCCGGCTCCAGCTCGACGAGCTCTATGGCGAGATCGACGACGAGCTGGAACTGGTGGTCGCCGACTATGTCGCCGACGATCACACAGCAATCGAGACCTTGGCCGAGATGTCGAGTTTGACCGATGACGAGATCCACGACCTGCGCCTCGCTGCGCAAGCGCTTCACCGTCTCGCTGACTCGACCGACCTGAGCCAGTCCGTGGCGCCTCGGGGGCTTCGCCTCCTCAACCGAACCGGGCGACTCGACTCCGACTCTGCCGAGGC
>CALIOL010000368.1 GCA_938044705.1 uncultured Ilumatobacter sp. | reverse complement strand
TGCAGCGTCGGCGTCGCTTCGAACAAGTTCCTCGCGAAGCTCGCCTCCGTCGAGGCCAAACCTCGTGCTCGCAGAGATCGCATCGAACCGGGTGAAGGGGTCACGTTCGTGGCGGATGACCACATCCAAGAATTTCTGGATCGGCTGCCCGTGACACGGCTGTGGGGCGTAGGTCCTGCGACCTTCGAAAAACTCGAGCGGTTGGGCATCGCAACCGTCGAAGATCTCCGTCTCATCGATCTTCCGGTGCTTTCCACGGCGCTCGGCCCGAACCTCGCAACACACCTGGCGGCGCTCGCTGTCGGAGCTGATGACCGCGAGGTCGACCCCGAGCGAGACGCCAAATCGATCGGCCACGAAGAGACCTACCCGCATGACAAACACACCCCCCGTGAAATGCAGCGAGAGCTCGTTCGACTGGCCGATGCGGTTGCCCAACGGATGCGCAAGCAGGGGGTCGCAGCGCGAACCTGGCAGATCAAGGTGCGTTTTGCTGCGGGCTTCACGACGATCACCCGGTCGGTCACAACCGGCGACTTCCTCGACCGGGCACCGGACATCCTGGACCTCGTCAGTCCCGTGTTGGACGCCATCGACCCTTCGCCCGGGGTTCGGCTGCTGGGGCTGAGCGGATCGAATCTTGGGCAACCGTCGGCACAATTGACGTTCGAAGATCTCGATGAGTCGGCCCCCGATGTCGGGGCCGCGACCGACGCGATGGATGCGATCCGCGAGCGGTTCGGGGACCGCGCGATCGGGCCCGCCAGTGCGGTTTCCGGTGGAAAACTGAAGACCGTGCGACGAGGGGCACAGCAGTGGGGACCAGATGAAGATGGCGCTGCGCGTTGAGGAACGTGATTCCACGTGCGATGATGTAGGAGTGCCCCTGTCGGAAGAGGAACAGCAGATCCTTCGCCAGATCGAAGAAGAGCTCCAGCAGGACCCTACGTTCGCGCAGCGCGGCTACCGGGTCTCGCGTCGTCGGTCGGCGCTCCTGATCGGCGGACTCGTTCTCGGACTCGCCGTGACCGTCGTCTGTCTGGCGATCAACTTCATCTTGGCGTTCGCCGCGTTCGTGTTCGTGCTCTTCCTCGCCGTCAAGCTCGAGAGCGAGGTCCGGCTCCTCGGACGCGAACAGCTCGGGCAGCTCCCGATCTCGGCATGGTTGAACGCTCGTCGCCCCGGCGAGCAGAGCGACATCGATTCCTGATCCGTCCGGCCGAGCCGGAAGCCCTCAGCTCCAGACGCTGAAGTGTCGACGGATCCGGGCGACGGGGCCGATCGATTCGGAGACCGCTTGCTCGATCTGACGGCACCAGCTGGTTGCGCTCTGCAGCGTTGAGGTTCCGAGCACGCCTTCCTTCGACAAGCGATCGTCGCCGTCAGGAGCGAAGGCAACCTGCGTCACGACATCGGCGAGTGAGTGCATCGGCCGCCCGGCCAGCGGGAAACTCTCGGAGGTCGCCTTCGCTGCCTCGACGGGCGTGAGGTCGGGTTGATAGCGAACACCCACATCGCGCAGTGAGCCGGTTGCTCGAGACCACAGGCTTGCGAGTCGAGCTTCTGGGCTTGCGATCGTCGCTCGCCGCACGCGTCGCACGAGTGCGGGCAGAGCAAGGGCGAACCCGATGAGCGCTACGGCGACGAGTGGGCGCCACGGGAACGGATCGCCCGGCTCAACCGGAGCGACCGGCGTTGCCGGTGTGCTCTGCGGTTCCTCGGGAACGGGGACCGGGGCCGAAGGAGTCGTCGTGGGGACCGGAGTGCCGTTCTCGTCCACGACGGTGGTGTTCGGAGCAGGAGCGGTCGTGGTCGTCGGAGCGGTGGAATCGCCGCCGGTCGGTCCCTCGTCCTGCTGCTGGGCAATGCCGGTGTAGTCCTGTGCGTTGGGAGCGCCACGCCCAGGGGTCGGCTCGAACGGAACCCAGCCGATTCCGTCGAACCAGACTTCCGGCCAAGCGTGGGCGTTGCGGCCGAGGACCGAGTACTGACCGGTGCCGTCGTTCTCGCCCGGTGTGAATCCGACGGCGACCCGAGCCGGGATGCCGATCGACCGCAGCATTGCCGAGTACGTGCCAGCGAACTGTTCGCAATAGCCGACCCTGTTGCGCAGGAAGGACTCGATCTCGTTGTTGCCATGACCTTCTTGGATCTCGAGGCTGTAGTCGAACTCTTCGCGCATCCAGTTCTGCAACGTGAGGGCGATCTCGTAGTTCGACGTGGCCCCAGCGGTGACGTCGCGCGTGATGTCGGCGACCGACGTCGGGAAGTCGTCGGGGAGCTCGAAGTAGATCGGGTCGCCCGGATCGTTCGACGTCGCGGCCGCCAGGATCTCCGGGCTGTAACGGGGGGACGCCGACACGATCTCGAAAACGTCGCCGCGTTCGAGGTCGCTGCCGGTCTTGACGAGCGTCGCGCTGTCCTCGTTGAAGCGTAGGTCGTCGCGTAGATCGCCGGAACCTGTTGCCGCGATGGGGTCGGCCGCAGCGGGGAGGAGTGCGCCACCCAATGCTTCGATGCGGATCTCCTGTCGGATCTCGACTGAGCCAGCCGAGCCCTGGGCGATCGCTCCATCAGCGCGATCGAGACCGCGTTCAGGGAGCCCCCAGGTTCGTCCGTCGAACTTGGGGAGCGCCGAGGACCGCCAGTAGGAATCTGCGTCAGCGCTGACGACGAACAATTCGGTCTCGGATCGGTTGGTGAGCCGAGATCGGATGTCGACGAGCGGGCTGATCACTTCGGTGACGTCGCCGCCGCCCCCGCTCGACGTGTCGTACAGCGCCTCGGCGTCCGCTCCGGGAAGCCGGGGGCCGACGAACCCGGCGACGAGTGCGACCGACAGTGCTGAGCCAGCGGCGATCGGCAGGATGCGTCCGACGAGCGGCCGTTGGACGCCGATCGTCGCAGCCTGCTCGGGAGCGTGGTGCTGTCGGAGCACGACGGTTGCAACGACACCGGCAGCGACCAACGCCATCGTCGAGGCGATTCGGCTTCGGTCCGTTCCGAGCGCAGCCACGAAGACGAACAGCACGCCCCCTGGAACGAGCGCCTCGGCGCGGGCGAACGCGCGGAACGCGAACGTGTCAGCGAGCAGTACCGCGGCGGCGACGCCGATTGCGGCCAGCACGTTCCACCCTGAGAGGAACGCAACCGGTGCTACAGCGGTGCGGAATTGGTTGCCGACGAGGTCGAGCTCGAGTCGGAACACCGACCAGGTCTCCGACGTGGGGAGCAGCAGCGAGAAGGTGTCCCGATAGAACATCGCACCGATCAGCCACACCAGCACGCCAAGCGTGACCGGGAATGCCACCCACACCGGGGTTCGTAGCGCACGCAGGAGGAAGGAGACGCCGTGGCCGACGACGGCGATCACGATCAGGTTGTCGAAGAAATCCCATCCGCTGAACACCCGTGCGAACCCTGCGGCGACGACGATCGAGTAGAGGGCAAGGGCGACCGTGGCGATGAAATCCCCGCCGAGATCCCTCGAGTCCACCTGGTGGCGGTGCTGGTCGCTCATCGTGTGGTCACGCTCCTACCGAATCCGATACTGACCCGAGACGTCGTCCGCTGGCCGCGCCAACGAGGTGGCGCCAGGTCGAGAGGAACTCTGCCTCAGTGCGAGCTGTTGCACCGATCAGGGCCCGAGAAGTTTCGTCCGTTGTCACCGGCACGGTCGCCTGGGTCGGGTCGAGCACGGTTCGAGCGGCTCTGATTCCTGCGCCGTTCATCGACCCGGACACCACGACGAGGAGCCCGACCCCCTCACCGGGGTCGCGATCGAGAAGCGGGAGCGACTCGGCGGTCGGTTGAATCGCAGCGAGCACCCGGAGCGACTCGGCGCCGACATCCGGCCCCCGAAGATCGACACCGCCCGACACGAATCGAGTGACGAGGTCGGCATGCGTCGCGCTGCGTACGAGACTGGCAGCGACGGTCACGGCGCGTTCGAACGACGATGAATCGGCGTAGGAGGCGCGATCCGAGTCGAGCAGCACGAGCATCCTTCTGAGACCTTCGACCGAGTGCTGCTTGACGAGCAGTTTGTCGGTGCGTGCCGAGGCTCGCCAGTGAATGGTGCGCGGCTCGTCGCCGTCGGCGTATTCGCGCAAGCTGTGGAACTCGCCGGGCCCGAGGCGCCGGGCCTGAGCGAGCAGGTGTCGACCGAGCGGGCCGTTCCCCAGCTCCGGCATGTCCACGAGGTGGGCGCGCGGTGCCACGACGACCGTGTCGACTCCGGCGACGGTTCGAGAGCGACGAAGTAGCCCCAATGGGTCGCGAAGCTCGGCGACGAGCGGCCCGAGCGAGATCGTGCCGCGACTCGATGTCGGGAGCTGGTACCCCGCCTGCGCAGACGACCGTGAGGCAAGCGGCTCGACGGTCAGCTCTGCGACGTGGTCAGGCGAGCCGACGCGACCGACGCGTTCATGCAATCCGAAACGGGCCGACCGGATTGCGCCTCCGTGCTGCAACTGCAAGTCGACTCGCCCGGTGTCACCAGCGACGAGGATCGAGGGCCGGATCGTGCGGGCCCCGACGACACGCGGCATGCGCAGCATCACGTAGGCACCAGCGGCGGCGACCGCTGCGATGAATCCCGCGCCGATCACGAACAGCTCGACCACGCCGAAGGCGCGCCCGATCGCGAGCGCGACGAGCCCGGCGACGATCGCCAGGACGCCGTACCGAGTCATGAGCGGGCGACGGGTACCGGCACGGCCGCGAACACTTCGCGGATGGCATCGTCCGGGGAGAGTCGCGAGGCGTGGTCCGGGCGAAGCACGATGCGGTGAGCGAGAGCTGCGACGCCGACGACCTTGACGTCGTCTGGCGTCGCGTAGTTCCGGCCACGAGCTGCGGCGTGAGCTTTTGCCGCGGCAGCGAGCTGCAGCGTTGCTCGGGGTGACAGCCCGAGCTCGATCGCTGGGTGGCGGCGGCTGGCCTCGGCCAGGTCGACCAGGTACGCCTTGAGAGCACTCGCCATGTAGATCGAACGCACACCGGCGATCATCGAACGAATCTCCTCTTCGGAGACAACGGGGGAGAGGTCGGCAAGCGTGTACTGCGAACCTTGATCGTCGAGCATCTGCAACTCGGCGTCACGGCCCGGGTATCCGATCGAGATGCGCAGCAGGAAGCGGTCGAGCTGGCTCTCGGGGAGGCGGTAGGTGCCTTCCTGCTCTACCGGGTTCTGCGTGGCGATCACCATGAAGGGCGGCGGCAGCGGACGACTCACGCCGTCCGCGGTGACCTGACGTTCCTCCATCGCTTCGAGTAGTGCGGATTGTGTTTTCGGTGAGGCCCGGTTGATCTCGTCAGCGAGCAAGATGTTGGCGAAGAGTGGGCCCGGTTCGAATCGGAAGGTCTCGGTCGTGCGCGAGTAGATGCTGACGCCGACCAGGTCCGTGGGAAGGAGGTCTGGCGTGAACTGCACTCGCCGCCACGAGCAGTCGACCGATGCCGACAGCGCCTTTGCCAAGCTGGTCTTGCCGACACCGGGTACGTCTTCGACGAGCAGATGGCCTTCAGCGAGCATCGCGACGACCGCGAGCTCGATCGCCTCGTCCTTGCCTCGAATGACCTGTGCGATGTTCGACGTGATCGCATCGAACAGCGTCGCAAAGTTGCGGGGGGCGCTGGCGCCCGCCCCGTCGGCCCGCCCGTTCTGACCGTTTTGGGGAATGGAATTCGACGCAGTGCTGATGTCCGTCACGAAGCGAAGGGTAATGGGCCGTACGATCATCACGGTGTCGCCCCACCCACCGGTGCTTGCCGTAGCCATCGAACCCACACGGCTGGCCGCAGCACTCATCGACCCGTCGGGGACCATCCTCGTCCGCGATCGAGTCACGATGCCGAGCCGCGACGTGTGGCGATCGCTCGAACGGTTGGTCCGACGGGTGAATGCGGCAGCACCCGACTCGGTGGAAGCATTCGATCGAGTCGGAGTGAGCTGTGTCGGTCCAGTCGACGAGCAGGCAGGCACGGTGTCGCCGCCGTATGTGCCGGCGTGGAACAGCTTCGCACTGCGTGAGCATCTCGAAGAGTTGACGGAACGGCCGGTCACGTTGGCATCCGCCGGCGCTGCGGCGGCCGAGGCCGAACGCCGCGTCGGGGAAGCGCGGGAAACCTCCAACTACCTCTTCGTCGTCGCTGACGCGACGGTCGACTCTGCGTGCATCGTGAACGGTCGGAGAATCCGAGGAGCACACGGGAACGCGGGGGCAATCGCTCACGTCACGGTCGACACGGACGGGTTGGCCTGCTGGTGCGGCTCGACAGGTTGTCTCGAGCCGTATCTGTCGTCGATCGCTCTCGAGACGGAGATGAACCGGCCGTTGCGTCGCGCCAACCCATCGACGATCGAACGTGCCGGGATCATGCTGGGGCGAGCGATCGCATCGATGTGCGCCACCGTCGACATCGACACCGTTTTCGTGACGGGTGGTGTGATCGACGCGTTCGGCGATGAGCTCCTCGACGTCGCGCGCCGTGAGCTCCTCACGCGAACCCGTCTTCCCAACCTCGACGGGCTTCGCCTCATCGAACCCGTGGAGCACATCGGATCGCTACTGCGCGCCGTTGCACTGACGGTGCCGCTCGGGGAGCCGATCACACGCTCGGCTACCGCGCGGTAACCTCTGCTTGCTAGCGTCGCTGCCATGCAGCCGACCTACACCGCCGAAGCCGAGGCCTACCGAGAGAAGGTTCAGGCGTTCCTCGCCGAAAAACTCCCGTCGAATTGGAAGGGAATCGGTGCGCTCGAGGGCGAAGAGCTCGAAACGTTCGTCACGGAATGGCGAAACGTGTTGTACGAGGCGAACTATCTCGCTCCGGGTTGGCCCCAGGAATTCGGTGGCGCAGGCCTGTCAGCGACCGAGCAGGTCATCCTCGCCGAGGAGTTCACCAAGGCCGGCGTCCCGACGGGTGGTCCGAACGACCCGTTCAGCATTCAGATGCTCGGCAACACGATTCTGATGTGGGGTACCGACGAGCAGAAGGCGCACTACATCCCGCGCATCTTGTCGGGCGAAGATTTGTGGTGTCAGGGCTACTCCGAACCGGATGCAGGATCCGACCTCGGCAATGTCGGCCTCAAGGCTGAGCTCGACGGCGACGAATGGGTCCTGAACGGCCAGAAGATCTGGACGTCGGCAGGCCATCTCGCCGATCACATCTTCACGCTGGCCCGCACCGACCCGGACTCGCCGAAGCACAAGGGCATCTCGTTCTTGCTCGTGCCCATGGACCAGCCGGGCATCGAAGTGCGTCCGATCAAAATGATCTCGGGAGACAGCGAGTTCAACGAGGTGTTCTACACCGACGCTCGGTGTCCCAAGGAGAACGTCATCGGCGGCGTGAACAACGGCTGGGGCGTAGCGATGTCGCTCCTCGGTTACGAGCGCGGCGAGGCCGCAGCGACCGGCCCGATCCGGTTCAAGGCCGAGTACGCACGGCTCGAAGCAATGGCCAAGGAGCGCGGCGTCGCCGACGACCCGGTGATCCGCCAGAAACTCGCCAAGTGCTACTCGACCGTGCAGATCATGGGCTACCTCGGCCAGCGTGTGCTCACGCAGTTCCTCGCCGGTCACCACCCTGGTCCCGACGCTGCGATCGGCAAGCTGCAGTGGAGCGAGTACCACAAGATCGTCACCGAGCTGGCCATGGACATCATGGGAGCGGACGGATTGTTCTGGGAAGGTCGCAAGCCGCCGTCGTCGTTCGGTGCGGACGACGCCGGCGCAGAGAACTCGAACTCGTCGTGGATCGGTACGTTCCTCAATGCTCGAGCCGGAACGATCTACGCGGGCTCCAGTCAGGTGCAGCGCAACATCATCGGTGAGATGATCCTCGGCTTGCCGAAGGAGCCGAAGCCACAAGCCCCAGCGAAGTGATTCGGGCGGGCATCGCCGTCCTTCGCCGACCCGGCTTGTGGGGCACCGCGATTCGCCAGGCGCGCCGAACGTCGGCGCCCGGCTGGTGGAAGCGTCGGCCGTTCCTGCCGGTGCCGTCGGGCGACTACCTCCGTTTTCGGTTGCTGACGCAGTACGGCGACGACGCCCATGCGTGGGACTCGGGCGACGTCGTCCGGTATCTCGCCTGGTGCAAGTCGTGGGATGCCGCATCGCTTGACGCTCACTAGGTTCTCGCCATGAGCGAAACGTGGCGTCTCGTTCGCCGCCATTCGACCGCGGCGGAGTTCCATGCGCTCGCCGTGCCCGATCCTGCGGCACCTGAGATCTGGGTGCACGAGATCACGCGGCCGGCACTCGTGCTCGGCTCCACGCAGCGCGGTGACGGAATCGCCGATGTCGAGGCGTGCGAGCGTCGTGGTGTCGACATCGTGCGGCGTCGCAGCGGCGGGGGAGCGGTGTTGCTTGTCCCCGGCGAGGTCACCTGGGTCGACGTGATCGTGCCTGCCGGTCATGTCGGGTGGTCCGACGACGTGCATCGTCCGATGGTGTGGCTCGGCAACGCTTTCGCAGGGCTGTTCGCTGCTGCTGGAGTAGAAGGCGCAGCGGTGCACGACGGCGCCATGGTCTCGACGGAGCACTCTCGACTGATCTGCTTCGACGGTCTCGGTCCCGGTGAGCTGACCGTCGACGGTGCGAAGCTCGTCGGGATCAGCCAACGCCGCACGCGTGCAGCGGCTCGCTTGCAGTGTTGCTGGTACACGTCCTACGACCCAGCAGCGATCACGCAGTTGTTGCTCGGCGCACCGTCGTCGCATGCGTTGAATGCCGTTGCGACCGTGGGTGAGGCCGCATCCGAATCTGTCGTTGACGGTCTTGCGGGAGCGCTTGGCGCAACGAGTCCGCGCTGACGAAGAGTGCCCGAAAATCTGTTGAGTTTTGGAGTATATCGAACACATGTTCGATATACTCTTCCCCATGTTCTCGTCGTTGGTCGAGTCGGTCGTCGGGTTGTCCGATGCCGAGCTGCGCGAGCGCGTCCGTCGGAACGAGATGGAGCGGCGGGCTCTCGATGCGGAGGCGGCAGTCCTGGTTGCAGCCGTTGATCAGCGCGGTCTGTACTCGAAGGTCGACGGACACCGCTCGATGGCGGCGTTCCTTCGAGCCGAATGGAATTGCTCGAC
>CALIOL010000367.1 GCA_938044705.1 uncultured Ilumatobacter sp. | reverse complement strand
CCGCTCCCCCACCCACTCCGACGCCTGCGAGCGATCCGCCACCGGCAAGACGAAGCTGACGTGGAGTCGTACGGTCAGCCCCGATTCGCAGCAACGTCCGCGGACGCGCAGGGGTCGTGCCCACGGTCTGCGGCACGGCTTGAACGACGACGGCGGTCGCAGCGAGATGGCCGTCACCACGGGCCGAAGAAAAGACACGGGCGATCCGCGCCGACGCGTCCGATCGTCGACGAGCGAACAACGACCCGTCGGCTCGTCGATCGCAGATGAGCCGATAGTGCGATGACAACCATGCCTCGACCCCGGCAATCGATTGCTCGACAGTGAGTTCGAGCTCGCGCTCCACCATGAGCTCGCCTGGTCCGGCAAGACCATCGAGGCGCCGCGCAGGAGGTCGAGCGATCGTGAGCTGTTCGATCGCGAGCGAATCGCGCACCGCATTCGGGTCCATCCCCACCTCGGCGGCCGCCGCAACCAACGCATCGGGATCGACACCGTCGCCGCTGTCTGGCGACCTCGATTCGAGACGATGCGCACGCGCGAGGACCCGGTCCACCGCATCGCGATCCAACGACTCAGCCACAGCGCAACCCTACGTGCGGACACCGATCGCAGAACACCGAGATCCGTGCCGGCGCAGAGAATCGCGCCGTACTCCGAAATGTTGACCAATCGGGTCGGGTATCGTGTCGAGATGTTCGAAGCGCCGCCGCCCTCACCCGCAACGCGAGCCATCCACGCCGGTCGGCAAGCAAGCGGGCGTTCCTTGGCGCCTGCACTCTGGGCGTCATCCACCTGGGAGTCCGAGTCCCTCGACGACGCACACCGCCGAGCAACCGGGTCACGCGAGACGGACTTCTACAGTCGTTACTGCAACCCCACCGTCCGCTCGTTCGAAGAAGCGGTGCGCGATCTCGAGGGCGCAGAGGAGTCACTGGCGTTCGCCTCAGGAATGGGTGCGATTGCGTCGACCGTGCTGGCGCTGTGCTCCGCCGGAAGCCATATCGTCGCCCAACGCCAGCTCTACGCCGGAACGCTCGCCTTTCTCCAGGGCCCATGTGCCCGACTCGGGATCGAGACCACGTTTGTCGACGTCGCAACTCCCGGAGCATTCGCTTCCGCTGTCGAACCAGGCCGCACCATGCTCGTACTCGCCGAGTCTCCGTCGAACCCACGGCTCGAACTCGCCGACCTCGACGAACTCGGTGCGATCAAGGCGCCGTTCACGGTCGTCGACTCGACGTTCGCCACGCCATTGGGCCAACGCCCACTCGACCACGGCATCGACATCTCCTTGCACTCCGCCACGAAAGGCATCGCGGGCCACAACGACGCAACCCTCGGCGTCATCTCCGGCGACGCCGACCTACTCAGTGAGATCTGGGCGTACAGCGTGCTGCACGGAGCGACGCCGTCGCCGTTCGACGCGCTCAACGCGCTGCGCGGCGTTCGCACGCTTGCGGTCCGCACGACACAGCAGAACGCATCCGCTCGCTCCCTTGCCGTGATGCTCGCGGACCACGGCAAGGTCACAACGACGCACTACCCGGGGCTGAGCGAGCACCCCCAGCACTCGATCGCCGCCCGTCAGCTGATGCAGTACGGCACGGTGTTGTCGTTCGACGTCGGCACGATCGACGCCGCCGCCGCATTCCTCGATCGGGTCGAGTTGTGTCGTGTGGCCACATCGCTCGGCGGCCCCGAGACGCTCGTCTGCCACCCAGCCACATCGACGCATGCCAGCTTGACGCCGGGTGAGCAAGAGTCGACCGGCGTGACCCCCGGATTGATCCGCATGTCCGTCGGCCTCGAAGAGACCGTCGACCTGTTGGCCGACGTGGAGCAGGCGCTCGGCTGAGTCGTCAGCCTCGGAGATCTCGCCAGCGGCGGGTGATATCGGCCAGGTCGAGCCGCTCGAGGCGATCCTCGTCGACCACGTTGAGGTTGACGTGATCGATCATCGCGTTCGACGATGCGACGAGATCAGCCAGCGCCGCTTCGCTGTCGGCCTGCCAGAACTTGACCCGGGCCGACGCCAGCGCTTCGTCAGCGTCCTCGCGCCGAACCCGGCTGCGCTCTCGGCGAACGAGCGATTCCGCCCACCACCCCTCCGGGCGCGACTCGTCGATACCGGGGATGGGCTTGCCCTTCAGACGATCCGGGATGTCGAGCTCGCCACGCTCAGCGGCTTCAGCGAGCTGCTTTTCGACGAGACGTGACATCCAGTTCATCGGGGCCTCTGGGTCTACTCGTCGATCTCGATGTCACTCGGACCGAACACGAACCACTCGGCAATGACTGCGTCGATCGCCTCCGCATCGCCACCCCAGCCCAACGCACGGACCTGGTCGAGCGTGCGCCTTCCGAGACGAGATCTGAACACCTCGAAGCGAGAGATCGACAGTGTCGCCGCAGCGGCGGCCTCGGCTGCCCCCGCTTGACGCGTCGTGGAATCCTCGTAGGTGATCGCGACGCCGACGGGGAGCCCCGCCAAGGTCGACAGCAGTGTTTCGCCTGCATCGTGGATGATGGCGTTGTCACGGTTGCCTGGTCGGCCGATCGCGTGACGGATGTCGTGTTCGTGGGAATGACAGTCGAACGGGGGGCGCCCCTCCCCCATCTGGTCGATCGCCGCTCCGAACATCTCGTACTGGCTCATCAGTCGATCCAGAAGTTCGTCGACGGGCAGGCCAGCGTTGCGTTCGACTTGAGATTGGGTCCACGGCTCGGTGGCGGCGCCGTCCACGCGGCCGGCGAGACCGTCGTCAGGCACACCGGCAACGTGCGACAAGACATCGCGGGCCGTCCACAGCGGCGTGCACGGGACATGCATCGCCCATTCCTCGGGCGTCAGCGTCCGGGCAAAGTCGACGAACGAGGTCACCGCCTCGCTGTAGCGGGTACCGATGGAACGCTCGTTCACCGTTCCACTCTCGCAGATGCGGAGCGCCGATGTCAGTGGGCGTGGCCGATGTGATCGTGCTGTTGGTCACGTTCGCCGCAGTGGTGCTCGCATTCGATCTGAATCGTGACATGCTCCACGCCCAACCGTTCGCGCACGAGCGTGCTCAGATCGTCGACGATCTCCTGCGAGCGGTGGACCGTCGTCTCACCGTGCACGACGACGTGTGCCGAGGCGCTGTGCCGCCCGGCGCCAAGGGACCGCACGTGCACATGATGCACCACGTCGACGTCGTCGTGGAGCAACAGCACCTCGTGGACGTCTGGAGCGGACATGCCGACCGGCGAACGATCGAGCAACACCCCGACGGCGGTTCGAATCAGGTGCCATGTCGACCACAGCACGGCGACCGACACGAGCAGCGAAGCCAACGGGTCGATCCAAGATGCAGCGGTCGCCACGAGCAACACCCCAGCGAGCACGACCACGACGGACCCGGCGAGGTCGGTGAGGAGGTGGAGCCGCGCAGCGCGCAACGAGATCGCATGTTCTCCATGCCCGTGGCCGACAAGCACGACGCCCGCACCATTGACCGCGATCGCGATCAGTCCGATCACGATGACACCTGCGCCTTCCACCTGCTCGGGCTCCAGCAGCCGACGGATGGACTCGACAACGATCCAAGCGACAGAACCGACCAGCAGGAGTGCTGAGACGAAGCCGCCGAGGGCATCCGCCTTTCCGAAGCCGTATGACCAATCGTGCGACGCCGGACGCCGGGCGATGCGGACCGCGACAAACGCAGTGATGAGTCCGAGTGCGTCGACGGCTTGGTGCGCTGCGTCGGCGAGCACGACCACCGACCCGATCGCTAGCCCGACGACCACCTGCACCACGGCGAAGACCGTGTTCGACGCCGCCGCGACACCGAGGCGCGCACCGTCGTATGCGTGGTCATGTTCATGGCCTCGACCCGAGTGCGTATTCCCATTCATTGAGAATGACCATAGCGGATCGCTACGATGTCTCCATGTCCTCCGCTGATCTCACCGTCATCGATGTTGCTGAATCGTCACGCTTCGAGCTGCTGCTTGACGGCGAGCGCGTCGGGTTGGCCGACTACTCGCTGACGAATGGGGTGCTGACGGTTCCACATGTGGAAACCGATCCAGCCCATCAGGGCCAAGGCTTCGCAGCGGTGTTGATGGACGGGGTGATCGGGTCGATTCGCTCGAACGGTCAGACGATCCGGCCACTGTGCCCGTACGCCGCTGCGTACATGCGGCGACACCCGGAAACTCACGACCTGCTCGCAACGGGGAGCAGCGTCTGATGTGTCGCAACATCACCACGCTTCGAGGGCTGGAGCCAGCTGCAACCGATGAGGAGATCGAGGCGGGCGCTCGCCAGTACGTTCGCAAGATCACCGGCGTGCAAAAGACCTCAGCGGCCACCGAAGCAGCGTTCGAGCGCGCCGTCGCGGAGATCACATCGATCACGACGCGTGTGCTGGGAGAACTCCCGCCGCGCAGGCAACCCCCGAAAACCGAGCCACCACTCCGACGCATCGCACGCCGCTGACCGGTGAGCGAACCCCGACCCCGGCGCGAACTGGCTCACCACAACGCTGACCGGTGAGCGAACCCCGACCCCGGC
The DNA here is from genome assembly GCA_938044705.1 of uncultured Ilumatobacter sp. Classification (GTDB taxonomy): domain Bacteria; phylum Actinomycetota; class Acidimicrobiia; order Acidimicrobiales; family Ilumatobacteraceae; genus Ilumatobacter_A. The sequence continues at coordinate 10,723 of CALIOL010000367.1, read as the reverse complement.
GCGGACTGGCTCAACGACTCAGCTGTAGAAGGGGTTTTCGCCAGTGGTGTGGTCGGTCAGGTCCTTGACCTTTTCGATGCCGTCGATGGCGTCGCTCAGCATCGTTTGCACACCGTCGAGCATGGTCATCTTGCTCATCGAGCAACCGTGGCAGCCGCCGCCCATCGTCATGTACGCAGTTCCTTCGCCGTCGTGACCGACATAGGTGACGAAGCCACCGTGTGCGGCGAGCGCCGGGTTGACGTCCGATGCAACGAGTGTCTCGACTTCCGCTGACAGCGCGTCGTCGTTGATGAGTCCTTCGACGTTGGCAGCTGCGGGCTTGTTCGGGTTGCGGATCACGAGGCCCTGCGTGGACGTGTAGTCGAGCGTCGCACCCGTCAACAGCTCGACGTCGTCGCCGGGAATGATGACCTTCATGCCTTCGTGGGTGCGCACTTCGTCGGTGAACGCCGCCTTCAAGAACTCTTCGAACGACAGGTCGTAGCGAAAGTCCTCACCCGGGTCGGAGGCGATGGCGAGACGCAGACCCAGCTGGTCGCCGTCGACTTCGTCGTCGCGCATCTCGACGAGGTTCTCGATCGCCTCGGGAGTGATCGTGATGATCGGCTCACTGGCGGCGGAATCGGAATCGCCGGCAAGTGCTTCGAGGGGGCTCATGATGAAAAGGCTACCGTCGGGCGGGATGAACCTCGAAGCCTGTCTCGAAGCGATCCGGAGTGACGCTGACCGTATGGCGCTCTGCGCTGAGAGTGGTGACCTCGATGCCACCGTTGCTGGCTGCCCCGGATGGGATCTCCGCAAGCTCCTCGTCCACACGGGTTTCATCCACCGATGGGCGACGTTCGCCGTGGTGAACAAGACACCCGCAGGCCAAGGCGACGTCGTGGAGCCGAGACCGGATGCGACCGGAGATGAACTTGGCGCCTGGATGCGCGCCGGTGCCGGAGCGCTGGCCGACGCACTCGCCGCAACACCGCCGGACGCCGACACGTGGCATCCGTTCCCGTTGGAGCAGAAGGCCTGGGTGTGGTCTCGGCGCCAAGCGATGGAGACCATGGTCCACCGGTGGGATGCCGAGGTCGCAGTGACAGGCGCATCCGACTTGGAAGGCAAAGCTGCGGCGACCGGCCTGGCGGAGTTCTTCGAGATGTTGCTGCCGCGCACCCTGATTCGCGAAGGCAACCCAGCTCCTTCAGCAAGCCTCCATGTGCACTGCACAGATGACGACCTCGCTCACGGGGCGGGCGAGTGGATCGTGTGGGGCGAGAACGGCGAGTACCGAATGGAAGCCATCCATCGCAAGGGTGACGCAGCGCTGCGCGGCTCAGCCGAGGCATTGCTCTTGGCGGTGATGGGGCGATCCGGCGGTGGCGACGCGCTCGACGGGGTGGACCTCGTGGGCGATCCCGCTGCTGTCACCGCGTGGCTCGATCTGCCCGGCCTGTGACATCGACCGACCCGAGACCGGCGGCGCCGGTCGGCTTGATCGCAATGGTCGCGGCGATCATCGCGTTCTCGCTGTCCACCCCGATCGTGAAGTGGGCAGGTGTCACCGGTGTGGTGCTCGCGTTCTGGCGGATGTGGTTGTCGGTCGGAACGTGGTGGATCACCTTGGCCATCATGCGACGGCGGTCGCGCGGGCGAGACGGGAGCATCGATTGGCCGTCGTTGCAGACATGGAAGTTGGTGGCTCCAGCCGGACTGCTCTTCGGTATGAACATCTCGCTGCTGTTCACCGCGGTGACCCGCACGAGCATTGCCCACCTCGAGTTCATCGCAACACTGACACCGCTGGCGGTGGTTCCTGCCGGCGCTCTGATCTTCGGAGAGAAGCCGAACTGGTCGGCGCTGCGATTCGGCATCATCTCGATCGTTGGCGTCGCGATGGTGTTGTTCTTCGGCCCTGCCTCAGGCACTGCGACGCTGGGCGGCGACCTGATCGTGTTGGTGGTCCTGTGCTCGTGGACCGGCTACCTGATCGCCACCAAGCGAGCGCGGGCAGCAGGAGTCGACACGGTGACCTTCATGGCGTGCATGATGCCGACTGGGCTGATCACCACCGTGCCGATGGCACTGTTGATCGCTGGGGGCGGCGTCGTCACCGACATGACCTCGCGCGGCTGGTTCATCGTCGTCGTCCTCGCGGTGCTCACGGGCATGGTCGCTCACGGATGCATCGCATTCGCTCAACAGCACCTGCCGATCGCAACGATCACCGTGATGCAGGTGGCTCAGCCAGCGCTCGCCGTGCTCTTCGCGTTCGTCATTCTCGGAGAACAGGTGCGTACGTTGCAGGTTGCGGGCATGGCACTCGTGATTCTCGGCCTCGTGCTGTTCACGCGTCGGGCCTCCGCTCCTCACTGAATCAGGCGAAGGAATCCCTGTAGAGGTCTCGGAGGAGTGAAATCTCCGCGCCGTGGTGCACCAGCTCGTTGCTTGCGTGCATCGCCATGTCCGCCGTCGAGTGCCGCGAGAAGAACTCCCAGGTACTGCCGAGTTCCTCCCACCAATCGCGCCCGGCGACGACGCTGCGGTACGCCAACCACTTCTCGTTGAGCGTCTCGATCGCTTCGTCTGGGTCGAGTGTCCATTCGGCCGAAGCCTCCGCCGTATCGCCACGGAATCGGCGCGTGTACTCATCGAAGCAGTCGATGGCGATGTGCCAGATTCGCCACGCGATCGTTGTGACCGGCGCAGGATCAGCATCGCGCTCGCCGGCGCCGTCGACGAGCGGCGACCGGTTCTCACTCGATCGGACGGACCAGGCACCATCGACAGGCTCCCAGAGATATTCCTCTGGGGTGAGACCGTCGAGTCGCGCGAGGAGCTGCGCAAACATGTGATCCATCGAGTCGAGGATCACCGATGACACCTCGGAGGTCGTCCGAGCCGCGGGCGACGCCATCGGCCAAGCTCAGCATGAACAGGTGCACCGGTCAATGGCGCTCGGGCGGTTGTCGCTCCAGGTGTCTCCAACTCCTCGCTACGGTTGCCCTATGAAATTGGTCTCGCGCGGCTTGATCGCGCTCGTCGTACTCCTGCACCTCTACATCGCTTGGTTCGAGATCTTCGCCTGGACCGATGTCGGCCCGGACACCTTCTCGAGCCTCGACCCAGCAATCTTCGAGTCGACCACCGAGATTGCGGCCAACCAAGGGGTCTACAACCTGTTCCTCGCCGCTGGTCTCGTGTGGGCGCTCGTCATCCGGGACCCACACTGGAGCTTTCGCGTCGCCATGTGCTTCTTGGGTTTCGTTGCGATCGCCGGGCTGACTGCATCGTTGACGCTCGAAGTTTCGAACGGTTTGCCGCAGCTGATCCCGGCGCTCCTCGCGATCGCTGCCACGACGGTCAACTACCGAACGAGCTCGCCTCAGCAGGTCTCCGAGACGGCGTGATGCTTCACGAGCGCCGCGCTCAGAATCGCATCGGCGACGAGCACTTCGGTGCCGGCCAAACCCGTAGACAGGAACAGGCTCCGTCCTGAGCGAGCAACACCCGGGCGAAGCCGTCCGAGGTGTTCGATTCGCTCGCGAGCCGGTGACGACGCAAGGAAGTGTCCGCTCCCGTGGGCCTGGATCTGTCGAGGCGAGTCGGAAACGATCCATTCGGCGTCCTCCGCCATCGCGGCGCTGATCTCATGCGCCATCGCGAACTTGGGGCCAACGGTGTTGACGTGCGCGTCGGAACGAAGATCCCGGTGATCGACGACCGGCTCGACCGATGACGTGGCGATCAGCACGATGTCGGCGTCGGACACAGTCGAGCGGACGTCTGTCATCGGCCGCACGTCGACGCCGAGGTCGCGACTCATCTCTTCAGCGAACCGTCGACGCGACTCCTCGGCCCGCGAGTACACCCTGACATCGGTCAGCGGGCGGACTGCGCTGCACGCAGCCAGTTGAGTTCGCGCCTGTCGGCCGGCTCCGACGACCGCACAGGTCGTTGCGTCGCGCTTGGCAAGCCGGTCGACCGCGACTCCGCCGATCGCTCCGGTGCGCAGGGCTCCGAGCTGGTCGCCGACGACGACCCCCTTCAGCGTGCCGGTCGACTGCCCCCAAACGGCGACGACCTGATCCTGGCGCGACCCCGGGAACGTGTCGTAGGCGCGGAACCCCACGACGTCGTCGAGGCCGCCGGTCGTGAACACGAGCCTTCCGGCTTCGAACTCCACGCTGCTCCTCGGTGGCGCGACCAAGCGTGCGTCGGCGTCTGCGTCGACCGCCTCGGCGCAGATCGCGACGAGCTGATCCATTTGGGCACAGGCTCTGACGTCTGCGTCGAAGAGCACGACGATGTCGCTGGTTGAGTTCACGTGAGCCTCCCTCGATCGCGACGCTATTACCTCTACCTAGGTTGAGGTCAAGGGGTCCGAACACGATCGGCCACCGCACCGGCCAGACTGGCTGCGTGAAGATCCGAGACGCAGTCGAGGCCGACATGACGAAGGTGACGGACATCTTCAATCAGGCCATTCCTGCGGGCGACGCCGAGTGGACCGAAGTTCTCCATACGGTGGAAGAACGCACCGACTGGTGGCGCGACCGAGTCAGCGCGAGCCGGCCGGTCATCGTGGCAGAGCTCGACGAACAGGTTGTTGGCGTAGCCAGCTACGGCGACTTCCGAGACAGCACCCGTCGTGAAGGCTTTCGCTTTGTCTGCGAACACTCCGTGTACCTCGACGCCTCCGCCCGCGGGACCGGCGCTGCCGACGCGCTGATGGACGAACTCTGCGATCGAGCGCGGACAAACGGTCTGCGCAGGATGATCGCGACGATCGATGCGTTCAACGACCGCTCGATCGCGTTTCACGTTCGACGGGGCTTCGTGGAGGTCGGACGAATGCCAGACATCGGTTTCACGTTCGACACGTGGCGAACGATGGTGCTGCTTCAGCTCGACCTCTGAGCACTACGCCGACGTGACGTCGGGTCGAACGCCGAGATCACGGAACGGCCGCCACAGATAGCCGTCCGGGTCGGCGAGCACGAACTGTCGGTTTCCGGCCTCGGTCGGGCCTCGATGTTTCCATCGACCGCCAGGCTCGGCGACGTCGACCCGGTACCACCGCTGTTCCATCGGGAGCACGATGTCGGCGCCGGCTGCGACAGCACGAGCATGGAGCGCATCGACGTCATCGACACCGAGCTGGAAGTTGATGCCACGACCGAAGGGATGGTCGAGGGGCGCGGTTCGGAATCGGCGACCTGGGCCCGCTGCTTCTTGCAACATGAGCTCGACGCCGTCGCGCTCGAGGTACGCGAAACGTTCAGCAGCGCGTTCGAAGAGCACCCGGAACTCGAGAACACCGCAGTAGAAGCGCAACGAGACGGCGAGATCGGTCACGTCGAGTTCGGGGACCAGCATCACCTGCAACGTAACGACGAGCGGAGTCTCGAGTCGCCATCGAAATCGCGAAGCCGCTGACCGACAAGCGGTGAGCCAGCCCCTCAAGCAGGTCATCGACCCAGCTGCTCACTGACCGACCGCGTGCTGATTCAGGACTCCAGTTGGTCAACGTCCCCCATCGAGCTGACGCTCCTTGGCAGTGGTCAGCAACTGCTCGGTGGCCGACTCCTCCATCACGAATCCATGCTCGCGAGCATCGTGTGCGGCAACCTGAAGCAATGCGGTGGCTTCCTCGCAACGCTCCTGCTCAATCAGCGCGCGGGCGAGAACCTTTCGGGCCATCACCGCAAAGTACGGAGCTCGAATCCGCTCGGCGAGCGCCAGTCCGTCGCGCAACAAGGCTTCGGCCTTCAACGCTTCGCCCAGACCGAGCCATGCCTGGCCCAACGCAATATCGACCAATTGACCCATCGCCACACCCAAGCCCACGACGCAGACACGACCCTGGTACGGCGACAGCCGCTCAATCGTGAGTTCGCAGTAGTCGGGTCGATCGAGCTCCAATCCGAGCTGTCCCAGCATCTGCACGCTGACGAGCCAGTAGCGATCGAAATCCGGCTCCGGGTTCGCTTCGATCGCCGCAATAGCCAGAGCATGGTGTCCGGCCTCCATGTGCGCATTGGCAATCGCGTAGTTCCACTTGAGGCCCCAGCCACCGTCGTCGAACATGGTGCTCGCCTCCCCGAACGAGAGCAGCAGTTCGGAAAGGTCACCGTTGTGTTGGGCCAGCACCGCAGTCTGGAACAACCAGACTCCGAACCAATCCACTTCGTGATCTTTGAACTCGTCACGGTCAGCGTCGATCAGCGCACCCAGGTCCGGCTCGCACCGCATCAACGCGATCGCCGTGCGGAAGTGTCCGATGAGGAAGCGCGGCCAGTACGCACGCGACGCCTCCGCCATTGCCTCCAGCTCGGCCAGTAGCGGCTCACACTCATCGAACTCACCGCGCTCGTACTCCCCGAGCAGCATCAGGATGCCTCCAGTCAGCATCAGGTGCCGATCGTCCGCAACACGGCCGAGGCGACGGACCTCTGCGGCGAGCTCATTTCGGCGCTCGAAGAAGTCCGGTGCGTGCTCGGTGATGGCTTCGGCTGCGAGCGTCGTCGCGATCAGCTGCGGGTCCCCGACCGTCCGGGCGCCCGCCTGCGCCTCGCGCAGGATTGAGCGACGGCGCTCAACGTTTGGGTCATACGCCAGGTTGGTCGCCAGCGCGGCCTGTACGCGGGGTCGAAGCGGATGCTCATCACCGAGTAACTCCAGTGCGTCTTCGCACATCTCGACGATCTCCGTGTCGACCACGGCGGCTTCGGGATACCACGCACCCGGTCGCATCATCGCCGCTGCGGCACGTCCCAGCAATCCCCCGTCGCCGATCGAGCGAGCATTTCGTGCGGCCGCAACCAGCGGTTCGCGGTAGTCCGTGCGCCCGAGGATGCGCAGCGCACTCCCGAGGGCGAAATTCGCCTCACCGAGTGCACCGGGGTCTTCGTCGCCGATGTCGCGATGCAGCGCAATGATGCGGCCGCTGCGCTCGACCACCGATTCGTAGGCCGCAGCTTTGAGGTCGCGCTGCACCACTTTGCCGAGCGCGCTCACGGCATGACGTTTTGCGTCAGTACCGACCGCTTGCTCCCAGTGCCGAGCGAGCAGGTCGAACTCGTGCGGCCGGTGACGTTCGAGTGCCTCCGCGATATCCCGGTGGATGCGCGACTGACGACTCCGTCGTATTTCCCCGAGCAACGCAACCCTGACGAGTTCATCGGCGAACACCGACGGTTCGCCGCGATCATCGTCGCGAACCAGTCGGTCCGCCGCGGCGTCTTCAGCAGCATCCAATACGTCGTCCAGCGATCGGCCGGAGGCGGACGCCACGATCTCGAGATCGAATGTCGGCCCCATCACTGCCGCCACGGTCAGTGTGTCGATCACGTCGGCATCGAGACGGCGAAGCCGCGAACGCATCAGATCGATCAGTGATTCGGGAATCGGGAGTTCGTGAGGCTCAGCGCGCAACTGCCATTCTCCGTCGACCTGAGCGACCACACCGGTCGCCGCATAGTGCGACAGCAACTCCTCGGCATAGAGCGGACTGCCCCCGGTGATCGACGCAATATTTCGGGCCAGGGCCACTTCACTACCGCGAAGCGAACGACCGATACGCGACTCCAGCATCGCGGCGACCTCACCACGGGAGAGTCGCTCGACACGCAGCCGTTCAGCAGCGACGCCACTGCGTCGGATGTCGAGGAGGCGCCGCGCATGATGATCTTGTTCGAGCACCTCGGCTCGACACGTCGTCACGATCATGAGCCGGCACGGCCGCGTGTCGGCAACGAGACCCTCCAGCAGCTGGAGCGTGTCGAGGGAAGCCCACTGCACGTCGTCGACAACCATCAGTACCGGACGAAGCGCGGCAAGACGCACGAGACTGTTCGCCACCGCCTCGAACAACTCGTGACGGTCAACACCGGTTGCTCCGTCCTGGGGCGCTGCACCGAACAACGCGCCGAGGGGACCGCCTTCGCCCCGTTTCGCCGCAGCGACATCAGCGTCAGCACCAGCAATCGAGGTCAGCACGTCGACGATTGGTTGGAACGGTTGATCGACTTCCTCGCGACAGCTACCGAGGAGCACAACGGCACCGTCGCCAAACACCTCCGATGCAAGTTCCTCCGCGAGACGAGTCTTGCCCGCGCCTTCCTCCCCGATGATCACCGTGGACCGCAGATGACCTTCCATCGCAGCGGCCCACGTCGAGCGGAGCGATCTCAGCTGCTCACCTCTTCCGGTGAATTCGAACCGCGATGGCCTGCGTAGCCCTGCCGGGAGATCGACGAGCGGTGGGGCCTCGGTCGCTTCGAGAGCGACAAGTTCGACTCGCTCCGAGAACCCCTTCAACGCCACTGGGCCGAGCGACGTGGCGCCGACGCCCTCGGCAATCGCTGCGGCACCGGCTTCGACCACTGTGGTGCCCTCGGCTGCATGGTCGTGCAATCGAGCCGCTTCGATGACGGTGTGTCCGAACGCTCGCCCCTGTTCGGTCACCACCTCGCCGAGCGACACTCCGATCCGAAACCGAACCGGACCGGATGAATGCGCCACCAACGCCTCGGCGGAGCCCATCGCATGCATCTGAAGAGCTGCGTCCCAAGCACCGCCTGCGGATCGGAACACCGCAACGTGTCCGCCACCGTTTGTGTCGACGATGTCGCAATCGCGCTGTTCGAGTACCCGCTGCGAGATCGCCGATGCGCGTTCGTCTGACGAGTTCGAGAAGACCACGACGCTCAACTCGGCATTCGAGCGCGCGGCGGCCAGAAGCTCCAGCGCCTCTGCAGGCGCCGTGACCAACGTGCACGCCGCACCGCTGAGCGAGTCGAACTCAAGCCCCGGTGCGACCGCACACACGCACCGTCGGAACCGGTCGTGTACGGCGACAGATCCCGGAATGCAGGCGCGTTCGATCGCCTCCGTATCGCCCTGATCCGACTCGGCGATATCGAGTCCGATGCGCACATCGAATCCGCCAGCCGCAGCAACGGCATCGCTGATCTCGATTGCTGCAATCAGCGCTCCCGTGACCGACGGAAACCGCAGGAGGCTGCCATCGCCAGACGTGTCGACGACATCGCCGCCATGCGACGACGCCGCAAAGGCGACGAGCCCACCGAGACGGCTGAGCATCTTGATGTGCACCTCGACGCCGAGCGAAACGAGCAGGTCGGTCGACCCCACCATGTCGATGCGCAGCACCGCTCTCACGTTCGCCCGCTCCCCCGCCACTTCGATGAAGCTAGCCCCTCTCGAATCGAATCGACGTGCTCGGTTCACGGCGAATTCACCAACCATGGCGTTGTGCCGTCAGAGCATGATTCCCCGGCTGGACATAGCCGGCATCCTGACTCACGACGTGGCCGCATGCCGGAAACGCTCCGGAACCAGGTGAACTTCGGGTGTCCAGCGCGCACCCTGCGGCCTTGGGCTGCCAGGATGCACGAATGCGGATTCTGGTGACGAACGACGACGGCATCGACTCGATCGGGCTGCACGTGCTCGTACGCGAGATGTGTGACCTCGATGGCGACCACGAGATCATCGTCGCGGCACCGGATCGGGAGTTCTCGGGAGCGGGAGCCGCACTCGGCGCATTGCACCTCATCCAGCCAGAGGTCCACCGATCTCGCATCCCCGATTGCGACGCGGAGACCTGGACGGTCAACGGGCCACCCGGCCTGTGCGTGATGTTTGCCCGGCTCGGGGCGTTCGGGGCGCCGTTCGACCTGATCGTGTCGGGGATCAACCCTGGCGCGAACGTGGGCCGAGCGGTGTACCACTCGGGCACGATCGGAGCGACGCTGACCGGCCGCAACGGCCATGTGTCCGGCGTCGCCGTCAGCCAGTCCGTCAAGGGCTTCAGTGTCGAAGGTCAGGCCTGGGACGAGATGGTCAAAGATCTGCACTGGGAGTCCGCCGCATCCGTCGCGAAGGCAGTCGTGCAGTCCCTCGTCGACGACATGCCGACCGAGACCGTCGTGGTCAACATCAACGTGCCCGACTTGCCGATCGATGACCTCGAGGGCTGGCGCCACGCCGAGGTCGGCGTCCAGCCACCGCGTACCGTCGCGTCGGCGGAACTGACACCCATCCCCGGCAAGACGGAGGCCTACAAGGTCACGATGCAGTGGGGCGAAAAGCTCGACCTCGACGAGGGCACCGACGGTCGCATCGTCGAAGACGGATACGTCGCGATCTCGTATCTCACCCGTCTCGAACACCACGAGCGCCCCGACATGGCACACGCGGACAAGGCGCTCGACACGTTGCTCGGGTGACACGGCTTCCTGCGGGGACGTGACCTTCGTCGTCTCGCTTGGCGCCGCACCGGCCGGCGCCTTACCTTGCCTGGCATGGCGAATCCGGTGGGTGTCGCGACGGCGTTTCTTCAAGCGCTGTCGGGGAATGACGCTGATGCGATCGCGGAGCTCGTGTCTGAGGGTTTCCGTAACGAGAACCAGAGCTCTCTCGGGTCCGAGTGCACTGGCCGAGATGAATACCGTCGGCGGCTGCCACACTTCCTGGACGCCTTCGAGGACCGTAGGTACGAAGTCGACGACGTGGTCGAACAGCGACGTGATGCCGTCACCGACGTCGTCGTCAGGTACCGATTCCGCGCGCGCTACGGCGGAGCACCGATCGAGATGCCGGGCGTCATGTGGCTCACCATCCGCGGCCCCGTCGTGACACGGCGAGTCGACACGTTCGACTCACTCACGTTCCTGAAGCAGACCGGTCAAGCCGAATAGCGGTC
>CALIOL010000366.1 GCA_938044705.1 uncultured Ilumatobacter sp. | reverse complement strand
GCGCTGCTCCCGGGATTGATCCTGGCCGGGTTGTACATCGCCTACGTGCTGATCATCTCGTACGTGAAGCCGGAGGTCGGCCCGGCGATGCCGCTCGAGGAACGCCAGCTCGCCGGCAATCCGTCCACGGCGGCCAAGCTCAAGATCACGCTCGTGCTGACCGGCTTGATCGGTCTGACGATGCTGCTCGCCGGTTGGCAGACGTCGCTGATCGCGATGGGCATCTCGTTCGTCGCGATCCTCGCGATTCTGATGGCCACCAAGATGCTCGCGGCGGAGGTGATGGTGGCGATCATCCCGATCCTGCTGCTGATCATCGGCGTGCTGACCGCGATCTTCCAGGGCGTTGCGACCCCGTCGGAGTCCGGTGCCGTCGGCGTGTTCGGAGCGCTGGTGCTGACGGGAACGAACTGGTTGTTCGACCGCATCCTGCACAACGAGGGAGCAGAACACATCACACCGAAGTGGCGCCTCGGCCGTTCCGAACTCAAGCAGGCTGGTCAGTCGACGGCGAACATCGTGGTGCTCGTCATGACGTTGCTGTTCTCGTCGACGTTCTTCAGCTTGATGTTCTTCCAGCTCGGTGGGTCGGATCAGACCTCGGAGTGGCTGACTGCGATCGGCGGCGGCAAGTTCGGCTTCGTCGTCGTGGCGATGATCGCGCTGTTCATCTTGGGCATCAACCTCGAGTTCCTCGAGATCACCTTCATCGTCGTGCCGATCTTCGTGCCGGCAATGGCCGAGCTCGGGTTCGACTCCAACGACCTCGTGTGGTTCGCCGTCCTCATGGCGGTGAACCTGAACATGGCGTTCATCTCGCCGCCGGTCGGCTTCTCGCTGTTCTACCTGCAGTCGGTTGCTCCACCCGAGGTCGAAACCGCGTCCATCCACAAAGGGGCGATTCCGTTCATGGCGCTCCAAGGGGTCGCGCTCGTCATCTTGGCGGTCTTCCCCGGCATCACGTTCTTCTCGATCGACTTCTTCGGCTAGCCGGTCGCCGCCTCGCAAACAACTACCACCAACACAGCAATCCTGAAGGGGAGATGACATGACCATCGATGAATCCATGGAAACCACCGAGGAAACGGGCTCGGACCGGCGATCGTTCCTCAAGCAAGCGGGCTTCGGTGCCGCAGGCTTGGCTGCGAGTGCCGGCATCCTCGCGGCGTGTGGCGGCTCTGACGAAGCGTCGTCGGATTCCGTTGCAGGCGGCTCCGACGGGTCGTCACCGTCGGACAGCGTGTCCAGCGAGGACGTCAGCCTGAGCAATGACCTTCCCGAGATCGAATGGGACATGGCGACGTCGTGGCCCGCTGGTCTGGTGACGTTGTTCGGTTCGGCCAACGTGTTTGCCGAGCAGGTCAGTCGCCTCACCGGTGGCCGCTTCAAGATCACGCCGCGACCTGCGGGTGAGATCGTCGGCGGTCTCGAGGTGCTGCCGACGGTGCGTGACCAGGGCGTCCAGTCCGGTCACACCGCGTCGTACTACTACACGGGTTTGAACGAGGTGCAGCAGTTCGGCACCGCCGTGCCGTTCGGTCTGACGCAGCGCCAGCACAACGCGTGGCTGTACCACGGCGGCGGTCTCGAGATCCTCAACAACTTCTACGCCGAAGAGCACGGCATCATCACCTTCCCGGCCGGTGGCACCGGCTGTCAGATGGGTGGCTGGTTCAGCAAGGAGATCAACACGGTCGACGACCTGCAGGGCTTGAAGATGCGTATTCCCGGCCTCGCCGGTCAGGTGCTCAACAACCTCGGTGGCGAGCAGGTGTCGTTGCCCGGCGGCGAGATCCTGCCGTCGATCGAGACCGGCGCGATCGACGCGGCGGAGTTCGTCGGCCCGACCGACGACCTCATCTTGGGTCTCGACCAGTTCGACGGCGACCTGTTCTACTACCACCCGGGCTGGTGGGAGCCGGGCACGACGCTCGAAGTCCAGTTCCCGCTCGAGCTGTTCAACGACCTGCCCGAGGAGTACCAGGCCGCGATCGAGAATGCCGCGGCGTACGCGCACTCCACGACGATCGCGCAGTACGACGTGCTGAACTCTCAGGACCTCAGCAAGGTGCAGGAGTTCGCGACGATCTTGCCGTTCTCCGACGAGATCATGACGGCGTTCAAGACCGAGACCGAGTCGGTGCTCGACAACGTCGCGTCGACCAACGGCCAGTTCGCCGAGGTGCTCGGCCCGTGGCGCGAGTTCCGCGACCGTGTGTCGGAATGGCACGGCCTCGCTGAGAAGTCGTTCCTCAACCAGCAGACCGAACTCTGATTCGCGTTCCCTCGGGTCGGTGTACATCGTCTGCGATGTGCATCGGCTCGTGGGTGGTCTCGATGAGGGCAGACTGACGCGATGCGACGGCGGGTCCTGTTCAACTCGGTGCACCGGCTCCTGCCGGCTGAAGTTGCGCTGATCGACGTCGTGTTCATGTGGCGTCGGTCCGGAGCGATGTACGTCTGGGCGTCCGCTGCGGCGGCGGTCGCGGTCGGAGTGACGACCGTGCTCGACTACGGATCGGTGACCACTCGGCTCGCGTTGGCGGTCGCCGCCGCGCTTGCAGCAACCATCGTCACGACGGACTCGCGAGTGCTCGCGCACACCGATTCCGGGCCGTACGCGTTCTCCGCGGGTCGTGTTCGCCAGGTCGCGACCCGATTGCTCGGGCCGCTGCCGAAGGAGTCGCCGTTGGAGGTCGTCGGCTCGAACCTGGTGTTGACGGATTGGTTGGTGGGTGCCGAACGGTTCTCCGTGCCGAGGAACTTTCAGGCGGCGATGACCCGCCTCGCCGCTGAGCGATGACGCGTCGGCGTCTCGTGACGCTCGCTGTCGTCGCGCTTGCTGCTTCAGCATGCGGCGGTTCGGACCCTGTGGCTGCGCCGTCGTCGCGTGCGGTCGAGGTTCGTACGACGGCGTGTGGCGACGCATCGAGAACGACGGGGTCGGGCGTGATCGTCGCCGACGGACTCGTCGTGACTGCGGCGCATGTGGTGATCGGCGCGACCGAGGTCGCGGTTGTCGGCGAAGGAACGGGCGAGTCGCAGGCGTCGGTGGTCGTGCTCGACACGGTCAACGATGTGGCGCTGTTGGACGTCGACGGCGTTGACGGGTTCGACGACGTGGAGCTGAGTGAGCTGGTCGCAGGTCAACCCGCGACGTTGGTCGGGGGAGCGTCGTCGGGTGATGTCGAGGTGGAGGTGCTGCGGCGGGTGATGATCAGTGTCGACGAGGTGCGCAGCACTGCGATCGTCGAGCGTGACGGCTACGAGATCCGTGGGTCGATCGAGTCAGGTGACAGCGGGTCTGGGATCTTCGATGCCGACGGTGCGCTCGGGGCG
>CALIOL010000365.1 GCA_938044705.1 uncultured Ilumatobacter sp. | reverse complement strand
TCGACGATTCGACTGCGCGTTGAGCGACCGCGATTGTTCGACACGGCGACCGGCGAACGGATTGCCTGACCGCTGTTCAGTCGACGGTCCAGGTGCCGTTTGACGCAAGGAGCGAGCCGAGGTCACCCGGACCTTTGGCATCGCTCGCCGCGACCACCTGGTCGCTGACAGCCTGGGCGTACTCCGGGCGATCCACGCTCCGAAAGACCCCGAATGGTGTCGGTGAATGATCGTCGTCGTTGAGCCGTGCAAGCGCGAAGGCAAGCGACGGGTACGGCGCCTGAGCGTCGTGGACCAAGATGTTGTCGAGACCGACGTCAGCCACGTCGACGAGCTTCAAGAACCCATCGCTGCCCTGCATCACCCCACGTGAACCGTCGGGGCCGAACGTGATCGGCTGGCCGTGATTCAGGTCGATCATCATCTCTTCGCGATTGTTCTTCTTCGTGATGTCGTTGAACTGGCCGTCATTGAACACGTTGCAGTTCTGGTAGATCTCGACGAACGACGCTCCCTGGTGCTCGTGTGCTGCACGGAAGGTCTCCTGCATGTGCTTGCGGTCGAGATCGTGCGTTCGAGCCACGAAGGTGGCCTCTGCGCCGAGCGCGACCGAGAGCGGGTTGAACGGTGCGTCGACCGACCCCATCGGTGTCGACTTGGTCACTTTGCCGACGTGGGAGGTCGGCGAGTATTGGCCTTTGGTGAGCCCGTAGATTCGGTTGTTGAACAGCAAGATGTTCAGGTTGACGTTGCGGCGCAGCGCGTGGATGAGATGGTTGCCGCCGATCGAGAGGCCGTCGCCGTCGCCCGTGATGACCCAGACATCGAGGTCCGGCCGAGCCGCTTTGACCCCGGTCGCGATCGCAGGTGCGCGACCGTGGATCGAGTGCATGCCGTAGGTGTTCATGTAGTACGGGAACCGGCTCGAGCAGCCGATACCGGAAACGAAAACGGTGTTCTCGGGATTGACACCGAGCGACGGCATCAACTGTTGGACAGCGAGCAAGATCCCGTAGTCGCCACAACCTGGGCACCAACGCACCTCTTGATCGCTGGTCCAGTCCTTCTTGGTGGTGACGGCAACCTGTGCGGTGCTCATGACGTGGCTCCGTTCTGTTCGGCATTCAGACTGGCCACCGCATCGTCGATGGCGGCCTCGATCTCGCGGGACTTGAAGGGGAGACCCTGGACTTTCGACAACGGGGTGATGTCGACGAGGAACTTCCCTCGGAGATGATGAGCGAGTTGGCCTCGGTTGAGCTCAGGCAGGATCACGCGCTTGTATCGCTTGAGGAGGTCGCCGAGGTCCGGTGGCAGTGGGCTCAGGTGCATGATGTGCGCTTTGGCGACCTTGACGCCGGCGCGCCGCCTGCGTTGCACGGCTGCATCGATCGCAGCCCAGGTCGAACCCCAACCGAGCACGAGGACATCGGCGTCAGGATCTCCCTCGACGTCGGTCGGCGGGATGTCCTGCGCGACCTTTTCGATCTTCGCTGCTCGCAGCTCGGTCATGAGCTCGTGGTTCTCGGGGGTGTAGTCGATGTTGCCGGTGCCGTCCTTCTTCTCGAGGCCGCCCACGCGGTGCATCAGACCAGGTGTCCCGGGAATGGCCCACGGGCGAGCGAGATTCTCGTCGCGCAGGTAGGGCCAGAACTCCTCGGCGGGTTCTCCCTCGGCGTCGACGCCGGTGTGATTCATCTCGGTCGCGAACGGAACGGAGATATCTGGCAACGAATCGACGTCCGGGAGCTTCCAGGGCTCAGATCCGTTTGCCAAGTACCCGTCGGAGAGCAGGATCACCGGTGTTCGATACTTGAGAGCGATGCGGGCGGCCTCGATCGCGGCGTGGAAGCAGTGCGCTGGGGAATACGACGCCACCACCGGAAGCGGTGACTCGCCGTGACGTCCGTTGAGCGCCATGTTGAGGTCCGACGCTTCGGTCTTGGTCGGCAAGCCAGTCGACGGACCGCCGCGTTGGATGTCGATGATCAACATGGGCAGCTCGATCGCGACACCGAGCGAAATCGTCTCGCTCTTGAGTGCCACGCCCGGGCCGCTCGTGGTCGTGATTCCGAGGTGGCCTGCGAAGGCAGCACCCAAGGCGACGCCGACGGCGGCGATCTCGTCCTCGGCCTGCACGGTTCGGACGCCGAACTGCTTGTGCTTGGAGAGCTCGTGAAGAATGTCCGACGCCGGGGTGATCGGGTAGGAGCCGAGCGTGATGGGCAGCTTCGAGAGTTGACCGGCAGCGATGAGCCCCCACGAAAGTGCTGTGTTGCCCGTGATGCTGGTGTACTCGCCGGCGGGGAGGGTTGCCGGGCGAACCTCGTAGCGGTGACCGACCGCCTCGGTGGTTTCGCCGAAGTTGAACCCGGCGCGGAACGCCGCCTTGTTTGCCGCAGCGACCTGCTCGTTCTTGGAGAACTTCGCGTCGATCCACTCTTCGGTGGGCTCGGTGGGCCGGGTGTACATCCACGAGACGAGCCCGAGGGCGAAGAAGTTCTTCGAGCGCTCAGCGTCACGGGCCTTCACGCCGAGCGGTTCGCAGACCTCCATGGTGAGCGCGGTCATCGGCACTTCGAGGAGGCGGTACCCATCGAGTGATCCGTCTTCGAGGGGGTTCACCAGTTCGCCGTTCGGCCCGGGTTCGCTGGCGTAACCGGCCTTTTCCAGGTCGCGCTCGCCGAACGAGTCCTTGTTGACGATGAGCGTGCCGCCGGGCTGCAGCCGGTGTAGGTCCGCCTTGAGTGCTGCGGCATTCATCGCCACGAGGACCGTGGGCTCGTCACCCGGGGTCGTGATGTCGTGGTCTGCGATGTTGACCTGGAAAGCGGAGACACCGTTGACCGTGCCGGCGGGTGCTCGAATCTCCGCGGGAAAGTCCGGCAGGGTGGAGAGATCATTGCCGAAGGATGCGCTGACCGAGGTGAAGCGGTCGCCGGTGAGTTGCATCCCGTCGCCGGAGTCCCCGGCGAACCGGACGACGAGGTGATCGAGGATTCGGTCCCCGTCCGCTGAGTCGGGCCGATCGATCGTGTCGGTCATGTCTGTGTTTCCCCCAAAGGAACAGTATGTGGAGTCGATCCATCCCCCGATGGATCGACGCGTCCGGCACCGTTGCCGGGCGACTGCCCTCACCGTAGTCACGTCGTGGCCACTGAGACGGACACGTGCGTACTGTCGTCGACGAATCGGGCAGACTCGGATGGTGCTGTTCGATGAACTCGCCGATGCGTCCGAAGCGCTCTCCGTCACGAGCAAGCGAAACGAAAAGGTCGCAATCCTCGCAGCGGTACTCCGTCGACTCGATTCGAGCGAGGTCATCGCTGCGACGGCGTACCTGACGGGAACGACCCCGACCGGGCGAATCGGGATCGGTTGGGCGACGCTGAGCGAGGTACGCGCTGCGGCTGCTGCTGAGCCATCGCTGACCATCTCGGAGGTCGCTGAGTTGGTCGAGTCGATGGAGGCGATGTCGGGGCCTGGCGTCGGTGCCGATCGACGACATGCCCTTGGGGCGCTGCTCGGTCGGAGTACCGGTCGCGAGCAACGCCTCATCCGCGGGCTGCTCGGGGGCGAACTCCGCCAAGGGGCGCTCGACGGCGTTATGACGGCGGCGGTCGCCTCGGCAGGTGACGTGCCAGTCGGTGCCGTGCGCCGCGCCGCGATGATGGCCGGCGATCTCGGGGTCGCCGCGCATGCGGCACTGGTCGGCGGACTGGCGGCGCTCGAAGCGGTCCGCCTTCAGCCGCTGCGACCTGTGCAGCCGATGCTCGCAACTGCGGCCGCTGACATCGGCTCAGCGATGGAGGTGGTCGGCCGTGCACAGGTGGACTGGAAGCTTGACGGCGCTCGAGTGCAAGCCCATCGCCGCGGCCAAGACGTGCGTCTCTTCACCCGCAACTTGAACGACGTCACCGAACGCCTGCCCGAGGTCGCCGAGACGGTTCGAGCTCTGCCCGGTGGCGACCTGGTGCTGGATGGCGAGGCCATGGGGCTCGCTGACGACGGGTCGCCTCGCAAGTTCCAGGACACCATGCGTCGATCGACCGAACTGCAGGCGTTCTTCTTCGATGTGCTGTACGCGAATGGAGCACCGGTCCACGACGCGCCGCTCAGCGAGCGCACGGCGATCCTCGCCGACCTCGTGCCAGAACCGTCCAGGCTGCCATCGATCGTGACTGCCGATGTCGTCGAGGCCGACGAGTTTCTCGCCGCCGCCATCGATGCCGGCCACGAAGGGGTGATGGTCAAGGATCTGGAGCAACCGTACGAGGCCGGTCGGCGCGGAAAGGGATGGCTCAAGGTCAAGCCGGTCTACACCTTCGATCTCGTCGTGCTTGCTGTCGAGCGGGGCTCTGGCCGGCGCACGGAGTGGTGGTCGAACATTCACCTCGGCGCACGAGTTGCAGGCTCCCGTGATGAGTTCGTCATGGTCGGCAAGACGTTCAAGGGCATGACCGACGAGATGTTGCGTTGGCAGACCGCCCGATTCGAAGAACTTCGGGTGGGGGAGGAACTGATAGGTGGCCGGAACGCGATGCGGGTGCGGCCCGAACAGGTGGTGGAGATCGCGGTCGACGGGGTCCAACGCTCTACGACGTACCTGGGCGGGGCAGCCTTGCGATTTGCTCGGGTGCGCCGCTATCGCGCCGACAAATCGCCGGCAGAGGCGGACACCATCGACGCCGTTCGCGCCCTGTTGTGAGCGCGCATGTCACGCGTGCTTCCCGGCGGCCTAGGTTGACACGATGAGACGTGCGTCGATGTTGGTGCTGTTGGCGGCCGCGGCGGTCGGGTGTTCGGACGGCAGCGACGAGCCCTCCGACGAAATCACCCGCATCGATGGTCCTGCGGTGGTCGAGCAGGACGAGGGCGGCGCAAACAACGGTGCCACGGATGAGCCGTCCGACGGCTGATCGCGGGTAGCTTCGCGAGCGGCATGGCGACGCTGCGTTTCAACTTCGGCACGATGGGCTCGGGCAAGAGCACCGTTGCGCTGCAGATCCATCACAACCTCGCGAACCGGCAGCTCTACGGACTGCTGCTGACGAGCATGGATCGAGAGGGTCGTCAGGTCACGAGTCGCCTTGGGGTAGCAGCACCGGCGATCGAAGTCGCCCCCGACTCCGACCTGTATGCGCTTGCGGTCGCGAATTGGCCAATTCACTACATCATCTGCGACGAGGTCCAGTTCTATTCGAAGGCGCAGTGCGAAGACCTGGCCCGCGTGGTGGACGATCTCGAAGTCGACGTGTACGCGTTCGGCCTGTTGACCGACTTTCGCGGTGAGCTCTTCGAAGGGACCAAGCGGATGCTCGAACTCGCTGACGAGCACAGTGCGCTCCAGGTCGAAGCTCGTTGCTGGTGTGGGGCGCGAGCCACGCACAACGCTCGAGTCGTGAACGGTGCCGTGGTGTACGAAGGCGACACGGTCGTGGTCGGCGACACACAAGATGCCGACCAACCCTTGTTCGGCGACTCCGTTCGCTACGAGCTGCTCTGCCGAAGCCACTTCCGCACAGGGGAACTCGGCGACTGAGGCCGTTGCGGGCGAGCGACTCAGCCGCCCGGAGCGTTGCGACCGGCCTCGCGGCACAGCGTCGAGATCGCGAACGCACCGATCGCTCCGCCACTTCGGAATGCGATCGTTCCGACCTGGTCAAACCCTCCGGAGACGCCAAAGATCGCGAAGCCGATGCTCAACACGGCGATGACGACCAGTCCATTTGCCGTCCACCGGATGAGGCGAAGCAAGATTGCGAGCTCGAGCTGCTGCATCGGGCCTGCCATCCACGTGGCCACCGACGCAGCTGCGGCGGGCAGCGCGAACGCAGCCAGGTTCGGGACGAACCCGATGAAGGCGATGGTCTCGACGCGTTGTTCCCAGATGCCCGTGCTCAGTCCGGCGGCGACTTGACTCGCTCGATAGAGCACCTGGAACAGCCAGAGCGCCCACGCCAGGTACAGCAAGATGCCAACACGAGTCAACGCTTTGATGATGTGCGTGTTGCGGCTGGGGCTTTCGTCGAATCGGACGTAGCCGTCCGGCGTCGCGTCACCGGTCACGCGTCAGTCCCAACTGCATTGCAAGTGCTTGATCCCGTTGATGAAGTTCGATTGGAGGTACGCAGGCTCGCCGGTCATGCGCATGTTGGGAACGCGTTTGCGGATTTCGTCGAACATCACGGACATCTCGACGCGGGCGAGGTTGGCGCCGAGGCAGAAGTGCGGACCGCCAGCCCCGAACCCGATTTGCGTGGGCTGCAGATCTCTCGTGATGTCGAAGGTGTACGGGTTCTCGAACACGCGCTCGTCGCGGTTGCCGGAGTTGTAGAACATGACGACTTTCTCGCCCTGCTTGATCGGGAAACCGTTGACCTCGGTGTCCTCGGTCGCGGTGCGGCGGAAGTGGATGACCGGCGTTGCCCACCGAACGATCTCCTCCATTGCGTTCTTCGAATGTGTGTCGAAGTCCGAGTACAGCAGCTTGCGCTGCTCGGGATGCTGCGTGAGCGCCAGCATCCCATGGGTGATCGAGTTGCGCGTGGTTTCGTTGCCGGCGACCACGAGCAAGATGAAGAACGATCCAAACTCCTGTGGGGTGAGCTGTTCGCCATCGACCTCGGCGTTCATCATCACCGACGTGATGTCGTCCTGGGGGTTGGCGCGCCGATCCTCGCCCAACGCCTGGGCGTAGGTGAACATCTCGAGCGCGTGGGCCATCAAGTCGTCGTATGACGTGACGAAATCAGGGTCGCCGACCCCGAGAATGGTGTTGGTCCACTTGAAGATTTGCGCGTAGTCAGTCGAGGGGATCCCCATCATGTCGCAGATGATCTCGAGGGGGAGTGCGGCAGCCACGTGCTCGACGAAGTCGCAGCTCTTCTCAGGGAACTGTTCTTCGATTCGGCCGATGATCTCGACCGCCTTGTCGACCACCAGCTGGTGCAGCCGGGTGATCTCCTTGGGCGTGAATCCCTTGGAAACGATCGAGCGGAGCCGATAGTGCTTCGGGTCGTCCATGCTGATCATGGAGCCGAAGAACTCGTTCATCTCCTGCGGCAGATCGCCGATGTTCGACCCTTGGCCCGAACAGAAGACCTTGGCATTGCGGCTCACCGCCCAGATGTCTTCGTGGCGGGTCAGGGCGTAGTAGCCCGCACCAGGAGGGAACGGAGCGTCCTCGAGGACGCGTTCTTCGAAGTGGATCAGGCCGTCGGTGTCGCGGAGCTTCTTGAACGTCGCCTCGCGCACCTCACGCGGTCCCGCCCAGAACTCCATGTCCGAGAGATCGATCTGATCGAGCTGAACCTCTGGAAGTGAGGGAGTCGCATTGGTCATAAGCGCGACTGTAGGGACTGCAGGCCTTCCGCGACCGGATTCGCAGGCAGATTCAGGGGGTCAACGCACCAGACGTCTTGAGGCTGCCAGGGTCGGCGGCGATGGGGATGAACGTGAGGTGCGAAGCAATGAACGACCAGGACCGGTCGATCTGGGACCACTACAGCCAGGGACGGAGCGCTCGACAGATCGGCCGCGAACTCGAGGTCAGCCACCGGATGGTGCAGAACCGGTTGAACAAGCCCGGGGGCATGAAGCCGGCGGAACGCCGTCGAGGCGCGGCCGGTTGAGCTTCGACGACCGAGAGGAGATCTCACGCGGCATCGCCGCACGGCTGACTGCGAACAACATCGCAGCGAGAATGGAGCGGGGTCCATCGACGATCTCACGCGAGATTGCTCGCAACGGTGGACGAGATGCGTATCGAGCCGTTGACGCCGAGCAAGCAGCGCGGGATCGGCTCGTCGTCCGAAGCCAACCAAGCTCGCCAGCGATCCAGTTCTACGCAGCGACGTGGTCGAGGGCCTGGCGAACAAGTGGTCACCGGAACAGATCGCCGGGCGGCTCGCAGTCGATCATCCAGATGATCCTGATCGTCGAGTCTCGTTCGAGTCGACCTACCGGGCGGTGTACCTGCCGGAGAAGAACAACCTGTCCGACGGCGTTCGGGTATGTCTACGGACCCGTCGTCGGCTGCGCCGCTCGAAGGCTCACCGTGGCGGCAAACAACAACGCCGAGGCCAGACCAAAGACATCACCCTGATCGCAGACCGCCCGGACGAAGTCGAAGACCGCGCCGAATTCGGCCACTGGGAGGGCGACCTGACGCTCGGCACCAACAACTCAGCGATAGCGACGCTCCCCGAGCGGACCACTCGGGTCACTGAGATCGTGAAGCTCGCCGGGATCAAGTCGCCCGTCGTCGTCGACGCTGTAGTAGCGCACATGCAACAGATGCGCACCGACGTGTTGGTGACCTTGACCTGGGACCAGGGCAAAGAGATGGCCGAACACAAACGCCTGCACGCCGAGACAAAGGTGCCGATCTACTTCTGCGATCCAAAGAGCCCGTGGCAGCGCGGAACGAACGAGAACACCAATGGACTGCTGCGCCAGTGCTTCCCGAAGCGGATTGCCGACTTCGGCGACTACAGCCGGGACGACTACGACCAGGTCGCCGGCCACGCAAGATTCTCGGCGACCGCACACCCGCCGAAGCCATGGCCACCGTCGCTCTACCGGGAGATCTCACACCGTCGGCGTTATGAGCGCCTCGGTCGAGTCGACCGGGCAACGGCACCCGCCCTCAAGTGCCGATCTCGCGCACTCCTGGTGCGTCGACTGGGGTGTTGATATGCGCTTTCGTGAGGAAGCCAGCGCGACGAGCGAGAGTCGGCGATTTGGGGCGTCTAAGTTCGTGAGATGGGTCTTCGCGAGTCGCTCAACTTGGTCGTGGGTGGCTCCGCCACCCCACACCTCGTTCGTTCGTTGATTCGAGATGCCAGAGCATCGGCCGAAAGGGTCGGCACGAGCCGTGCTCAACGCCTTGCTCCGATGCTCGCAGCAATTCACTTCGACAGAGCGCGCACCGTTGCCGAGGTGGGCCCTATTGCCGATCTCGTCAACGTGCTGATCGACGCTGTCGATCGAGGGCCCGTCAGCAAGGTCCGCCACGATCGAGAAGTGCTGCTCGATCGGGCGCACCAGGTCTCGAAGGACCTGCGAGTACAACTCGAGGACGACATCAGGACCCGTCCGGACAATCCCGTCACCACAGAGTCCTTCGGGCTTGCCGCGCACCTTGCCGACCTACTCGTCGAAACTCACACGACGTATGCGACTGTGGACAGCTTCGAGCTGTACGCACTCGTCGGGGTCTTGGTCGCCGCCCTTCTCAGTGCGTAGTGAGCACCATCGTGCCGCACCATCTCGCGAGCCAAGCGCTCGCCACCTGCCGGTCTTGAGCCAGTTCCGGCGGCAACCGGCGACGCGCGACTCTCACGATCTGATCGGCTGACTCCGATCGCGAGTGCGTTTGGGGTCTTGGATGAGCTCGTTGATATACGCGGCGAGCCGATCACA
>CALIOL010000364.1 GCA_938044705.1 uncultured Ilumatobacter sp. | reverse complement strand
TTCGGTCTCGCCGGCCAGGGGGACCTGTGCGGTGGGGTCGAACGCTTCCCAGCCGGTGTCGGGGAACCACACTTCGACCCAGGCGTGAGCGTCGCTGGCCTTCACTTCGAACACCCCGGAGATGCGGTCTCGTGTGCCAGGAATGAACCCGGTCGCCAAGCGAGCGGGAACGCCCTGCGAGCGGAGCATCACCACGAGCGACGACGCAATCTGCTCACAGAAGCCGCGCTGGGAGGTGAACAAGAAGTCGTCGACGGCATCGCCATCGGGGACCGGAGCGTTGAGGTCGTACTCGGTGTTCAGTGCCATCCAGTCCTGGTAGGCGAGGATCGTGTCGAAGGTGGAACCCTCGACAAGAAGGTCGGCCGCGAGGTCCAGCGTCGCTTGGGATGTCGACTCTGGGATCGTCAGGAATCGTTGCAGTTCGGGTTCGTCGATGAACGGTGCGAAGCGATCGGCCAGGTCACCCTGGGCGCGGAGCGCCTCGGGTGTCACCGCGACGCGTTGTGACACCACCGAATAGACGGTGCCGGCAGCCAGGTTCCGGTCAGCTCTGAGTGCGCCGTCGCTGCGGGTGAAGACGCTGCCGTCGAAGATGACGGTGTCGGGGCGGCCAGCTCCGAAGATCACGTTGGGCAGATCTGACTCGACGGTGAACGTCTGGACGAACTCGTCGGTCTCGGTGCCGTTGGCAGGCAGGTCGCCCAACGTGGGCGAGACGTCGATCTGAGGGCCTTCGACCAGTTCGCCGCGCTCGGGCGTGACCCGCCATGTTCGACCGTCGAACTCGGTGAAGACCTGGCCGCGCCAGAAGGCAGGCTCGGGTGCGCGCACTCGCATGACCACTTCGTCACCGAGATCGCCACGAACCGCTGTGTCGAGCGTGTCGGAGAACCCGGGGTACCCGCCTGCTTGTCCGAGCGCTCCGCGACTCGGGTCACCCGACGTCGGCGTGTTCGCCGCGGGGCTGCCGTCTGCTCCGAGGAGGGCTCCGGAGTCGTCGACGGTCGCGTCAGATGGCGAGAGCGACGGCAGGCCCAGGCTCGCCGGGCCGTCGGGGATCGGTACGAATGCAGCGAGGCCGATGGTTGCGGCAAGTCCGGTTGCCGACCACGCCGCGATCGAACCGAAGTTTCGGTGACGGTCGCGCTGGTCCGCCTCTCGCACGGTCATCGCTGCGATGGCGACGATGCCCCAGGCAACCATCCACCATCCGACGTTGCCGTCGATGCGAAGGCCTGCTGCGTACGCGACGACGACACCGGTGATGGCGAGGTGCACTCGATTCGTGCGGCGGTCAGCGACCTCCGCGCCGTGCAGCGCCACCAGCAGCAGGAGCAAATCCGGCATCGGCCCGCGGAGCGCCTCGAGCAGTCCGCCGATGCCGGAGGATTGGATCGCTACTCGGATCAGCGCGGCGACGGCGACGATTGCGGTGACCACGCGAATTCCGGCTCGTTGCCGACCACGTGCGGCCCACACGGAGGCAGCTGTTGCAAGCGCAATTCCGAGCGTCGCCACCGCTCGCGCAGCGATCGATGTGTCGAGAGCGCCATTCAGCATGTTCAGCGCCACGATCGCCGCGAGCGCAGTCAGCAGCCGTGGCGTCGTCGCCAGACCGGACGAGTAGTCGCGTGACTTCGGCCAGGCGACCTGGCGCTTCCAGAGCGCGAGGCGGGACGTCGCTGGTCGTGGCGGTCGTTGCTGTTCGGCTGCGACGGCAGACCAGGTCAGGATGTCGTCGCGGTTTCGAATCCGTTCGGTCCGACCGGACTCGGGGTCGACGTCGAGGATGACCTCGTGGCCGTGGCGGAGCCCGTCTTCCATCGTCTGCCGCAGCTGTGCAGCCGGCGCGGTGAGTGGGAGGTGCCATCTGGTCTCAGTGGAAGCGGATCGTTCGAAGGCGATCACTTCACCCGATCGAAGCGTCGAGGCCCAGTGGATCGACTGTTGACCTTCGCCGGCGCGCCACGGCCGAGTGCCGTCGAGGTCGCCGATACGCGGTCCTTGGCCAGCAGTGGACTCGCCCGGGTCGGTCGCGGCGCGTCGGTCGATCGGCAACGGCGCACCGTTCGCCAACGGCGCAACGTGTACGGGACCCGCGGCGATTCGGAGGTGGCGTCTCCAGAACATCAGCGCAGGCGCCCCCGCGCTGCGCAGGGTGAAAGGTACGCGGTGGACGACTCCAGGTTCGGTCAACTCGATCGTGAGCGTCGTCGTGCCGACTGGATCGAGCGTGCTCGAGGTGCCGCGCACATCGACGAGCACCGGTGACGACGATCGACTTGGATCGAGGTGCTTCACGACGAGGGTGAGCTCTTCGCCGACGCTTGTTGTGCCGCTGACGTCGATGCTGTCGATCGAAACCCGGCGGAGTCGCCACGCGCCGGAGAATGCTGCGCCGAGGAGCGCGACGACACTCGCGACGAGCAGCAGGACGACCGCAGCAGCGCCGGTCAGGCGAACGATCGCCAACCCGACGGTCCAGGCTGCGCCGAACGCAAGCGTGCCGGGGGCCAGCGCATCGGGCCGAAGCCGCCCACGGCTCGACGTGACCTGATGGGGAGATACGTCGTCGGGAATGCGGTCCGCCACCGGCTCAGCGCTCGTTGGCGCAGGATGTGCGTCGCGGGGGCTGCTGGTTGGAGTGTCGAGAACTGTCACCGGTCGAATGGTCAGGCAGTCGGTGCGGGGATGGTCGCGACGCACTCGGCGACCAGGGCCCGTCCGGCGGTGGTCGAGCCATTGCCGTCGGCGACGAGCACGCGATGGCCGAG
>CALIOL010000363.1 GCA_938044705.1 uncultured Ilumatobacter sp. | reverse complement strand
GGGTCGGTATCGACGGTGACGTCGCCAGCGTCGATCGCTGCCGAATCTCCGACGAACTCTGTCGCCGGGGAACCTTCGCTCTGCAGTGCGACCACGCCGAGCGTGAGGCCGTTCGTCGGGTCGGCCAGCGCCGCCGCCAGGTCCGGAGCACCGAGGAGGGCTGGTACGTCGATCGATGCTGCGTACGGCACGACACAGCTGGTCTCGTTCCACTGTGCGTTGCACGTCGAGACGGTGCCGTCCACGTTCGCCGTCAGCGTCACGCGGTACCCGGTGATCGGGCTGCCGCCGTCGTCGGGCACGTCCCACGACACGTGCACACCGTCTGGGTGCGCAACCGCTGTCGTGGAACCGGGGGCGTCGGGCGTGTTTGCGCCATCAACCTGGTCGCCGCCTCCGAGATCGAGGCGGTCGCCGTCGAACAACACCGTGGAGACCGCGCTGGTTCCCGCCGCGTTGGTCGCCGTGACCGAGACTTCCGGGTGCAACCCGGAGGCCTGCGACTGGTTCGTGATGCCGTCGATGGTGCACGAGGTCTGGATCTCGTAGCCCGGGACCACTGCTGGCGAACACGTGCCCCCCGAGACCGAGTCGGTGACCGTGTAGCCGGTGATCGGCAGGCCGTTGTCCTCCGGTGCGTCCCAGAACACGGTGACGCGACCACGGTCGGCGGGGCCGCCGTTACCAGATCGATCCCGCTGGTACGAGACGGTCGACGTCACCACCGGAGTCGCCGGTTCAGATGGCTTCGGCGTCAGCACCGAGGCGGTGTACGCCTGATCGATCGCCCGGGGCGACCCGTCGACACCGACCGTGGAGGCCGGCACCACGATCACACCGGGAACGTCGAGGTCGTTGCCGGGCGTGCCCGTCAGACCGTGATCGCCGTTGACCGAGATGATCGACACATCAGCAGACGCAGCCACGCTGGTCTCCTCGTCGCTCACGTACCGCGGGTTCATCGCAAAGCGGATGTCGTCGCTGCCGTCGTCATCGATCACGAGGCGCGCTTCGTCACCGAACACGAACGTCGCTCCGGAACCACTGGTCCCGAGCGGTACGGGTTGCCCGTTCTCGACGTTGGCAGGCGCAGACGCATCGTTCGTGCAACCGAGTTCGGCGCCAGGTCCAGCGACGACATCGGCACCGGCGAGCAGCGTGATCGGCTGCGTGAAGTAGTACACCCCCGAGAGGAAGTACGCCGGCTGGTCGATGGTGATCGGATCCGAGAACGTGCCCGGGAAGAACACGCGACACGGCTGACCCGAGTACAGGGGGTCCTCTGCGCCAGGGATCAACATCTGATCACGCTTGGCACCGGTACCAACTGGCCGCACGGGCAGTTGCGGCAGCCAGACCTTGCCCGCTGTGGCCGCCGCCGTCGAATCCGAGGCGGTCAGCCACGCGCCCGGGTCGGCAGCGGTGTTCGGGTTGGCGTACTGGTCCGAACCGATCCCGGGAGCGAGCGCGCGATCCGCTTGAAGAACCGCCGCATCGAAGGGAACGTCGGCCGGGTCTCGCTGCGATTCGAAGTCGAGGACCTCACAGGTGATGCTCACCTCATCGAGCGAGCTGGGGATCGGCTGGACGCCACACATGTTGAAAAGGGCGGCCTGATTGTTCAACGCGATCCACGTCCCGCCGTCGGCGAGTTCTACAGCCTCGGCCTTGTTCGACGTCACTGCGCTCGCACGGGCAACGGTCGAGATGTAGTACAGGATCGGGAGGATGAAGAGCGTCGCAACGACGCTCGTGACCAAAACGAGCACGAGAATCGTACCGCTGTCACGGACCGGCTCGATCTCGTGGGCGGACAGCTCCTCATCTGTTGCTTCGGGGTTCGGCACGACCTGGATCACGAGGTCACCGCTTCCACCGTCAGGATGCACGACACGGCTTCGTTCGGGCCGACGCGGACCGTGATCCCCTCGAAGTCCGACACACCTGGGCTGCCGTCGGCCTCGAGGATCTCGATCGGAATCGCCGTGGTGCTCCGTGTGTCGGCGCCCGATCGACAACTCCAACCGATCGGCTCGTACCCCGAGAGTGTCTCGAGTTGCTGCGGCACCACGTCGGCGTCGAAGTACTGCGTCGAGTTCGAGATGTCGAAGTCGAACGTACCGGTCTTGAAGGTTGCCGACGTCGTGACGAAGCGGTCCGAAGCGTCAATGGGAGTCGCCGTGTCGTCACGGAACTCGGTGTTCTCGTAGATGAACTCGTCGTCAACAGGCAAACCGGTGTCGAGACGGGTCTGCAGGGTCAGCGTGCCGCCGCAATCCTTCAGCGCTGCCGCCCGCATCGCTTCGGCGAACGCCACCTGATCGAACGAGTCCTGCTGGTAGTAGTTCGCCACGTCGGCGTTGGTGTAGCCGCCTGCGTCCTGCTGAGCGGGAATGACCAAACCGCCGTTGCCGAGCAACGTCTGGATGATCTCGGCACCGAAGCGAGGTGCGCCGGGCGCAGGCGCTGCAGTCGGATCCTGGTAGGCGTTCGGGTTCTGGATCCACGTACCGCGCTTGTTCGTTGCGGTCAGGTCCGGGCCGACTCCGACGAAGATCATGTCGGCATCACGGTGCTGGTCGAGCAGCACGTCGGTGCGATCGAAAGCCTCCTGGTTGAACCTGTTGATCGCCGTGTCACCGAAGATTGCCGTCCACTGTGAGGGGTCGTACTTGCCGGCGTTGAAGTCCACTTGCGTGCCGGTCCAGAACTGGTCGACCGGCTTACTGGTGTTCTCGCGGTCCATGCGACGGTGCACCGTCGGGATGCCGTCGGTGAAGAAGACGACACGGTTGGAAGCCTGGGTCGCCGGCGTGCCGTCGGAGTTGTAGAACGCTCGGAAGAACGGGTCCTCCCAGTTGGTTCGAGCGCCTGCACGACGATCTGAAAGGTCGGCGGACTCGTCCAACAGAGCTTGGACTGCGACCGGGTCGGTCATGTCCACGAACTTGTGCCAGTCGGAGCCGTCACCCATCGGACGGGCGTGGTCGCCGAACTCGATGATCTGGATCTGCGTCGGGGTGTCGCGGAAGGCGTTGATGAACGCCGCCACACCTGGCTCGACGACGTTCTCAAGCACGCTGCCCGGGATCGACCCGGACGTGTCGACCAACAACGAGATCGGGCCGCCACAGCGCGAACCGGCACGTGCAAACGAAGGCACATCAAACGTGTCGGCATCGATTTCGGAGGTGACGCGCCCTCCGGCGGTCAAGCTGACGGTGTTCTCGCCGCCGCCGGCTCCAGCCGCGTTGCCCCCACCGTTGATGGTCACCACAACCTGCGCAGCATTGTCACTCAGGTCGAGACCTGCGGTCGGGTCGGCCGGATCCGGAACAGTGCTCGGGACCGGATTCGACACGTCGAAGACGCTGATCGGTCGAACGTTCGCGTAATTCGCTTCATCCGCAGGCGCTGCGAGATCGTGGAGCACCGTTGCAACGGTGCAGGCCTGACCACCAATGCACTCGATGCGCTGGATGACCCACTCGTCACCGGCCTTGATGTACTGGTACTGGACCGTCGTGGTGATTTCTACCGGAGGTGTACCCGGGCTCAATGTGGTCCAAGCCAACTGCAGCGCATTCGCGCCCGACAGGTCGATCGATCCGCAGTTCCCGCACGGAGTCGCTGTGGGGTCGAGGTTCACCGCCGGGAGATCAGTGTCTTTCACGTTCGTGGACGCGAGGTCCGCAGGCAGCCAGATGTCGATGTTCTGTTCCGCCCGAGCGAGGTTCACACGACCTTCACTGCTCTGTGCCACTCGGAACGAGACCGTGATCGCTGCGCCAATCACGGCGGCGAAGATCCCCATCATCGACACGACGATGAGGAGCTCAGGCAGCGTCGTGCCAGCGTCTCGGGAACGATTCATTCGAGTTCGCTTGAAGTGATCAGTTGCTGACATTGCTCTTCACCACCGTGAGGGTTCGTGTGACTTCGACAGTTGGGTGCTCTGCTCGGATGACGAGTCGCTGCACGTCGAACGGCTCGACGGTCTCCGAGCAATCCTGGAGCTCCCAATCGCCAGCGGGGTTTCCGGTGTTCGTGCGAAGGATCTCGACCGTCGCGGTAACCGAATCGACCGGCCATCCCGCGGCACCTGCGGCGCCTTCCACGACGCTGTCGTAGCTGCATTGCTGCGGTGATCGCTCGACGAGGTCGCTCGCATTGAGCAGCACGGTCTCGACTTGGGTGATCTCGAACACGGTGGAGGACGTCCGGACCATCGCGAAGACCGCGGCGGACAACGCAGCGACGATCGTGCCCATCAGCACGATCGAAACCAGGATCTCGACGAACGTCGCTCCGGCATCTCGAAGAAATTTGGGATTTCTTCTCAAGTCCTCGTCCTCATGCGCCGAAGAACCATCACGGTCCGTTTCAGGCACCCTCCCGGGTGGTTGAGAAAGATCGGTCTTCATACTGCTCCGCCGTTTCGATGAGAATCGGGGCGAACATCTCGCACCCGTTGCGCCACATGAGTATCGAGGGGCGCGCCACGCGACGAGGTCTTGGCACCGTCACCGAAGCGTCAAGTTTTCGACGCGCGCGTCACGCGCGCGTCAACTCGCTTTCAAGAAGCGATCAACGTCGAGCGGAAACGTCAGGCGTACGACTTGAAGAGCGCTGCGAGCTCGTCGTCCGGTGTCTCGAGCATTCGGTCGAGAAAACCGTGGAACCGTTGACCGCCGCCTTCGTTGCGACCGAACAGGTTGTGCTGCTTGCCACCAGAGCGCAGCGCCCGCTGGATACGTAGCCCCGTGAAGTAGTCCTCGTCTTGCACGACGTGGTGGTTGAAGTCCATGCGCTTCTTCACGTAGTCGGCTTCTTCGGCGATCTCGGCATCGCCCACAGGAACGGGACCGCTGTGCAGGAACATCTGCGTCGTGAACGACGACCCGGGGCTATCGCCCGGATACAGCATCGACACCATGTACATCCGTCCGTCATCGAACGAGGCGATCGACACGTGCGGGAAGATCGTCCACACTCCCCCGATGAGATCACCGACGTCCCAGTCCGACTCGTCGGTCCCCTGGATGCTCTCCCAGCCACGACCGGGTGACGTGACCCGTTGATGAGGCCCCCACGCGTCGTAGCTCGCCTTGGTGGACATGTCCGGGCCGAAGGTGTCCTTGTGAAGAATCGGCAGATGATAGAAGTCCAGGTACCCGTCGTAGGCGACCTTCCAGTTCGGGCCAGCAATGGTCTGACGACCGGCGACGTGACAGGTCTCGAACCGATGGTGGGCGAGCATCTCGCCGTACCCACACAGGAAGGTGTCGATGTCGACGAGTGGTTCTGAGGTGCGGTAGAGCCATACGAGGCCGGAACGTTCCGCAACGGCCAGCGGGGTCAGCCCATTGCAGTCGCGGTCGATATCACCGAAATCATCCGCATCGAGAACCCCGACGAGGCGACCACCACTGTCGTAGGACCACGCGTGATACGGGCACGTGTGGCGCCGCGCACGGCCCACACCTGGCTCGGTGACGATGGCACCTCGGTGGCTGCACATGTTGTAGAACCCGCGAAGCTCGCCATCGTCGCCTCGACTGACGAGGAACGGCGTGCCTGCAACTTCACCGGCGATGTAGGAGTTGGGTTCGGCGAGCTCACACGAGGCAGCAACCACGACCGGAACCCGCCCGAAAACGCGCTCCATCTCCAGTTTCCAGCGTTCTTCGGCGAAGTAGTTGGAGACCGGTACCCGAACCACCGCGTCCGCCTGGTCTTGGGTTCCAGCCTCGATGTGCGCCAGGTTTCGCTTGGCGATCCTGACCAACTGTTCTCGACTCATCTCGCGTCCCCTTCTGTCCCTACCTGCTCCGAGGGTAGGTGGCTTCGCTCTGGAATTGATCACCGGGGTAGTTTCGAGACATGACCAATCGAGACTTGTGGCAAGCAGCCTTCGACGCCTCTCGCGTGAGGGACGACCAGCCGTACGCCACGATGTCGGGGATCGACGTCGACCCGGTCTACGGACCTGACGACGGCGAGTTTCCCGGCCAGTACCCATACACCCGTGGGCCGTACGCCTCGATGTACCGCTCGAAGCTGTGGACGATGCGCATGTTCGCCGGGTTCGGTACCGCTGAGGACACCAACTGGCGGTTCAAAGAGATCATCAAAGCGGGTGGCACCGGCCTGTCGACCGCGTTCGACATGCCGACGTTGCTGGGCATCGATTCCGACAACGCCATGTCGCTCGGCGAAGTCGGCCGCTGCGGCGTGGCGATCGACACCTTGGCAGACATGGAAGATCTCTATGCCGGCATCGACCTCGGTGAGATCACCACGTCGATGACCATCAACTCGCCTGCCGCGGTCATCTTCGCGATGTTCATCGCACAGGCCGAGCAGGCCGGAATCCCGCGAGCACGGCTCGGCGGCACGCTGCAGAACGACATCTTGAAGGAGTACCAGGCGCAAAAGGAGTACGTGTTCCCACCTCGTCAGTCGATGCGGCTGGTGCGCGACACGATCGACTTCACCGCAGCTGAGATGCCGCGTTGGAACTCGATCTCGATCTCCGGATACCACATCCGCGAAGCCGGCTCGACCGCGGCCGAAGAGCTCGCGTTCACGCTGGCCAACGGGTTCGCCTACGTCGAGCTGGCGCTCGAAGCGGGCCTGCCGATCGACACGTTCGCACCGCGGCTCAGCTTCTTCTTCAACGCCCACATCGACTTCTTCGAAGAGATCGCCAAGTATCGAGCCGCACGACGCATCTGGGCCCGGTGGATGAAGGAGCGCTACGGAGCGGAGAACGACAAGTCGATGCAGCTGAAGTTCCACACGCAGACCGCTGGCGTGTCGCTCACCGCGCAGCAGCCGGAAGTCAACATCGTCCGCACGGCAATCGAGGCGTTGGCCGGCGTGCTCGGCGGCACCCAGTCGCTCCACACCAACTCGATGGACGAAGCGTTGGCGCTGCCGACCGAGAAGTCCGCACGGATCGCGTTGCGCACGCAGCAAGTCATTGCGCACGAGACCAACGTGGCCCACGTCGCCGACCCACTCGGGGGATCGCACTACGTCGAAGCGCTCACCGACGAGATGGAACGCCAAGCCGAAGAGCTGTTCGCGCACCTCGACGAACTCGGCGATGGCTCCATGCTCGAAGGCGCCATCCAGGGCATCGAGGAGAACTGGTTCCAAGGACGCATCGCCGACTCGGCCTACGAACTGGAGCGGCGCCTGAATGCAGGCGACCACATCCGTGTCGGAGTGAACGACTTCACCGACGGCAACGACGAGGACCAGATGGAGCTCCTGCGGATCTCCGGCGAGGACGAGACCAAGCAACGCAAGCGGCTCGACCAAGTGCGTCAGGACCGAGACCAGGAAAAGGTCGACGCTGCGCTCAACAGGGTGCGTTCGGAGTCTCAGGACCCCGAGATCAACCTGATGCCTGCGCTCATCGACGCCGTCAAGGTGTACGCCACCGTGGGCGAGATCATGGGCACCATGGAGTCCGAGTTCGGTCGCCACGTCGAAGTGCCGGTGATCTGATGGCAGGTGAACGCATCCTCATCGCCAAAGTCGGACTCGACGGCCACGACCGAGGCGTCAAGGTCGTTGCGCGAATCTTGCGCGACGCCGGATTCGAAGTCGTCTACACCGGGCTGTTCCAAACCCCGGAGACCGTCGCAGCCGCTGCGGTCGACGAAGACGTCGACGCGGTCGGCCTGTCGATGCTCTCGGCTGCGCACATGACGCTGGCCCCACTCGTCGTCGAAGAGATCCGCAAACGCGGACTCGAGATTCCCGTGATTCTCGGTGGCATCGTCCCCGACCACGATCTCGAAGCGCTCGCTGAGGTAGGTATCGACACGGTGCTCACGCCAGGAGCGAGCGCCGAGGAGATCGCCGATCGGGTCCGCGCGGCGATCGCCGCCAACAACGAAGAGGACTAGGGCAGGATCTCGTCGTCCCGGCTCGGGCAGACGGGATGCGGTTCTCTACTGTTCAGCAGATGTCTGAAGCTTGGATCATCGATGCTTGCCGAACTCCTCGGGGAATCGGCAAGCAAGGAAAGGGTGCGCTCGCCGATATGCACCCGCAGCGACTCGGAGCCTCGGTGCTCGAAGCACTCGCCGAACGCAACACGCTCGACACGTCGAAGGTCGACGACGTCATCTGGGGCACCTCGATGCAGTCCGGCCACCAGGGCGGCGACCTCGGCCGCATGGCCGTGCTCGACGCTGGGTGGAGCGTCAAAGCGAGCGGCACCACGATCGACCGCTTCTGCGGGTCCGGCATCACGACCGCCAACCTCGCTGCGGGCATGGTGGCGTCAGGCATGGAGGACCTGGTCGTCGCAGGCGGCACCGAGATGATGTCTCGCGGGAAAGACGACAATCACAACCCCGGCGGGGGTATGCATCGCGGGAACATGCACCTGGACGAGCTGCACCCTCAGAGCCACCAGGGTGTGTGCGCCGATGCAATCGCCACACTCGAGGGCATCTCACGCGAGGCGCTCGACGAGCTCGGTGTCGAGTCACAGCGTCGAGCAGCAGTCGCGATCGAAGAAGGACGATTCAACAAATCGCTGATCACCGTCACCGACGACGACGGCAACGTCTTGCTCGACCACGAGGAGTACCCCCGCCCACAGACCACGCTCGAGGGGCTCTCGTCGCTGGCTCCGTCGTTCACCAAATTCGGTCAGTACCCCGCGTATGAGGGCGGCCCCACGCTCAACCAGCAGATCGAAAAGGAGTTCGACGGACTCCAGATCGAACACATGCATCACGCGGGCAACTCGTCCGGCGTCGTCGATGGTGCGGCGGCGATCCTCATCGCGAACTCCGAGTACGCCCAACGCGAGGGCATGAAACCACGAGCGAGGGTGGTCGCCGTGGCCAACATGGGCGACTCGCCGACGTTGATGCTGAACGCACCGGTGCCTGCGACCCACAAGGTCCTCGAGAAGGCGGGTATGACGCTCGACGACATCGACCTGATCGAGATCAACGAGGCCTTCGCCGTCGTCTCCGAGAAGTTCCAGCGAGATCTGAACGTCGATCGCAGCAAAGTCAACGTGAACGGCGCCGCCATCGCGCTTGGACATCCGATCGGGGCGACCGGCGCGATCTTGATCGGCACCGTGCTCGACGAACTCGAACGTTCGGACAAGCAGGTCGGCCTCGTCACCATGTGCGCAGCGGGCGGCATGGCCCCAGCCATCATCATCGAACGAATCTGATCGACATGACCACGACCCCTCAGTTGTTCGACATGACCGGCAAGGTCGCCGTGGTCACCGGCGCCGGCCGCGGCATCGGCGAAGGCATCGCACGCTCCTTCTCCGAGGCCGGAGGTGCGGTTGTCGTCGCGGCGCGACGCACCGAAGAGATCGACCGGGTCGCTGCTTCGATCCGGTCCGATGGCGGTCAAGCGATCGCCGTCACCACTGACGTGACCGACGACGACGCCGTCGAAGCGCTCGCCCAGGCCGCCGTCGACGAGTTCGGTTCCCTCACCACCTGGGTGAACAACGCCGGCGGGTCGCCGATGAGAATGCCCCTTGCCGAGCTCCCCCGTGAAGAGTGGGACCGGACGATTGCGCTCAACCTCACGTCGGTCTACGTCGGTTCACTGGTCGCGGCTCGACACATCACAGCATCGGCCGGTACGGGGTCGATCATCAACATCTCGTCGGGCGCGGGCACTGGCCCGGTTCCGGGCAGCGCGCACTACGGGGCCGCCAAGGCCGGAACGAACTCGCTGACGTGGACGCTGTCAGCCGAGTTGGCCCCTGCGGTTCGCGTCAACGGCGTCGCCCCCGGCGCCATCCCGACCGAAGTGATGCTGAAGGCCGTCGGCAAGAACGAAGACCAACTCGACGAGCTGCTCGAGGCGTGGAACATCCCGCTGGGCCGGTTGGGCACGCCTCAAGACATCGGGGCCGCCTGCTTGTATCTCGCTTCGGACGCCGCGAGTTGGGTCAGCGGCGAGATTCTTCGCGTCGGTGGCGGCGCCAAGCCACGCTGAGGCCGATCGCGCGACCGGTCACCAGTCGAGTTCGTGCCGGTAGGGCACGTCCGCACCTGCTCGCGAGCACGTGATGCCTGCTGCCTGAACAGCCCGCTGGGCGAATCGCTGCCAGTCAGGCGACCCGACTTCACGGAGGTCGATCGCTCCACCCTCGAAGAACTCCAGGATCGAGGTGAGCAGCACACCGACAATCGTGTCCCCTGCGCCCACGGTGTCGACGACGTCGACGGTCGGCGCTGTTGCCGACACCTCTCCGGCGCTGGTCAAGATGGCAAGTCCATCACTACCCCGAGTGACGATGACGGCGCCGACGCCCTCCTCGAGCAGCCACGCCGCCGAATCCTCGGGTGACCGTTCCGGCCAGATCCACTCCAGGTCCTCGTCGGAGCCCTTGTACACATCCACGTGCGGAAGCCAGCGATCGTGCAGCGCGAGCCAACGCTCGCGGTCATCGATGATC
>CALIOL010000362.1 GCA_938044705.1 uncultured Ilumatobacter sp. | reverse complement strand
GGCAGCCGCGGTTGCGCTCGGCGAGTGGTTGTCCATCACGCATCATCACCAGGGAATTCGCGTCTCTGTCCTGTGCCCGCAGGCGGTGCGCACGAACATCGTCACGAACAGCCCGGACTTCGTCGAAGGCGACTCAGGCGATGCGGGCGATTTCGACAGCGGCGTGGCAGCAGGCGACGGCGTGCTCGAGCCCAGCGACGTCGCGGACATGTGCATCGAAGCCATGCGCGACGAGCGCTTTCTCGTGCTGCCCCACGCGGACGTTGCGACCTACGCCGAACGCAAAGGCGCCGACCGAGATCGGTGGCTCGCTGGAATGCGTCGGTTCCAATCGGCGTTGCACGCCGACGGCCCACTGCCGGGCGACGCAATGGCGCCGAACCTCTAGGCAAGCAGGGCGAGACCGTGACCAACTCTGTGCCCTTGCTCGGCGCCTATGCCGCCAAACAGTGCCCAGTCCGTCTGTTCCGCCAGTACGACCCCACCGAGGACGCCGTCGCAGCGCCACCGGACGATGACCTGCAGCAACTCTTCGACGACG
This sequence comes from uncultured Ilumatobacter sp., assembly GCA_938044705.1. Classification (GTDB taxonomy): domain Bacteria; phylum Actinomycetota; class Acidimicrobiia; order Acidimicrobiales; family Ilumatobacteraceae; genus Ilumatobacter_A. Next base: position 9,697 of record CALIOL010000362.1, on the reverse strand, counting down.
GCATCGCCTTCGAGTCAGCCATCGTGGCCGAGATCGTCTCGCTGCACCCCGACGGCACGGTTGCGGTGATCCCAGGCCGCGACGAACTCGATCACGACGCTCGTCGAGCACTCACGCACCAAGCACTCGACGCCGCCACACCGGTGATCTCCGGCGCGCTGATGGAACCCGACATCGATGCGCAGCGACTCGGCGAGATCGACATTCTCGTGGCCACCGGCCGAACGGTGTCGAGCTCGGGCAAGGCGGAGTACCGGGCCGTCGATGTCAAGTCGCATCGGTGCACGACGTACCTTGCCGACGTCGATGACATCGATCCGGATGTCACCGATCTCCACCTCATCGAGCCTCACCCCGTGACGGGCGTCGAGCCCAGGTATCGCGAAGACGACTGCCTCCAGCTCGCTCACTACCACCGTCTCCTTCAAGCTCTCGGTCACGCAGAGCCCGACGACGAGCAACACGAGGTGCGTGGTGGAATTCTCGGCTCCGAAGGAGTCGTTGCATGGTTCGACCTTCAGCGAGCGCAGTGGTCGACGATCACTCCGCAGGAACACGGTGACACCATCGGGTTCCATCGCCGCGGCCGCTCGACGAAGCGGACGACGCTCGATCGCTACGACTTCGAGTTCGCGTTTCGGGTGAAGGTCGTCGATGCCGCGCTGACCCGCGTCGACCGCTCGATCGAGCCGATCGTGGAGCCGGTGAAGGTCAAGGAGTGCGAACGCTGCGACTGGCGCGAGGTGTGTGATGCCGACTTGCGAGAACGAGACGACGTGAGCCTGGTGAAGAGCGTCGGGTACCCCGAGTGGCGCGTCCATCGATTCATGGGCATCGACACCTGCACCCAACTGGCAGCGCTCGATCCAGACGAAGCGGTCGGGCGCTACGCGCAGACCCCGCTCACCGAGCACGCGATCCGCAACCAGATCAGCGAGGCCCGTTCGGCGGTCGCCGGCACACCGATCGTTCGTCCGGATTGGGACGCGTCGATGATTCCGCGAGGCGACCTCGAGATCGATCTCGACATGGAGAACGCCGATCGCGTGTACCTGTGGGGTGCACTGCTGACCAAGGTCCCGAACGACTGGCCTGAAGCTGCGGGCACCTACCGACCGTTCGTCTCGTTCGAACCGTTGGATGACCCCGGGGAACGTGCGATCGCGGCCGACCTGATGGAGTGGCTGACCGAGCTGATCGAGCGGTCCGAGCGCGCCGGACTCGTTGTACGGATCTACTTCTACAGCGGCGTCGAGATCACCAAGCTGCGATCGATCGTCCCGTCGCCCGAGCTCGAGGCGCTCGTGTCATCGGATGCCTGGGTCGACCTGCTGCCCCTGATGAAGCGGAAGTTCTGGAGCAACTGGGGCCATGGCCTCAAGGTCACGGCACAGGCATCGGGTTTTTCGTGGCGAGACGACGACCCTGGGGGCTACGCCAGCATGCAGTGGTACCGAGATGCGATGGCCGACGTCGATCGGGAAACGAACATCGCGCGGATCCTCGAGTACAACGAGGACGACTGTCGAGCGACCGCCGCGCTACGCGACCCGCTGAACTGAACGACGGAGCCTCGCTCCGCTGCGGTTTCTCCGCCTAGCGTTGTCCCCGTGGAAGTCGTCCCGAAGTACCGGTTCGAACGCATGGTTCGCGAAGCACTCGACGACCTGCCAGACGAGTTGGCACACGTGCTCGACAACGTCGTCGTCCAGGTGGTCGACCGCAATCCTGACGAGCCGACGCTGCTCGGCCTCTACGACGGGGTCCCGCACACCGAGCGGACCGGCCAGGAAGGCCCTGACATCGTCTCGATCTACCGAATGGCGCTCTGCGACATGTGTGAGGACCTCCAGGAACTGATCGACGAGGTGTACGTCACCGTCATCCACGAGGTGGCGCACGCGGCCGGAATCGACGACGACCGACTTCACGAACTCGGCTGGGGCTGAGTCGACGATGACCGCGGCGGGACTCGTCGGTATCGCAGCTGACGATGCTGGCCACGTCGGGCTCGCTCACCCCGACGGCACCAACGAGGTACTGACGCCGTCGGAGAGCTACGAACGGTTGCGGTCACTCGATGCTGGCAAGGTCCGGTGGGTGTGGTGGGACAATCACGCCGCACACGCACTGTTGGCCCACGGCGTTCTCGTCGACCGTTGTTGGGATCTGGCTGCGGTGCACCGGCTGCTGGCAGGCGGATGGCGCAGTGACGCAGCGACGGTGTGGGCGCACGTCCGCGAACTCGACGAGTCGACGATCCCGACCGTGCAGCCGGTCGACCTCTTCAGCCAGGCAATCGACTCCGGAGACCCCGAGATCCCGATCGGCCACGACGGTCATCTTCGGCCCGAGTGGGCGACCGGTGGCTGGAACGCAACGGCCGAGCGACTCGGCACCTGGGCGCGCCTGGCGCTCGAGGTTCAAGCCGACCAAGACACATTGCTGGGCGCGCCACGCGAAGCGGAGACCGGCGCAGGAGTGCAGCATCGGCGCCTCACCGCACTTTCGGAGTCCGCCGCCGAGATCGTGTGTGCCGAACTGGAACACGAAGGGCTTCCATTCGACCGGTCGACCGGCGAAGAGATCGTTGAAGGGTTCATCGGCCGCCGCCCGCGAGATCCTCGCGACGAAGCAGCGTTGCTCGAGGCGCTGGACGCCCCTGTCCTCGAGCAACTCCAGAACGCATCGGGCGTCGACCTGCGGAGCCCCGACCAGGTGAAGTCGCTGCTTCGACGTGCCGGCATCGAAGTTCCCGACACGCGAGCGTGGCGCCTCGAGGCGCTTCGAGCCGAGCACCCCATCGTCGACGCGCTGCTCACCTGGCGACGCGCCGAACGAATCCGCACCACCTTCGGCTACCCGTGGATCGATGAGAACGTCGGCGCCGACGGTCGCCTTCGCGGTCGCTGGTCGAGCTCCGACGGCGCCGCGGGTCGGATGACCGCAACCGCCGGTCTCCACAACATGCCGTCCGAACTGCGACCTGCCGTCGCCGCCGAGGACGGCCACGTCTTCGTACGCGCCGATCTCGGCCAGATCGAGCCGCGGGTACTCGCCGCCGTCTCGGGCGACGCCCGACTGGCAGCCGCGACCCAGGAAGAAGACATGTATGCCCCGGTGGCAGACCGGCTGCGCGTCGACCGCGACATCGCGAAGGTCGCCGTATTGGGAGCCATGTACGGCCAGACGACGGGCAAAGGGGCCGAAGCACTTCGTGGGCTCGAGCGGGAATACCCGGTCGCGATGGGTCATCTCCGCGATGCCGATGAAGCAGCACAGGGCGGTCACGACCTCTGGACGTATGGCGGTCGTCGGATTCGGATGTCGGGCAGCGTCACCGACGAGATGACCGATGGCGATGTCCGGTCTCGGGCGGCGGCACGGGGTCGCTATGGACGCAATGCGATCGTCCAGGGAGCAGCGGCGGAGCTGTTCAAGACGTGGGCCGTACTCGTTCGAGCACGCGGCGCATCCCTCGGTGCGCGCATCGTGCTGTGCCTCCATGACGAACTCGTCGTCCACACCCCGATGGCCCAGGCCGACGCAACGCGCGAGCTGGTCGAAGCGTGCCTGCAGGAAGCCGCGGGTCGTTGGGCACCGCCGTCGCAGCACTCCGTGCGGTTCCTCGCTGACACCAGCGTGATCGAACGCTGGTCGCACGCCAAGTGACACCGACCGACGAAACCGGTAGTTTCCCAGCGTGAGCGACGACGGGATGCTTCCGCCCCCACCTCCGCCTGTACCGGCACCCGGAGCTTCGCCCGCTCCGCCGAGCGGGTCGACCCCACCGCCTCCGCCGCCGGGGCTCACTGCTCCCGCGGGATACGTGGCGTACAACAACGCGCCGGTTCCAGCTGGCCAGCTCCAGCGCGTCAGCGGGCTCGCACGTTGGGCGATGATCACCACCGGCCTGTCGGGCGCGGTCGGCGTCATCTCCACGATCATGGTGCTGCCCGTGCTCGGTAAGGCGTCCGATTTCCTCGACGGGACCATCAGCGAAGACGAGTTCAACGACGCCTACCTCCCCAGCCAGCTGATCACCACGCTGGGAACCGTCGTGGCGCTCGCCGCCGGCGTGCTCACGATCCTGTGGATGTACCGCCTCGCCAACAACCTGCGCGTCTACTCACGCAAGACCACGTTCTCACCCGTCTTCACGATCTTCGGCTGGATCCTGCCGCCGTTCCTCTACGTTCTCCCACTCCTCATTCTCCGCGAGCTGTGGAAGGCCAGCGATCCGGAGGTGCCGCTCGGAGACGAAGGCTGGCGCGCTCGGCCGGTCCCGGCGCTCCTGTATGTCTGGTTCGTGGTCTACGGCCTCATCCCGTCGGTGCTCCAGGCCCTCATCGCCGTCTCCACCGTGTCGTCGCTGCTCGATGGCGGCTTCAGCGCTTCCGACAGTGCGCAGGTCACCGCCGAAGCACTCGACGCATCGGGTCAGTACACGGTGATCGCCGGTGTGATCACCGCGGTTGGCGCGGTGATCTGGATCATGTTCGTGAAGCAGCTGACTGCCCGACATGTCGAATTGACCGGCGAGACCTGACGAGACGAGCACACACGTGGGAAAGCCCGACACCATCTACTTCGTTCGACACGCCAAGGCTGGCGAACGACGAGTCTGGACCGGCGACGATGTCGAACGCCCGCTGAGCAAACGCGGTTGGCGACAGTCCGAAGCCATCGCGGAACGCTTGGCGAAGCATGGTGCGACCGCGCTGTACTCGAGCGCCTATGTCCGTTGCATGCAGACGCTCGAACCGCTCGCCGAACGCATCGACGCGAAGGTCCAAGCTGAACCGCGGCTCTTCGAGTACGAACCCTTCGAGCCGGTGCTGGACCTCCTCGGCGAAGTGGAGAACGGTGCCGTGCTGTGCAGTCACGGCGACATCATCCCGGCCACCATCCAAGCGCTTCAGCGCCGTGGCATGCAGATCGACACACCGGCCGACTGGGGTAAGTCGAGCATCTGGGTGCTGCGCCGCAAGGGCAAGAAGATCACCAAAGGGAAGGTCTGGCCAGCCCCCTGCTGAGCAGGGTCATTCCGAGCTGGCAGCAGCAGCGGCGGTGCGGATCTCCTCGGCGAAGTCGTCGACCAGATCTGCGATTTGGGCTGGCGGGTTGAGCGCCTCGCACTGTTCCACGAACGGCAGCGCGGTTTGAGCATCGCCGTTGAAGTTGTATTCGACGATCGCCACGAAACAGTACGGATCGGCGAAGGTGGGGTCGATCGCGATCGCCTGAGTCAACGCGAGCAGACCGACTCGAAGGAGACCCTCGTCGACGACACCGGTCTCGGCAGCAGCCTGTCGCGCCAGCAATGACGTCGTCCAACCGACATAGGTGCGCGCTTCGGCGTTCTCTACCCCTCGGGAGCGTTCGTCCTCGTCGGCGCGAACGAACAGTTCCTGGGCCCGCACGAAGTTGCCGGTGTTCAAGGCGGCACGAGCTTCAGCCAGGGTCGTGCGCGTGTCGTCGGCGGGCGAGAATCCGGTGATCTCGTCGTTGATGCCACGCTCGCCGAACGCTGATGCGAGCGCTGCTGCGACAGCGACGGAGAACGCCACGACAGCGAGCCCGACCACGATCGTGCGCTTCCAGTTCCGCGGCGGCTTCGGCGCAAGCGCCCGGCGACCAGATTCGATCTGGCGCAGCACCGAAGCGGCCCGAACGGTGTAGCCGTCTTTCAGGGTGGCGTAGTCGGTGTCGTCGACGTCGCCGGCGGCACGTTCAGCCTCGAGGTCCTTCAGCGACGCGAGCAGGTAGCGGCGTTCTTCTTCGAGCTCGGCGAGCTTGTCGAGGTGCTTGCCGGACCGCAGCGCGGACACCGGTGCCGGGTCGTCGGGAGCTTCGAGCTCTTCTGGCCGCTCTTCGGTCATGCTCACCGGCCGCTGCCTTCACCTGCATCGTTGTCGACGTCTGCAGCCAACGCGGCATCGACGAGCGAGCGGTCTTCGTCGGTTGGGTCGGCGAGCCCATCGGCTTCGGTCCGCCAGCGTCGGAATGCGAACACCAGGCCGGTCATGCCCAGCACGAACCCGACCGCAGGAAGCGCCCACACGAGCGCTTCGAGGCCCGAGGCGCGTGGAACGAGCAGCAGCTCGGCATCGAAGCGACTGTCGACGAAGGAGACGATCTCTTCGTCGCTCAGCTCGTTGGCACGAACGAGCGACTCCACCTGATTGCGGATACTGCGCGAGGTGTTGTTCTGCGATTCGAAGACGCTTTCGCCGTCACAAACCGGGCACGCGATGCGCTGCGTGATCTGATCAACCCGGTCCTCAGGAGTCTGCGGTCCGGTGGATCGAGTGGAACCGATCGCGAGGAACGCCACTGCGATGACGAGCATCGCGGCCCACGCAGGCCACTTCTTCAGCTTCTTGTTCAGGTCGCTGTTCATCGCAGGCTCTCGCGGATCTGTTGGATGGTGATGCTCAGCAGGTCAGCGGTCACTTCGCCCTGGAAGCGCGCTTGCACCGTGCCCTGCGGGTCGATGATCCACGTCTCGGGCACCTGTGCCACGCCGAACGCCACGGTGATCTGGTCACCCTCGGAATACACGGCTGGCCAGTCGCCGCCCTCCTCTTCGAAGAAGGCGTCGACGTTTTCTCTCGTGTCGCCGGTGACCACCGAATAGAACTCTGCGCCGTCGGTACCCAGCTGTGCCTGCTGATCGACGAACTCGACGAGCTCGGGGTGTTCGGCGATGCACGGGATGCACGACGACTGGAAGAAGTTGAGCACGACCCAACTTCCCTTGCGTCGCGACAGATCGAACGGCGTGCCGTCGTCGAGCTCGCCCACCGACTCCGGCGCAGGGTTCCCGATGAGCGGAGACTGCGCCACCTTCGCGGGGGCGTTCGGATCGGCTCCGATGAGCAGGACGATCAAGCCGATCGCGCCGATCGCCACACCCAGCGCCACGAACGGAGCCAGTCGACCGCCACTTCGACTGCTCGGCACGAAACCGTCGGCGGGCAGCTCGGCGTCGCCGGAGGAGTCCTCGGTGGTCGTCATGTCACTGTTCCCCGGTGTCGCCGGGTGCGTCGGCAACGCCGACGAGTTGATCCTCGTCGACCTTGATCGGCGCCGAGACCGCATCGGTCGGTTTGCGTCGCTTGGTACCGGGGAACGCGGCGAGCAGCGTGCCGATCGCCATGATCAGGCCGCCGATCCACAACCACAGGATCATCGGTTTCACGAAGACTCGGATGACGGCACTCTCTCCTCCCGGCTCGGCGCCGGGCTCGAGCGTGAGGTACACGTCCTTGGCGAAGCCGGAGCGGACCGAGGGCGTTCCGACCGTGATTCCCTGGTTCAAGTACGTGGTGATGGCCGGGCTGTAGACCTGCTCGCCATCGAGCAGGACGTTGCCCTTCAACGCCTGCTCGCTCTCGGCATCGTTCAGTTCGACGGTGACCGACTCGAGCTCGAAGGTGTGTCCACCCCATTCCACGACGTCGCCGACCTTCACCTCGAGGTTGGCCGAGTGCGTGAAGCTGTTCGACGCGGCCAGCGCAACGGCGATCATGATGACGCCGAGGTGCACGACCATGCCGCCGTTCGCACGACCGACGAACCCCCGCCAGCCCTGCCGGCGCGTGGCGATCACGATCTGACGAAGCGCTGCCGCCCCGGCGAATCCACCGAGGCCGAATGCGACGAGCGGCGCCCAGCCGTCAGCGCCGACGAGCACGGAGAAGACCAACGCAGCCACGCCGCCCCAGGCAGGCCAGAACAACCTCGTGGTGAGCAGTTCTTGGCTCGCCTTACGCCACGGAAGCACCGGCGCGACCGCCATGAGGAACAGCATCACGATGCCGATCGGCATGGTCAGCCGATCGAAGTACGGCGCTCCCACCACCGTGCGGCGATCCTGCAACGCTTCGACCAGCAACGGGAACACGGTGCCGAGCAGCACGATGAACGCGAACACCGTAAACAACACGTTGTTCGCCAGGAACGCACCCTCACGACTCAATGGGGAGTCGATCGTGCCGGGCGACCGCAGCCGGTCGCCGCGCCACGCGATGAGGCCGAGCGAGATCAGCGTGACGACGATGAAGCCCCCGAGCAGCCACGAGCCCACCGGACCATCACCGAAGGCGTGGACCGAGTTGATCACGCCCGAGCGTGTGAGGAACGTGCCGAGGATGGTCAACGAGAACGTGGCGACCAGCAAGCTCAGGTTCCAGACCCGCAGCATGCCGCGGCGCTCTTGCACCAGCACCGAGTGGATGTACGCGGTGGCCGTGAGCCACGGCAAGAGCGATGCGTTTTCGACGGGATCCCATGCCCAGACGCCGGACCAACCGAGCACTTCGTAGCTCCACCAGCCGCCGAGGAGGATGCCGATCGACAAGAACGCCCACGAGAACAACGCCCATCGGCGCGTCTCCATGAGCCATCCTTCTCCGAGCCGGCCGGTGATCAGCGCCGCGATCGCGAACGCGAACGGGACGGTGAAGCCCACGTAACCGAGGTACAGGATCGGCGGGTGGAAGATCACGAGGATGTGGTTCTGAAGGAGCGGGTTCGGTCCCGGGCCGTTGAAGTCGGCGGGGACGGGAGCGCCCGCCTGGAACGCGTCGGCTGGCCCGAAGCTCAGGACCGCGAAGAAGGCCGTGACGACGAACATCACCATCAACGCCCACCCGACGAGTTCGTCGTTGCTGCGCTTACGGAACCTCCATGCCACCGCGGCGGTGAAGCCGGCGAGGGTCATCCCCCAGAGCAGGATCGAGCCCTCGAGCGCCGACCACATGGCCGCAAAGTTGTACAGCGCGGGAGTGTCGTCGGAACCCACCTGTTGGACGTAGGCGATCGAGTAGTCACGCGTGATCAGCGCGCGCTGCATCATGATGGCGGCGAGCACCGAACCCGCAGCGGCCAGCCAGGCGTACCGCGGCGCCTGCTTGAGCAGCCGGCGATCCTTCTGCCAGATGCCGACCACGATCGCCAGCGCTCCGATCACCGACGACGCGAGCATCAACAGCAACCCGCCGCGCCCGAGCGCTTCGTTCAGCGACGCAGCGATCATGCCTCACTCCCCGCTGGGTCGGTGTGCGTCATGCGTCGGTCGTCGGGCACTCGGCGTCGGCGTACTCTTCAGCTTCTTCGAGGTTGTCGTCGTTCACCTCGACGTACTCGTTCGAGTGCTTCACCTCGACGCGATCGCCATCCAGCAGGTTGTTCGTGATCTCGCCGTGGACGACCACCGGGATGCACTCCTTGAAGATGCCTCCCGGCTCGCCTTCGTACTGGACCGGAATGGTCGCCTCGCCGAAGGACATCGTGAACGCGGTGACCCCTGGAATGGACTTGTCGATCGAACCGGCGTCGACGGTGCCCTGCAAGCGAAGTCGCCGGCCTTCTTCACACCCATCGACCTGGCCGACCTCGTCGACGTTGCAGAAGTAGTCGACCGCCGAATTCAGGAACTGGGTGACGATGACACCACCGGCAACGAGAACGAGCCCCAACACGAGCATCGGGAGCACGTTGCGCTTCTTCTTCGCGACGCCACTGCCGTCCTCTGGGCCGGTGCGCGGTGTGAGGTCCATGTCAGCCATGCGTTGGGATCATTCTCTCTGCTCAGGTCCAGTACTTGTCGTCGTCGGGGATTTGTTTCCCGAGCTTTCTCCCCGATGCGATCAGGCGCCACGCGAGCACTCCGATCGCTGCGAAGGTGATC
>CALIOL010000361.1 GCA_938044705.1 uncultured Ilumatobacter sp. | reverse complement strand
ACGCCGAACACGAGCAACCCGCCGACGATCGCGACGGTGACCCCGGCGTCGCCTCCGACACGCACGCCGACCGCAGCCGCGATCAGCGCAGAGACGACTCCGAGCGCGAACGCCCACTGGCGAGCTGCGGCGATCTCGTTGGCGCCACGGAGGAACTTCGGTGCGATCGACTGGATCATGCCGTAGCCGACCACCCATGCGGCGAGGAAGCCACCGACGCCATAGAACGACCACCCCAACTCGTCGTGCAGGAACACGGGGAGCGCGACCACGAACCAGATGTCGCGCGAGGCAAAGAGGAAGAACCGAGCGAACGACAGTCGGTTGATCGCCTCGGACTTCGACAGCACCTGGCGGAGCGGTGTCTTCTTCTTCGACTTGCCGATGTCTTCATTGAGCATCACGGCAATGACGGCGAGCGTGATCGCGATCAGTGCCGCCATGATCCACAGTGCCGCGTCGTAACCGAAGAGCGCGAGCAGCGCTGCGCCGAGGAAGAAGCCAACACCCTTGAGTGCGTTCTTGGAACCGGTGAGGATGGCGACCATTCGGAACAGCGCTCCGTCAGCGTCTCCAGCGACGAACTTCACCGCGCTCTTCGAACTCATCTTCGTCAAGTCCTTGGCGACTCCCGACAACGCCTGGGCCGCCATCACGAACACGACGGTGCCGACCTCCGGCCAGCTCTCGCGCTGGAACGTCAAAGCGACCAATGCGACGACCTGGAGTGTCAAGCCGGCCATCAGCGTTCTGTTCAGGCCGGTACGCGACCCCACCCACCCGCCGAGCAGGTTCGTGAGAATGCCCATGAACTCGTAGGCCAGGAACAGGAAGGCCAGCGACACCGGCGAGTAGCCCAGCCCGTTGAAGTACAGCAGCACCAGCATCCGCAGCGCCCCGTCGGTGAGCGTGAACGACCAGTAGCCGGCCGTGACGAGGGCGTAGTTGCGGGTCTGCATGTCAGTGGTCCGGAGAGACGGTGGCGAGGGCGTAGTTGCGGGTCTGCATGTCAGAGCTCGGCGGCGACCTTTGCGGCGAGATCAGCCATCCGGAATGCGTAGCCGTACTCGTTGTCGTACCAGACGAGCAGCTTGACCATTCGGTCGTCGATCACCATCGTGCTCGGGCCGTCGACGATTCCCGATCGTGTGTCGTTGGTGTAGTCGGCCGACACCAGCGGCAGGTCTTCGAACCCGAGGATGCCCGCGAGTTCTCCGCCCGCAGCGCTGCGCAATGCGGCGTTGACCTCGTCGACGGTCACGTCGCATTGCATCGTGAACACGCAGTCCGTGAGCGACGCGTTGAGCAAGGGAACGCGCACCGCGGTGCCGTTCAACTTCCCGGTCAACTCGGGGTAGATCATCGTGATCGCCGTCGCCGAGCCCGTCGTCGTCGGGATCAGCGAGTTGAGCGCCGAGCGCGCCCGGCGAAGGTCCTTGTGTGGTGCGTCGACGATGACCTGCGTGTTGGTCACGTCGTGGATCGTCGTGATCGCTCCGCGCTCGATCCCGAACTGCTCGTGCATCACTTTCACCACCGGCGCGAGGCAGTTCGTGGTGCACGACGCAGCGGTGACGATGTGATGCTGCGCGGGGTCGTACAGATCGTCATTGCAACCCATCACGATGTTGAGCACGCCTTCGGACTTCACCGGGGCTGCAACGATCACCTTCTGCACTCCTCGATCGAAGTACGGGAGGAGCTTCTTGTTGGTCTTGAACTTGCCGCTGGCCTCCAGCACGATGTCGACGTCCCTCGCGCTCCACGGCACGTCTTCGGGAGCCTTCTTGGCGGAGCAGGTGACCTCTCGACCGTCGAGCTCGAACGATCCGTCCGCCCCGCGAGACACCTCGCCGGGGTAGCGGCCGTGGACGGTGTCGTAGTCGAGAAGGTGCGCCATGGTCTCGGCATCGGCGTTCGGGTCGTTGACGTGCACCAGTTCGATGTCGTCGCCGAGGGATCGACGATGGGCCAGGCCTCTCACGACCAGTCGGCCGATCCGTCCGAAGCCGTTGATACCCACCCGTGTTGTCATTGCCGTCACGCTACGAAAGTCTCGGCATCTCCGAGGTGAACGTCAGATGAATCGTGGAGGACGTCGCTCGACGAGTCAGCTGATCTCGCTGTGCGCAGCCGGAATGACGACATCGAGGTAGGCGTCGAGAGCTTCGTGATCGACGGGGAGGCGGAGCGCGACGTTGACCATGTCGGCGCCCGCGTCTCGGAACGCGGCGACCTGCTCGACAGCATCCTCGGGTGTTCCGGTCAGGGCGCCAGCCGCGACGCGCTCGGCCTCTGCACCCCACTGGTCGCGGATCCGCTGCAGCTCTGCGGTCGCTGCGTCCGGCGTCGCCCCGAGGTGGAACGCCAGATTGACCGAGCGTTCGAGGGTTGCCGGGTCACGGCCGATCGTCTCGCACGCCGCGTCGAGCCGTTCGTTGAGCCGGCGGTATTCATCCGGGCCGACGTACGGCACGTTCCAGCCCGAGCAGAAGCGCGCCGCGGTCGCTGGTGTGCGCGTCGGCCCCCGTCCTCCGGTCCACAGTGGGATCTCGCGGTCGTACGGCCCTGGGACACAGGTGACCGCGTCGACCGAGAAGTGTTCGCCGGAGTACGTCGTGGATTCGTCCGGGCCGAGCATTCCCGAGATGATCTCGAGCCCTTCGGTCAGCTGGTCGAAGCGCACGCCGATCTGTTCGAAGTCGTAGCCGTGAGCGATGAACTCAGGCTGATGCCAGCCGGCTCCGAAGCCTGGCTCGAAGCGACCCTGCGACAGGTGATCGATCGCAACGATCGACTTCGCCAGCAACGCCGGATTTCGATACGGCACACAGAACACGAGGCAGCCGAGGCGCGCCTTGGTCGTCACGGAAGCGAGTGCGCTCAACGAAGCGACGGCCTCGAAGTGCGGTGTCGTGCCGCCCGCGGGAGGCGCCTCGTACAGGTGATCCCAGATCGAGATCCAGTCGACGCGCTCGTCGAGTCGCTTCCACAATGCAACGAGCTCTGCCATGGTGGCGTTCTGCTGGCCGACGTGGACGCCGAGCTGAATATCTGACCGCACACTCATGGCGTCTCCTCGATCGCTCGGGTCAGGTGCGACCGGTCGTTCCACAGGTCGAGTACCCGGTTCTCGCGTTTCCATCGGAGGATGCCGATCGACCCGGTCGAGATGCGGAAGTTCTTGCCGTGAGCGATCGGCAAACCGATCCACCGCACCGCGAGGGCCGTCAGCATGTGCCCGTGTCCGAACACGATGGCGTCGCAACCCGACTCGCAGATGCCGACGGCGTGCGCGACCGCAGCGTCAGCGCGCTCCGCTACGTGTTCGGGTGTCTCACCGTTCGGGGCGCCGTCGGTCCACAACTGCCACCCGGGTCGTTCCGCTCTGATGTCGGCCGTGGTGATTCCGTCGTAGTCGCCGTAGTCCCACTCGAGCAGGTTCTCATCGATCTCTGGATCCTCGAAGCCCGCGAGGTGTGCGGTGTCGCGCGCCCGTTGGAGCGGACTCGAGATCACGCGATCGAAGCGATGGCCCGAGATTCGCCTGCCGAGTTCCACCGCAGCGTCGCGCCCGGCGGCCGTGAGTGCGATGTCGCTCCGACCGGTGTGTTGGCCGGTGATGCTCCATTCGGTCTCGGCGTGCCGGGCCAAGACGATGCGTTGGGATCGCTGGCCGTTGTCACTGCTCACGGCGTCATGTTTGCACTCCTCCGCACACCGATCGGGAATCAGGAGCGGAGTCGGATGATCGCCTCGTGCTCGAGCGATGCAACCGGAACGGTGTCGGCGTCGATTCGGACGTCGAGCACCGCGCGCTCGCCGGCACGGCTGTCGAAGCGTGCCGCGACGCGAGCGGTCGCTCGCAGCCTCGAACCTCGAGGTGCGACGCCGTGGTGGGCGATACGACTGCGGACGTGGATCCACGATCCGTCCACGAGTTGTTCGTGGCAGAACTGGTTGGCGATTCGAGGCCAACTCGTCGGGTGCGCGATGTCGTGCTGCAAATACAGCGGGCAGTCGTCGCCCGCTCGGAGTCCGTAGTCGCACCACGTCGAGTCCACAACGAACTCGATCGGGTCGAGCGCCGGGCCGTCTCGCTCCTCGAGTGCTTCAGCCGTCCGGCCGAAGCGAGCTTCGGCTCGCGGAGCCCCACCGACGGTCGCCGTCACCGCCTCGGCGTCGTCGGGGTCGACCAGCACGTCGACGCGTTCGGCGTCCAGCACCGGGTGACGAAACCGCACCTCGGCGCCACCGCCCGTCAACCATGACATCTCCCACGCCATGGCCGGAGCATGCGTGAGGTACGCATAGGTCGTCACCCCCGCCACGAGAGCGCCGGGAAACCCGGCGGCGCGAGCGCCAGCGTCGGTGTGGATTGCATTGTTCGCGTGCTCGGGCAGGTTGACCGCATCCACCGACCAGGACTGAAGTGGTGTCATCGGCTGCGCAGCTGCTGTCGGCTCACGCCGTGACCGGATCGATGGGGGTGACCGGTGCGCTCGCGGACTCGATCTGCGCGGCGATGTCGAGGCAGCGCAGGTCCGTGAATCGGTTCCCGATGACCTGAACCCCGACCGGCAACCCATCGGCGGATCCATGGGGCACGACGGCGGCCGGGAGTCCGAGGAAGTTGATCGGCGTGACCGGACGCAGCGTGTCGCGGATCAACTCGTCACCGTCGGCCAGGTCGGCGCCGTGCTCGAAGGCAGGCATTGCCCACGTTGGCGTCAGCAGGATGGGATGTTCCGCAAAGAACTCCGACCACAGCCGCATGGCCTGAGCGCGACCCGCCTGTAGGTACGCCACCGTCTCGAGGGTGATCTCGGGGGCATCGTCCAGCAGATTCGCGATGACCGTCGTGGCATCGCTGCCCATCACCATCTCGAGCATCGGGCGCATCACGACCAGGTCCTGGACCAAGAGTCCGGCCCACATGTCGATCGTCTCGGCGTACATCGGTGGCGTCGCTTCGACCACCTCGTGACCGGCGTCGGCGAGCACGTCGCCCGCCGATCGAATCGCTGCAGCGATCTCTGGATGTGTCGTGCCTCCGGGTGGGTCGGCGAGCACGGCGACTCGCAACGTCTCGTTCGGGCGAAGTGCGGTCAGTGTCACCGGAAGGCTCATCGGGTCTCGTGGGTCGGGCCCGGCGACCACGTCGAACGCCGCCCGCACGTCGGCTACCCGTCGCGCCATGGTGCCTTGCACCGCCATCTGCTGGAACGACAGCATCGGGTCTTCCGGCGGGAGCGACGACGCCGACGCCACGACACCGACCGACGGCTTGATCGATGCGATGCCACAGCAGTGAGCCGGGTTCCGCAGCGACCCGCCGATGTCGTTGCCGAGCCCCATCGGGCTCATGCCCGACGCGATCGCAGACGCTTCGCCGCCACTGGAACCACCCGCCGTGCGGCCGGGGTGATGCGGGTTGCGGGTGAGGCCGTGCAGCGACGAGTCCGTGTGCACGCGAAGCCCGAAGTCGGGAAGGTTGGTGCGGCCGATGGGGATCGCGCCTGCCGCCTTCATCCGCGCAGCTGCCGGAGCATCCTTCGTGGGCAACGCTTCCGCCATCGCCGCAACCGCCTGGGTCGTCGGGCTGCCGACCAGGTCGATGTTCTCCTTCACCGTGAACGGCACCCCGTGGAACGGCCCGAGAGCGTCGCCGCGGGCGACGGCAGCGTCCGCCTCGTCGGCGGCGGTCAGCGCGGTCTCGTCCAGGCGTCGCACGATCGCGTTGAGGTCGCCGTTCACCGCGTCGATGCGAGCGTGATGCGCCTCGACGACCGCTCGGCTCGTGGCCTCGCCGTTTGCGATCATCCCCGCCAGATCGAGTGCCGAGTGTTCCCAGAGTTCGGTCATGGCCTCATCTTTGTCGATGCCGCAAGAGAGCGGAGCAGTCGACAGCTGCATGTCAGGCGGTCGGGGTCACGCTGTCCCGAAGCTCGCGCTTGAGGATCTTTCCGCTGGCGTTGCGTGGCAGTTGATCGTGCACGACGGTGATGATCGAGGGAACCTTGAACTTCGCAAGGCGCTGTCCGACGAACTGCTGCAGTTCGCCGACGTCGAGCTGCTCGCCTTCTTTGATCATTACGTGGCAGGCGAGTTCTTCACCGAGTCGCTCGTCGGGTACCCCGTAGACCGCGGCTTCGTAGACAGCGGGATGCTCGTAGATCGCAGCCTCGACCTCGGCGCAGTAGATGTTCTCTCCACCGCGCAGGATCATGTCCTTCGCACGGTCGCTGACGTACACGAAGCCTTCGTCGTCGAGATGACCGATGTCTCCCGAGCGCAGCCAGCCGTCGACGATGGTTTCGGCGGTCGCGTCCGGCCGATTCCAGTAGCCGCGAATCAGCGAGGGGCTGCGGAACCAGATCTCCCCGGTCTCGCCGACCGCAAGGGTTTCGCCCATCGGGTCGGTGACCTTGACGTCCATGATCGGCACCGGTCGACCCGTGGACTTCGGGTTGTTCACGAAGTCGTCGCCAGCATTCTGCGGCCCGTACGCGTTGGTCTCGGTCATGCCGTAGCCGAGCCCGGGGCGGCCACGCTGGAAGTTCTCGTCGATGCGCTTCACCAGCTCCGGTGGCATCGGCGCGCCGCCGCCACCGACCGACCGCAACGACGAGGTGTCGCGCTCGGCAAAGGTCTCGGCTTCGAGGAGATCCCAGCTCATCGTGGGAACACCGACGAAGTTGGTGACGCTTTCCTGCTCGATGAGTTCCAACGCTCGGTTCGGTTCCCACTTGTACGTCATCACCAGCTTGGCGCCACTGACGAACGAACCGAGCATGACCGGGACGAGGCCGGTGACGTGAAAGAGCGGGACGCACAGCATGAACGCTGTCTGCGGCTTGCCGCCCTCCTCGATCGTGTCCTCGTCCTCGGGTTCCCGGATCGCTGCCACCGCGGCGCGCGCTGCGAACGAGAGCAACGCGCTCAGCACAGCACGATGCGTCGACACGGCGCCTTTCGGTCGCCCTGTCGTGCCCGACGTGTAGAGGATAGTCATGTCGTCGTCCGGGTCGATGTCGACCTCGGGCATCGTCGCGCCGTCGCTGAGCGAGGTGGCCATGTCGAGCACCCCAGCGGGCAGGGATCCACCGGCTCGGGCGACGACGACCGTTGCGTCGATCGCTCCTGGCTCAGCCTGTTGCATCCGCGCCAAGCGCTCCTGGTCTGCGATGACGACCTTCGAGCCCGAGTCCTCGATCGCGAAGACCAACTCGTCGGTCACCCACCATGCGTTCATCGGCACGACCACCGCGCCGACAGATGTGACCGCCACGAACGCCGCGATCCACTCGGGGTAGTTGCGCATCGCCAACGCAACCCGGTCACCCTTCGAGACCCCGAGGTCGTTCACCAGGAGGTGGCCGATCTTGCCGGCCATGTCGAGGACCTCCGGCATGGTCCATCGCTCCTCTTCGAAGATGATGAACTCGTCGGTCCTCGCCGCGGCGAGCGCGAACAGCGCGCGGATGTTCGGCGGGGTACCGGCGAAGACCTTGCTGGTGCGGCCGAGGACCTCGGCTTCTTGGATCTCGAACATCGTGCCCGGGGCGCATACGGCCGCGCAGGCTTCCTGGAAGGTCATCGTCATCGTGAGGTGCTTTCGAGTGTCGGTCGACGGATCAGTTCCGGGGAACTTCTTTCCAGGCGACGTTCTTGTCGACGCGTGGTTCGCCCGGCAGGCCCAGCACCTGTTCACCGAGGATGTTGCGCATGATCTCCGACGTGCCGCCTTCGATCGAGTTGGCGCGTACCCGCAAGAACGCGTAGCGCAGTCCGTGGGCGGTCCCTGACACGTCGAGATCTTCCGGACGTCGGAACGAGTAGTCGTAGTCGATCAGCGCATCGGCGCCGAGCAGGTTCATGCAGAACTCGTAGAGGCCCTTGTTCAGTTCCGAGTACGCGAGCTTGGCGATCGACATCTCGGGGCCGGGGTTGCCCGATTTCGCGTTCTGTGCCGCACGCATGTTGGTGAGACGACCCACTTCTGCCTGCACCCACCACTGCATCAGCGTGTCTTTGTCAGCAGCGGTCTGCTTGGACGGGTCCATCGCGTTCCACACCTCGACGGCGTCGTTCGCCGCTGCACCTCGCTTCGGAGCGCCCCCGCCGCCGCCGCCGATCGCATTGCGTTCGTTCATCAGCGTCGTGAGCGATGCGCGCCACCCTTCGCCGACGTCGCCGACACGTGCGGAGTCCGGCACGCGGACGTCGGTCATGTAGACCTCGTTGAACTCGGCTTCGCCCGTGATCTGGCGAAGCGGTCGCACTTCGACGCCCTCGGCCTTCATGTCGAGCGCGAAGTAGGTCATCCCCTTGTGCTTCGGTGCATCCGGATCGGTGCGGGTCACGAGCATGCCGTAGTCGGCGAGGTGCGCCAGCGTGTTCCACACCTTCTGACCATTGACGATCCACTCGTCGCCGTCCCGCTCCGCCTTGGTGCCGAGCCCAGCGAAGTCCGAACCGGCACCCGGCTCGGAGAACAGCTGACACCACTTCTCTTCCCCGGTGAACATCGGGCGCAGGAAGCGTGTTTTGACCTCGTCGGAGCCATGCGTCGCGATGGTCGGTCCTGCGAGGTGCATGAAGAACGTCGACGGGTCGGTCGGCTTGGCGCCAGCGGTGCGCAGTGCCTTTTCGACGATCTTGTTGAGTTCGGGACGCACGCCGAGCCCGCCGTCGCCTTCGGCGAAGTGAACCCACGCGAGGCCGGCGTCGAAGCGTGCGCCGCGGAACTCGATGTCCGACATCGTCGCAGCATCGTTCGCGGCGAGAAACGCGTCGAGTGCGTCGGTGACGCGCTGGGCTTCAGGGTCGAGTGCGGTGGTCGCGGCAGAGTCTTCGAGAACGGTCATTCACGAAGCTTCGCGCAGAGCGCGGTGATGGTTGTAGTCCACAACCGTCGATGGTGGTGTCACGTGATCAGCCGCGTGGTGGACTCGAAGTCCTCCCGATTGACGTATCCGCCTGCGATCAGTCGCTCGCCCGAGAACGCTCGGCGACCGTGGAGGACTCGCCAGTTGTCGAAGATCACCATCTCACCGGGTCGCAACTCGACTTCGAGCTGCAGGTCAGCGTTGTTTGCCAGCGCGTCGAACTCGAACAGCGCCGCGTAGACCTCGCCCATCACGGGCTCGGGCAGCACGAAGGGCGCACGGTCGTGGTGGTTGTAGCTGACCTGTACGAGCCGGTTTCCCTCGTACCGCAGGACGGGACGTTTGGCCATCAGGTGCGCGCCGTCGCCGATGTACCGGCCCGGGATGTCCACCGTCGACAACACCCTGTGTGACTCCGACGACAACCGGTTTGCGATCGTCGTGCTGTCGACGAACACGTTCTCGCCGCCCGTCGCTTCATACAGGTGACAGTGGAGGCCGAGAAGGCCAGGAGCATCGTGGCTGTACGTCCCGTCGGTGTGCGGCGTGATCTCCAACGGCGTCGACGCGGTGTCGTCGAACCCGCCGTCCGAACGGAACTCCCACAGGTCACCGAAGATGGTCGAGCGGATGTACCCGATCCGCTCGAGCACGGCGCGGGTGGAGCGGGTGTCCAGAGGAACGCCGGTGAGCGCGATGAGACCGTCGCGCCACAGGTGGTCGACTCCAGTTCGCAGGCCATCGACCCCTCCGACGAATTCCACGAAGTCGATCCGTTGCAACCGATCGGTGAGCGTGGCGCGCGTCCACGGCTCGGGTTCGACGCCGACGCGAACCGACTCGGCGGGAGCTGCGAGCGCGCTGAGCGCATCGACATCGAAGACCGTCGTCGGCCCACCCGGCCACGAGACCTCGAGACCAGCGGAGGAAACGACGGCATCACCCACTCCGGCGGCAGCGATCGTCTGTGGGGTGACGACGCGCTGCTGCGCCGAGATGAGGTACGACTCGGCGTCGGTTGCGTGATCCCGCAGCCATGTCCAGCTGAGTTCTACGACCCGTCCATCCAGATCGACGATGACGCCTCGTTCGGACGTGCTCACCAAGGTCAACATCGTGCGTCAATCATTCGTCATGTGATGGAGTGGAATCGCGGTCGTTCGCTTCATCTCTTCCATGACGAAGATCGTTCGAACGTCGTAGAGGTCCACCGCATCGATGAGTCGCTTGTACAACTCGTCGAAGGCGGTGATGCTCGGCACCAGTACTTTGAGGAGGTAGTCGATGTCGCCGCTGGTGCGGTACGCCTCCACGATTTCGGGAAACCGGTCGATTGCAGCCTGGAACTTGGTGACCCACGCCGAGGAATGATCATTGGTGCGGATGTTGACGAGCGCGGTCACTCCGAGATTGACCGCAGCAGGGTCGACCAGTGCGACGCGGCCGGTGATCACACCGGATTCCTCCAGTGCGCGGACCCGTCGCCAACACGGTGTGGGCGTCAGCCCGACCGCGTCACCGAGCTCGCGGGCGCTCAGCGTTCCGTCGGCTTGCAGTAAACGCACAATATCCCGATCAACTTCGTCCACAATCGACGAGTATTGCACTGAAGTGCCTCATGGCGCACGAACGTCGCTCAGATCAGGCGAATCCCCGCGAACTTCGCAAAGCACGTCTGCGACGGATTTCTTACGATGACGGCATGGGAATCCGAGCGCACTTCACCGAACATCCCGACTCGGTCGGGGAGAGCTACGGCGAGCACTTCCGCGTTGCGTCGGGGTTCGCCGGGTCGCTGGCCGTTGCTGCGCTGGCAGCGGCGGTGCATGCGGTGATTCCGTCGCGATGCGAGAAGACCGCGAGCACACGCATCCT
>CALIOL010000360.1 GCA_938044705.1 uncultured Ilumatobacter sp. | reverse complement strand
GTGGACTGCTTTCTGTCAGGGAGCGGGATGTCAGGGGTCGGGTCGGCGAGGGCGTGCTCGAGCTTGAACCGGAGCTGCGCGACGAAGCCCGGGTCGGGCGGAACGGTTGTCGCCCCGTTGTCGCGGAGCTGTTCGAGCGGGTCGTTCGTGGCGGTCACTGGGTCACCTCCTCGTATCGGGTGCGGAACGCTCGACGGGCACGTACGAGCAGCGCTTCGGTGGCATGCAGCGTGCGGTCGAGTATCTGGGCGACTTCGGCGACCGGGAGATCGTCGACGTAGCGGAGAGTGAGCGCCGAGCGATGATGTTCACCCAGTTCGTTCAGAACGTCCTGTGCGGTGAGCGTGTCGAGCTGAGTGTCCCAGTCGGTGACGGCCGGAGGGTCCGGCTCGGTGTGGACAGCGACGAGTCGTCGCTGTTCGCGCTCCACTCGGCGCCAATGGTCGACGAGCTTGTGACGTGCGATGCCGACGAGCCAGGCGATCGTGACCCGCTCGACGACACCTCGTTCGATCGATTCGACGGCCGCGAGAAACGTCTCGGTCGTCAGGTCTTCGGCGACCGACCGGTTGCGACACCGGCGGTGGAAGTAGCCGTAGAGGTCGACGACGGCCTCGTCATAGATCGCGAGCAGTGCTTGTCTCTCACCGGCTGAGTCGGGTCGGGTCGTCGCACTCACAGTGAGGTCATCGTCGCAGACCCTGCGAGTCCGACGCCCCGATCGAGAATTTTCTTGCGGTGTTCGAGTGATCAGCGCGAGGAGCGCATCGCCGGCTCTTCGCGTTTCACGATGCGTACGAAGTTGCGCCAGTGTCTCGCCAGGATCAACAGGCTCAACGCACCGATCGCGAAGTACTCCCACGCCGGACGACCGAGCACAGCGAGGCCGACCGGAACCAGGGTGACAGCAGCGAAGGTTCCGACCGCTGCTTTGCCGGTCACTTTGGCAACGATCCACCACAACGCGAGAGCGAACGGAACGATGACCGGGTGCAACACGAGCAGCACGCCCGATCCTGTTGCCGCTCCCTTGCCGCCCTTGAAGCGGCGGAAGATCGGGAACATGTGGCCGACGATCGCAGCCGCTCCACACCAGTAGGCGAGAGGTCGCCCGTCGAGCCCGAGTGCGAGCCCTGTGGCGATGGCTCCCTTCAATGCGTCGAGCACATAGACCCACACGCCTTTGCGCCAGCCGAGCGCCCGGGTGACGTTCGATGCGCCAGGGTTGCCCGAGCCGACGGTCGAGATGTCGACGCCGTTCGCCCGAGCGATCAGCGTTGCGCTGGGGAACGTGCCGAGCAGATAGGCGACAACGAAGAGGACGACAGGCACAGGGGACGATCCTTGCACGCGGACACCTGCGAGACCCGGCTGGCGAGCCAGCTGTCTCACACGGTTGCGATGTCAGCGACGCGTGAGGGTTACGGCGACGCGCTCCGGCTTGGAATGGTCCATCATCGGGCGAGGTACGTCGACCTTGCCAGCCGAAGCAGCGAGCATCGCCTGTTCGCCGTGGCCGCTGACGCACTCGGGGTCGGGGCCGTCGAGCGGGATGCCCACGAAGAACTTGGCTGCCATGCAGCCGCCCTGACACGCGTCGTAGCTGCCACACGACGCGCAGGCGCCAGCCGACTGAGGCTCGCGGAGTTCGGTGAACAGGTCGCTCTGTTTCCACACGTGTGAAAAGCCGCCGGTGTCGCGCACGGAGCCTGCTTTGAACTCGTCGTGGATGACGAACGGGCATGCGTACACGTCGCCGATCGGGTCGATCAGGCAGACCACCCGGCCCGCGCCGCACATGTTGAGCCCGGGCAGCGGTTCCTCGCCGAGTGCGTTCAGGTGGAAGAACGAGTCGCCCGTGAGCACGTTGTCGCCCTTGGCGATGAGCCAGTCATAGATCTGGCGCTGCTGCGCTTGCGTGGGATGCAGATCGTGCCAGCTGTCGGCGCCGCGTCCCGACGGCCGGAGGCGGGTGATGCGCAGCTGCGCGCCGTACTCGTCGGCGAGCGCCTTGAATTCATCGAGCTGGTCGACGTTGTGTCGAGTGACGACGACGGAGATCTTGAACTCGCCGAACCCTGCGTCACGCAGATGCTCCATGGCTTGGATCGCCGTGTCGTACGAGCCGTCGCCGCGCACCGCGTCGTTGGTCACGGCATCGGTGCCGTCGAGGCTGATCTGGATGTCGAGGTAGTCCATCGATGCGAGGCGACGGGCCTTCTCAGCGTCGATGAACGCGCCGTTCGTCGAGAACTTGACGCCGATGCCTTTACTGATCGAGTACTCCACCAGCTCGAAGAAGTCGCGGCGGATCATCGGTTCGCCACCACCGATGTTGATGTAGAAGACCTGCAGGTCGTGGAGTTCGTCGAGGACGGCCTTGGCTTCTTCGGTGCTGAGCTCGCGCGGGTCGCGGCGCCCTGACGATGACAGGCAGTGCACGCATTCGAGGTTGCACGCGTAGGTGAGCTCCCACGTGAGACAGATCGGTGCGTCGAGCCCGCCTTTGAGCTGTTCGACCAGAGCGGCTGGACCGGAGGCGGGTGGCGTTGGGCGTTCAACGACGCTCATGGAGCATCTCCGATTCGTAGAGGGAGGTGAGTGCCTTGTCGAACGACGGCCAGCGGCGTTCGTCGATCTCGCAGGCGGCGAGTGTGTCGGCGACCGTTTCATGGTCGGACAGCGATTGCACGACACGAACCACGTCTGGGTGCTTGAGGAAGACGAGCTTGCGGGTGTCGTAGTGGTACGCCAGCGCGCCGAATGGTTCGGGACGCAGAGCAACCTGCGGATGCAGGTCGAGCGACGAGTCGAGCACGCGTTCGGCGCTCAGAGCGGCGTCAGTAGACGCCGCACATCCCGTCGATGGAGATCTCTTCGACGAGCAACTCGTCGTCGAGGAGGTCGTCGGACTCGACAGTGCTCTCGGCGCCAGCTGCCTCGGTGACGTGTGTTTCGTCCATAGCGCCAGGCTACCCGGCCTGATTCTGTGCTGCCCAACTCCCGACCTGTGCCCGCCACCGTCGGGGGGCTTCAGTCGTGTGCGAGGTGAGCATGCTGGTGCATGTCATGCCACCCGTCGGCGTGAAGATCGGCCTCGCGGGCGGTTCCTTCCCATCGATAGCCGAGCTTCTCGGCCAC
>CALIOL010000359.1 GCA_938044705.1 uncultured Ilumatobacter sp. | reverse complement strand
GAAGTGCGGGTCGCCGACGTAGAAGCCGGCCCCTTCGTGGAACACGGGATAGTGAACGGTCGCGCCGGGCCCGAAGCGCCAGTTGTCGACGTTGCCACCGAACACCCCGGGCGGAATGCTGCTGACGCGACCGCCTTCGGGGGCGACGCCCATCACGCCGAGGTGAGGTCGCACGGGAACCTGCACCGCTCGGCTGAACGCCTCGCGTTTCGACGGGTCGGGTTCGGAGATCACGCCGGGCATGTCGTACAACTCGAGCGCGGTGAAGTCAAAACCGAACATCGGCTGGGCAGCGGTTGGGAAACCGCCGTTCGGGTCCGGGTCGACGAGCTCGTAGATCGTGATGCGCTCCTTGCCGAACTGCTGGTGGAACAGACCCCAGTTGGCTGCGCAGTTCGAGCCATACGGCATGCGTGGGGTCATCGACAGCAGCTCGACGCGCAGCGTGTCACCGGACTTGGCGCCACGGACCTCGATCGGGCCGGTCATGATGTGGACGCCGGGCGCTCGCAGTTCCGGCGCGATGCCCTCCCAGATCGCGGTGACCCCTTCGTCCATCAACAGGTCGGGCGCGTCGCCGGAGTGATGCGTCACCGCTTCGATCGTCACCGTGTCGCCGGGGTCGATGCTGAGCACCGGCTGCTCCGTGGCATCGAGATATCCCCAGAAGCAGGTGTCTGGCGTTGCGGTCAGCCTCGTGGTCTCCATAGTGGTCTGACCATAAGACCACTCGATGAACGGACTGTTTCCCCCGGATCACAACTCGGAGCGGTCTCTGCGCCGAGTTCGACGCCTCGAGAAAGCGGCCGATCTCCGCAGACGGGAACCGAGAGCCACGGAGCAGCGTCAAACCCCTATGACGAACTCGTCGTTTTCCATCCGCCTCCCGTTCGCAACGCTCTGCCTGGTGCTCGTGAGCGCCGCATGCAGTTCCGACGCGGCGACCGACAACGCCGGGGAACCCAACGGCGACGGGGTCGAGCAGACCACCGACCCAGTGCGTCAACAGCTCGCCGAAGCACGGCAGATCTGGGCTCAAACGGGGGTCGACACGTACACCGTCTCCTACGCGTTCAACTGCTTCTGTCCAGCGATCGACGTTGACGTCACGGTGGCCGACGGACAGATCACCGCGGCCACGAAGACCACCGACGGCGTCGCAGAGGCGACCGACGAGGGGTACACGGTCGAGGACATGTTCGACGAGATCGAGAACGCACTCGACGCCGGAGCGCACAGCGTCGAGGCGACATACGACTCGGCGACCGGTCGCCCAGTGAGCTTCTTCATCGACGAAGACGACGGCCTCGCCGACGAGGAGTTCGGGATCAGCGAGTCCGAGTTCTTGCCGGATGGCAACACCGTCGCACTTCCCGCAGTGCCGATGCCCACGGTCGTCGAGCTCCCCACGCTCCCCGAGGACTTCTGCAGAACGTTTGCCTTCCTCGACGGCCTCGATGACGACCCCGAGACGGCCGAAGACGCCGAGGCGATGTTGGCGGAGTTCGTCGAAGGGACGCAGACCCTCGCAGACCTCGCACCCGCAGAACTGGCCGACGAGACCGCTGCTCTCGCCGCAGTCTTCGTTCAGGTCGACGAGCTGGCCGCAGCGCAGGACTACGACCCCGAGTTCGTTCAGAGCGATGCGATCGTCGAAGCCCTCGGTGGGGACTTCGATCAGGAAGACTTCGCCGACTTCTTCGACCGAGCGCAAGACGGTTGCGTGCTCTGAGCGTGTCCGGAGAACTCTGGAGTACCCCTGTGCGCGCTGACACGTTGGGTCACGCGGGCTCGGCGCCGTCACCAGAGGCCGATGAGGCGGCCGGCGAGGAAGAGCGCTGCGCCGACCATGAACACGCGCACGACCTTCTCGCCGCCGCGCACGGCGAGCTTGGCGCCGAACCAGCCGCCAGCCAAAAAACCTGCGGCGAGCACCAAGGCGGGCGCCCACACCACGTTGCCCTGCAGCACGAACACCGGCAGGGCGATCATCGTGACGATCAGGTTGACCATGACCTTCACGCTGTTCGCGGTGACCAGATCGAACCCGGCCCGGGTGAGCGCCGCGAGCATCACCAGGCCGACGCCAGCCTGGAACGCACCGCCGTACATCCCGATGCACAAGAACACCCCGGCGGTCACCGGCGCCGACCAGGGCTCGGCACCTTCCTTCGGCTTCGGCTTGAAGATCGTGAGGACGATGATCGGGATCAACAAGAACCCGAAGATCGTCTCGAACGTCTCATCCGCGATCTGGCTGATCCCGAACGATCCGACGAGCGATCCCACCACGGCGGGGCCGAGCACCGGCGCAGCACCCTTGACACCGTCGACGCCGGCCTTGCGAAACGCCGCAACCGCCGACGCGCTCGCCGCCAACACACCGACTCGATTCGATCCGTTGGCCTGGTTTCCCGGCACGCCCGCCAACACGAGAAGCGGCACCGTCAGCGCCGAGCCGCCACCGGCCATCGTGTTGATCACCCCCGCCGCCAGACCACCACCCAGCAACAAGACCGCTTCCCACCAGGTCATCGTCGTCGACTCACGATCACGAGTTCAGAGCTTCGCAGGTCACTTCAGCCCGCGGACGAACGGCCTGGCGAGCGCCGCAGGTGCACGAACTCGGTGCGCGAACAACGCCATGCCGAAGATCGTCACGAGGAACGGGAAGGCCTGGAGCAATTCAGTCGGCACACCCTCGTAGTAGTTCGGCAACTGAAGTCGCAGCGCCAACGCGAGTGCGAAGACGAAGCAACCAGCGATCGTGCCACGCAGCGTCCACCCGCCGAAGATGACCGCGGCGATCGCGATGAAGCCACGGCCGCTGACCACCCCCTCGTCGAACCGTCCGACTTGCACGAAGATCAGAAAGGCACCGCCGAGACCAGCCGTGAAGCCGGCGAAGTAGATCGCCTGCCGGCGCCGCTTGTTGACGTCGATCCCGGAGACATCACCCGCTTGGGGGTCTTCGCCCGACGCACGAACCTCGAGACCCCACCGGGTTCGGAACACCAGCCACCAGGCCAGTGGAACCACGAGGAACAAGAGGAAGAACGGCCACGGGTGGCCAAACAGCGCGTCGCCGAACAGCGGAATCCTGCTGAGCCCCGGAATCGTCCATCTCGGTGCGGTCTTCGTAGTGAGATCGACCACTCGAGCGAGAAAGCCAGCGAGCCCGAGAATCAAGATGTTGAGCGTCAGACCGACCACGAACTGGTCAGCGGTGAGTCGATGGCTCATCTCGGCCTGCACCCCGGCGACCACCATTCCTCCGAGCACGCCACAGATGATCCCCACGGGGAAGGAGTCCGTGGCCGTGTACCCGGCAGCGCTGGTGAACGCACCCGCCAACAGCATTGCCTCGACCGAGATGTTGATCGTGCCGCTCCGCTCGGCAATCCATTCACCCGACGCGGCAAAGATCAGCAACCCGGCAAAAAGCGCCGCGTTCACGTACGTCGACGACGCAGTGATGGCCTCGAACAGGCCGGACACGAGATCCATGTCAGGTCCTCTCCGTCGTGGCCAAGCGCGCTCGGCGACGGTCTCGGAGGAACATCACGGCGGGCGGGATCAGCAGCGCCAAGACGAGGAGACCTTCGACCACATCGGTGACGCGAGCCTCGACACCGGTGCTGCCGACGAAGCTGGAACCGGTTCTCAGCGATGCGAAGACGAACGCCACCAGGATTGCTGGGATGGCCTTCTCGCGAGCGACGAGCGCAACGAGCAGACCCGTCCACCCGATGTTGCCGCTGAATCCCGGCACGAACTTGAAGTTGCTGAACTGGAATCCACCGCCGGCGAACATCACCGCGCCAGCGAGCCCGGCAAATGCACCACTGAGCAACATCGCCCGCATACCGAAACGTGTCTGTGAGATGCCCGCGCGCTGAGCCGCTTTCGGGCTCTTGCCCAGCATCCTCAGACGAAAGCCCCAGGTCGTGCGAGCCAATGCGAACGCCAATCCCAACGCCAGTACGACTGCGAGGAACGCGGCGAACGGGATCTGATTGCCGAGGACGCTGAGGTTCGGCAAGCGGTTGTCCTCCGCCAACTGTTCACTGACGTTGTTGCGTGCCCCCACCGAGTCCGGGGCCAAGAGCAGCCACTCCCGACCGAGCGCATACGCGGTGAGCTGAGTTGCGACGGTCACGAGCAGCAACGTGGACAAGACCTCCGGGACGCCACGCCAGAAGCGAAGCGCACCGGCCGCTCCGGCCCAGAGCGCACCGCCGATTGCGCCGAACACCATGAGGACCACGAGGTTGAACGGGCCTGGACCGTCGATCCGGAAACTGATGTACACCGCGAACGCGGCGCCGATCGCGAGCTGGCCTTCCTGCCCGATGTTCACGAGACCAGCGCGAGCCGAGATGATGGTGCCGAGGGCGACGAGCAGCATCGGAGCCGCGGCTCCGAGGGTCAGCCCCCAACGACCGGTGCCGGTCAAGCTTCCCTCGATGAGCGCATCGAACACGGCCAACGAGCTCCCGCCCGTGGTCTGGATCAGCAGCGCGGAAGCGACCAGGGCAACAGCGACGCTCGCCGCGTACAGCCCGACCCACTCCACCTGCCGTTGTTGGCGCTTCACGCCTTGACTCACCGCATCGCTCATACCGCGGCCCCGCCCATCAGAAGACTGAGCTGCTCCACGTCGACCGCGTCGCGGGCCATTTCGCCGACGATGCGACCTCGGAACATGACCGCAACACGGTCGGCGAGGTCGAGCACTTCTTCGAGTTCGCTCGAGATCAACAAGACCGCCACGCCGTCGCTTGCCGCATCACGCAGCCGGCTGGTCATGTACTCGATCGCACCCACGTCGAGCCCTCGGGTGGGTTGTGCGCCGACGAGCACCTTGGGCTCGTACGACAGCTCGCGCGCCAACACGACGCGCTGCTGGTTGCCGCCGGAGAGCGACCACATCGGAGCGTCGGGTCCCGCACATTGGATGTCGAATTCGGCGATCAGCTGCTCGGCGCTCTCCACGAGACGCGTTCGATCGAGGACACCTCGGTTGGCCGCACGCGCCGGATCGATGAGCACGAGGTTCTCCGCGACGGTCATGTCGAGCACGACGCCGGAGTCATGACGGTCTTCAGGAATCACGCCGATACCTGCCGACGCCATGGCACCGGGGGTCTTCGTCGAGACGATCTCACCGGAGACCCGGACCTCGCCACTCGACAACGTGACCAGCGACGACAGCAGGTCGCCGAGCGGACGTTGACCGTTTCCTTCCACCCCGGCGATCCCCAGGATCTCGCCCGCATGGACGTCGAGCGACAGGCCATCGAGCAGGGTGATCCCTTGCGGTGATCGAGCCGAGGCCTCACGGATCGAGAGCACCGCCGGACTGGATGGATCACCAGGCGTCGAGTCATCAGATGTGCCGACGTCCGCTGGGTCAGCGGCTGCCGCGTTCACCAGGCCGAACGCGGCGCGCTCGCCGCGCAACGACACATCGCGACCGACCATCGCACGCGCCAGGGTCGGCGCGTCGGCGTCGGCGGTGATCATCTCGTCGACCACCTTGCCCTGGCGCATGATCGTGACCTCGTCGGTCGCAGCGATCACCTCGTCGAGCTTGTGGCTCACGAGCACCACGGCGCGGCCTTCGGCCGCGACCACATCACGGAACGACGCGAACAGCGTCATCGACTCTTCAGGGGTCAGCACGGAGGTCGGCTCGTCGAAGATGACGATGCTCGGATCGCGCCGCAGACACTTGATGATCTCGACACGCTGACGAAGACCCGCCGTCAAGTCGCCGACCCGAGCCATCGGATCGATGGTGAGGCCGTAGTGCTCGCCGATCTCACCGATCCGATGCTGCACCGCTTGCGGGTCGAGCCGGCCCGCCTCGCCGAGCGCGACGTTCTCCCACACGGTGAGCGCGTCGACCAGGCTGAAGTGCTGGTGCACCATTCCGATGCCGAGCTTGGACGCCGCGAGCGGGTCGTGAATCTGGTGCGCCTGACCATCGACGTGAATGCTGCCCTCGTCAGGCAGGACGAGGCCGATCAGGATCTTCATCAGCGTCGACTTGCCGGCGCCGTTCTCTCCGAGGATTCCGTGGATCTTGCCCCGCTGCAACACGAGGTCGACCGAGTCGCACGCGGTCACCGCGCCAAACCGTTTGGTCACACCGCGGAGTTCCACCGCTGGGGTGGACGCCGCGTCGGCGCCCACCCCAGTCAGTTCAGAGTGATCTGCGTTCACCCTCCGGCGTACGCCGCGCCCGAGATTGCGCCGAGTTGGCCCATCAGCTCTTCGTCGAAGGCTGCGAGGAGAGCGAATGCCTCGTCGATCGCCGCAGTCGCCTCGGCGGATGGGTCACAGAGCACCCCGCCGTTGAGACCCTGCTGCGTCGGGAACTGATAGGTCGTGCCTTCGGCGAGCGTGCCGTCAACGATGCGGGCCACACCCTCGGCGGCGTAGAGGCCACCGTCGAAGACGATCGAGCCGGTCCAATCGATGCCGTCGTCGCGATCACACACGTCGGCAGGGCCGGCTGCGAAGACCGAGAGTCCTGCCTCCGTGGCGGCCTGACCGACCGGCTCGAGGGCGCCGTCGAGGTAGGCGTAGGCCAAGGTGGCGCCGTCGGCGACCGCGGTCGAGAACGCCGCGGTGGCGTTGGCCGAGTTGGCGAAGTCGAACGGGAAGTCACCGGTTGCCACGTAGGTCAGCGTGAGGCTCGGGTCGACACTGGCCATACCGGCCCGTGTTGCCTCGAGGGCCTCGACTTCGAAGTTGAGGTCGCAGCATCCCAGGAAGACGGCTTGCGTGCCGCCGGTCTCGATGAGCGTCTGGCCGAGCGCAACGCCGCCGGTGTAGTGGATGGCGGCTCCCCAGTCCGTTGCCTGAGCAAGACCGGGCAATTCCTCGAACCCGGCGCCACAGTTGCAGTACCAGAAGATGTCGGGGAAGGCCTCGGTCAGGTCGGCGAGCGGTTCAGCGATCTCGCTCGCTCCGACGAACATGAGGTCAACGCCCTGCTGTGCAAGGTCGGACATCGACTGTGCTGCTTGATCCGCGCCGATGTTGTCCACGACGATCGGTGCGGGGAAGCCGTTCTCCGTCGCCCAGTCTTCGGTGAAGCTGACGAGGCCTTCCACGTAGCCACCGTCGTCACGTGG
>CALIOL010000358.1 GCA_938044705.1 uncultured Ilumatobacter sp. | reverse complement strand
CGGTGACGTCGTTGCCGATCTGATGGCACGAAATCAGGATGCGCTGTGTGTCGGCGACGGTGCCCGGCGCTACTCCGAGGAGATCCTCGATGGCTATCACTGCGAGATCGGTGGTGACGCGTACCCGTCTGCGAGCCCGCTCGTTCAACTGGCTCATGCGAAGGCGCTGCGCGAGGAATGGGTACAGGCACGAGAGATCGAGCCCGTCTACCTGCGCGCACCCGATGCCTTGATCAATTGGAAGACTCGGGCCGCCCGATGAGTGTGATCGAGCGGATGTTGGGCCGCCCCGATGACGATCGTGAGCTCGGAGGGGTCGTGCTCTCGCCGATGCAACGTCGAGACCTGCGTCAGGGGGTGCTCGAAACCGAGGCACACGCGTACCCCAAACCGTGGTCGACGAGCGTGTTCCACAGCGAGATCCAACAGGTGAAGAACGGCAGCCGTTACTACCTGACCGCACGACGCCCACCGACGGTCTCTGCCGCCCAGAAGGTCGCAAAGGGGCGCATCGTCGGGCATGCCGGGCTGTGGTTCACACACGACGAAGCCCACGTCACCAATGTGGCCGTGCACCCCGACGCTCGACGGTCGGGTGTCGCAACCGCACTGATGATCGCGCTGGCCGACGAGGCCATTCGGCGAGAGTGCGTGGCCTGGACACTCGAGGTTCGGGTATCCAGCGTCGGAGCTCAGGAGCTGTATCGCGAGTTCGGGTTCGCCCCCGCCGGGGTGCGCAAGAAGTACTACGAGAACGTCGAGGACGCCATCGTTATGTGGTGCCACGACATCCAGACCGCGGAGTACCGCGACCGCCTTGACCGATTGGAAGCACAGCGATGACGTCGGCCTTCACCTCGGTGCCCGCACCCTCAGGCGCCACGGAGCTGGTCGTGGACGAGTCGACGCTGGTCTTGGGTATCGAGACCAGCTGCGACGAGACCGCAGCAGCGCTGGTGATGGGTGGGAACGACATCGTGTCCAACGTGGTCTCCACCCAGATCGATCTTCACGCGGACTTCGGCGGCGTCGTTCCCGAAGTCGCTTCGCGTGCGCACCTCGATGCGCTCAATCCGGTGATCGCCCGGGCGATCGTGGAAGGCGGCATCGACGAGTCGCGCATCGATGCGATCGCGTGCACGGTCGGGCCTGGACTCGTCGGTGCGCTGTTGGTCGGGGTGTCGGCGGCGAAATCACTCGCGCTCGCTTGGGACAAGCCGTTCATCGGGGTCAATCACATGGAGGCCCACCTCTACGCGGCCTCGCTGGAAGACCCGACGCTCGAGTTCCCCCTGGTGGTCCTCCTGGTTTCGGGCGGGCACACGATGCTGGTCGAAATGCAGGATCACGGTCGCTACCGCCTCCTCGGCCAGACCATCGACGACGCCGCGGGCGAAGCGTTCGACAAGGTCGCACGCTTCTTGGATCTCGGGTATCCGGGCGGGCCGGCGATCGACGCAGCTGCCATGCTCGGTGACCCGGATGCGATCCCGTTCCCGCGAGCGATGAAGGACGACGGACTCGACTTCTCGTTCTCCGGGCTCAAGACCTCGGTCATGAACTACGTACGCAAACATCCCGATGTCGGCGATGCTGACGTCTCGGCGTCGTTCCAGATGGCGGTCGTCGACGTGCTGGTGCACAAAGCGCGCAAGGCCGCGCGCCAAGTCGGCGCCACCGGCATCGTGCTCGGTGGCGGTGTCGCTGCGAACTCGCTGCTCCGAGAGGAACTCCTGACCGCGTGCGAGGCCGATGGCATCCAAGGGTTTCTTCCCAGTCGGTCGATGTGCACGGACAACGCTGCGATGATCGCTGCAGCGGGATGGCACCGCCTACGTTCCGACGGCCCAACGGCGCTCGACGTCGGCGCGATGCCGAATCTCAAGCTTCCGTTCATGGAGTGAGGGCGTTGCTGGTCGGTTCAGTCATCGACCAGCGAATTGCTCGGCAGACGGTGTCGCGTCGAACGAGCGTGGGACAATGTGTCGATGTCGAACCACGACGACTTTCCACTGCGGCCGAGTGACGACCCGACGCCGGATCAGGGCATCGGCGCGCTGGCCGAGCCACCTTCTGGCCCGCCAGCGACGCCCCCGGTCGATGCAACGCAAGTCTTCCCGGTCGTCCCCACGTTGCCCGAGTCCGGCCCGTCAGCGCCGCCGGTCGAGCCCTTCGGTGTGGCGGCTGCAGCAGGACCGTACGACCCGCCGCAGCAGCCCCAGGCGCCCGAGGCGTGGTACCGCAAGTCAGGTGCGGTCGCTGGGATCCTGCTGGTCTTCGCTGCGCTGGTCGCCGGGATCATCTTCTTGATCGTTGCCAGCGGTGACGAAGACAATGCAGACGGTGTGATCGACAGCGCGACGCCGGAAACCGTGTCCTTGGTGGTGTCTCGCTTCGGTTCCGACGGTCGGCCTCTCGACACCTCGCTCAGCGCATCGATCGCCGTCGCTCCCGACGGTATGGCCTACGCGTGGGTGATCCCGGCCGAAGGAGTCGTCGGTGAGGCTGCCGTGCGCGCAACCGACGCGGCTGGTCGCGTCGAGTTCCGCTGGGCCCCGAGCGAGGAAGCTGATCCGGCGTCGTGGGCGTCGACGGTCGAAATCGCCGAGTTCATCGCTGCCGAAGGTGCGAACTCGGTGACCGGCCTGGCCGTCGACTGTGCACTCGACCGCGACGGTTCCTCGGAGCCGCTCGTCGTCGTTGCGGACGCCAGGTTCGACGAAGTGAACGACTCACTCGACACGATCGGGAACTACACCTTCCCCAACGTGAACCTCCTCGCAGGGGACCGGGTGACGTGCACCTCGACCAACGTCGTTGCCGACGCCGCCCCAGTCGTCACGGAGTCGTCGACGGTCCCCGAATCGACCACGACGATCCTCGAGACCACCACGGTGCCCGAGACCACCGCCGCCCCCGAGACCACCGCCGCTCCCGAGACCACGGTGGAGGAGACCACGACGACAACGGAGGAGACCACGACCACGGTGGCCGAGACCACGACCACCGTTGCCGAGACGACGACCACCACGACGACCGAGCCGCCACCGGCGTCCCCCGAGCTCAGCGAATTCCTGAGCGGACGATCCGATCTGACCGAGGCGGCCGCACTGCTCGACCGAGTGGGGCTGCTCGACGAGATCGAAGCGTCGGGCGAGCCCTTCACGCTCTTCGTGCCGACGAATGACGCCATCGATGCGGCCCTCGGGTCAGACAACCCTCCGGACCTCGACGACGACGCCGCCGTTCGCGAGTTGTTCGGAGCGCACCTCGTCGCCGACGCCCAACTCGACGATCCGGCCACCGTGACCGAGGTGGAGGTTTCCAACGGCGGGCCTCAGCCGATCGATGCCGATGCGAATCCGATCACCATCGGGGGCGTGCGGATCATCAGCATCGGCAACGAGGTCGACGGCGGAGTCGTCCACCTCGTCGACCGCGTGCTGTCGATCCAGCCGTAGCAGCCCGTGTCTGCGTCCGTCTTCGCCGTCGTCGACACCGGCACGACCATCGACGCCGACGGTGCTCACTGGCCGACTGCGGTGATCGACGCCGACGGTCACCCGGAGATCACCGACTTGGCCCGTGTTCATGCGATCGAAGGAATCGGTGACATCGCCACCGAAGCCGCGCTCCTCGACCTCGACGAGTCATCGATCGTACCGGGCTCGGCTGAACAGCTGCTGGCCCTTGCCGTGATCATCCATGTTCCGGTGAGCCAGTCGTTCGTCGTTGCGTTCGTGCTGCCTGCGCATCGAGACGTCCTCGACGCAGCGATGCGTGAGGGGCATCTCGTCATCGCGACCACCGACCCGGACCGCGCAACCGACGATCGACCGCTGTGGCTTGCGATCGATATCGACCCGGTGTCGCTTGCTGACGTGTTGCCGCACTGACGAGCACGCGGGCCGTTCGTTCCGCGGCACTCCCCGGTGACACAGATACCGTTGTCGGTGCCATGACGTTCATGATCGGAAACCACGGGCTGTCGGCCCCGGTCGTCCTCGCCCCGATGGCGGGGGTGACGAACGCGCCGTTCCGCGAGCTGTGCCGCCGGTTCGCTCCGGGCCTGGTCTACGTCAACGAGATGGCCATGGCGACCGCCGTCATCCACGGGAACGCGAAAACGGATCGGATGATCAGCTTCGCCCCGGAGGAGCAGCCCCGCAGCCAGCAGCTGTACGGCTCGGATCCGGAGATCATGGGCAAGGCGGTGCACCTGCTGTGCGACGCCGGACGCGTCGACCACATCGACATCAACTTCGGCTGTCCGGCCGCCAAGGTGACCCGTCAGGGCGGCGGTGCAGCGGTGCCGGCCAAACCCGAGTTGCTCCGAGCGATCGTTCGCGCTGCGGTGACCAACGCCGCGCCGTACGGCGTGCCGGTCACGACGAAGTTCCGGATGGGTCTGTTCGACGACTGGCTGATGCACACCCGAACGGGCGAGATCTGTGCCGAAGAGGGCGCAGCGGCGATCGCGCTGCACGCACGCACGGTCGAGCAGCACTACTCGGGTGAAGCGCGATGGGAGGCCATCGCAGAGCTGAAGCAGGCGGTCGGCACGATCCCCGTGCTGGGCAACGGTGACATCTGGGAAGCGCACGACGCGGTTCGGATGATCGAACAAACGGGCTGTGACGGTGTCGTCATCGGCCGCGGCTGCCTGGGTCGCCCCTGGCTGTTCGGTGATCTCGTCGAAGCGCTGCAAGGTCGCGACGTGCCACCGAGCAGGAAGCTCGGCGAGGTGTGCGAGGTCATGGCCATTCACGCCAAGCTGCTCGCTGCGCACATGGGCGAGGATCACGCGATGCGGGATTTCCGGAAGCACTCCGGCTGGTACATGAGTGGCTACCCGGTTGGCTCAGAGGTGCGGCGTCGGTTCTCGATGTGTGCGTCGCTCGCTGAGCTCGACGACATCATGGCGATGCTCGACCCGTCGGCTGCCATCGTCGAGGGTGGCGAACGCATCAAGCGCGGCCACACGAACGGTCCGATCAAGGTCGCGATCCCGCAGGGTTGGCTCGACGGTGAGCAACGCGCCGCACTCGACAGCGACGTCTCGGTTCCCGACGATGGTGCCGTCATGGCGCTGTCCGGCGGCTGAGCCATGATCACGCTTCCGGCGGACCGGTCGATCGTGCTCGCTTCGGGATCGCCGCGCCGACGAGCGCTGCTCCAAGGAGCCGGGTTGACGTTCGCTGTGCGCGCCGCGAACATCGACGAGACACCGTTGGAGGACGAACCGCCGAACGCATACGTGCGGCGTCTCTCGATCGAGAAGGCGGCGGCGTCTGCGGCTTCGCCGCTGGCCTCGACCGCGGATGTCATCGTCGCTGCGGACACCACGGTCGAAGCGCAGGGCCTCATTCTCGAAAAGCCACTCGACGATGACGATGCGTACGGGATGCTGCGACGGCTGTCCGGGCGAACGCATCAGGTCCACACCGGGGTGACCGTGTCGGTTGCGGGCAACGGCGCTCGTCGTTCCTCGACGATCCTGGTCACGACCGAGGTGACGTTCGTGCCGCTGACCGACGACATGATCGACTGGTACCTCGCGACCGGCGAAGCTGACGACAAGGCCGGCGCCTACGGGATCCAGGGAGCAGCGGCGGCCTTCGTGGAGCGTGTGGATGGCAGCGTCACGAACGTCATCGGACTCCCGTTGGCCGAGACGCTCGACCTGCTCCGCAACGCGGTTGGCGAGGCCGCTGCCTGAACTCGGTCTGACGTTCCGTGCCCGCTCAGGTGGCGGAGGCGAGCACGACGAACTCGAGACCGGGTCGATCCGGCGCGTCGCGAACCTCGTCGATCCTGAATCCCGCGTCGTGCAACGAGCCGTCGATTTCGTCGAGTGATCTGAAGCGCAGTGTCGAGTCGGACGTGACGACCTCTCCGGTCTCGGCGAATCGGTAGTGATGTCGAAACGACACGAGTGGCGCTGCGACATCGAGCAGTGACGTCCACGTCTCGACATCGCCGGACGCGGTGTCAACCGTGGTGCTGACTCCAGCGGTGTCCCATGCCTCCCAGGCGCGTTTGGCCGGGTCTCGTGTCTCGAACACCAAGTGGCCACCGGGGCGCAGCATCTGGCCGACGAAGACGAGCGTGTCGTGCCAACTCTCGTCCGTGGTGAAGACCTGTGCGACGTTTCCGGTCATCACCGCCAGATCGACTCGATCGTGGTGAGCCTCGAGAGGGCGGTGATCGAGCGACATCGCGTCACCGTGGATCCACGACACCTGCTCGGCGCCCGGCTTGGAGCGCGCGATGTCGAGCGAGGCCTGGGCTGGATCCAGACCGATCACTTCGGTGCCCTCGAGCGCGAGTCGGCACGCAAGCGACCCGGTTCCGCAGCCGACGTCCAGCACGCGTGTCGCACCGAGTTCCGCTGCGATCGCAACGTAGTGATCCAGGTCATCTCGTGCGCCGTCGACGTCGTCGTAGATCGCGGCGAGGCGTGCGTCGGCGAAGATCGGATCAGGGTTCGACACGTCGTGCGACCGTAGCCGCGAGCGGACGGCGCAGAATCCTGGGTTGTGTTGTAGCGCAGGCGGGTACCTCGATGCTCTCAATACTGTGACACTGAATACCGACGTGACGACCCACGAGGACGACTTCGAAGAGTTCATCGGGGTCGCTCGCGTGCGTCTGCGCAGAGCCTTCGTCGGAGCCGTCGGGATCGACCGGGCCGAGGACGCGGTCGCCGAAGCCCTCGGCTGGGCATTCGAACATCGGTCCGAGCTGATCACGATGGAGAATCCGATCGGCTACCTGTACCGGGTGGGCCAGTCGAAGACTCGGCGATCGAAGCCCGTGACAGATCGCCTTCGGCTGGTCCGCATCGAGGCCTCGAGGATTCCCGAGGTGGAACCCGGTTTGGTCGACGCGCTCGCAGCGTTGCCCGAGTCGCAACGCATCGCCGTGTGGCTGGCCCACGGATGTGCTTGGACGCACTCCGAGATCGGCGACGTGCTGGGGATAGCTGCATCAACCGTCGCCACGCACGTCCGCCGTGGGCTCGACAACCTACGAAGAGAGATGGGAGTCAACTGATGAGGATTGCCCTCGAAGACCAGATCCGAGCAATCGCTGACGAATCCGAGCGACAGCTCGACGGCGTGACGATGGGGCCCTTGCCGACCAGCCGAACGTCGGCCACAGCGCCCGAGGACTCGAGGCCGCTCACCGCTCGACGCGGCCAGCATCGTTGGCTCGTAGCTGCGGCGCTGGTCGTCGTGCTCGGTGGAGGGGGCACCGCAGCGTGGGTGCTGTCCGAGCGAGCAACGCCCATCGACGTGGGCTCGGCCGACGATCCGGTCGCCAGCGGTCCACCACCGATTCCGGAGAACACGCCGACTGTCGACGCGGACCCGACGCAAATGTGGCTCGTCGCAAGCGAACTTCCCGAGGGGTATGCGTTCGAGACAGCGTTGGAAGGAGAGCCGACATCGGACGAAGGAAGAACCGTCCGCTACCACTCCGCCAACGGCGGCAGCTTGGAAGTCACGTCGAACACGATGTTCGGAGGCCTGGATGGGGCGCCCGTGGGCGAGGGCGTTGCGGTCGACATCGACGGTGTCGAGTGGCGCCTCCGGCGAACCGACGGCTCGCCGAGCTCGGCAACGCTCGCATTGCAGGCGAACGAAACGGACGCCGACTCCGATGAGTTGAGTCAGTCCGACGACATGGTCGAAGCGGAACGAGTCGTTCGGGCCGTCGGGCTGAGTGACGACGAGATGGTCGCGGTCGCGGCCCGGCTCGTTTCGGTTCCTGCGACGCAGCTTCCTCGGCCGCCGCTGCGGACCGTCGGCGGTGTCGTCGTTGCCGAGACCGTTCAGGACGGTCTCGTTCGACAACTGCGTGTGCACACCGACGGTCGGTTCTTCAGCACCACCGTCGTCGGGAGCGGGGGACCGACTGCGCTCAGCGGACGATGGCTGGCGATCGCTGGCGCAGCCGGCCCCGAACCGGGCCGCGTCGCCCAAAATGGGTCCGCCCAGTCCCTCGTGTATGGGTTGCTCCACCCGAATGTCGCCGTCGTCGAAGTCGAGCTCTCGACGGGCCAGCGCATCGTCGCGGAGCCCCAAGACCTCTACGGCTTCGAGGAGAACTTCTTTCTGGTCGCCTTTCCGACTGAAACGGAGGACGCACTCGAACAGTTCGTGGCAGTGGTCGTGCGAGATGCTGACGGTGTCGAACTCGCTTCCGAGAACCCGTTCGACTGACGCTGCTGGCGAGGCGGCCCACCGGATCAGTGAACGAATGGAAAACGGGTGAGAACTGAAAGGGAACCAAACGCCGCAACGGGATGATCGCCACCGCGACGACGGGTTGGATCCGTGCATGAGATTCATTCGCAACTGGAAAGTCAGCCTCCCCGTGGCCGGCGTCGTTCTCGCTGGCCTGGCCTGGCTCGCGTTCGGCTTCTTCGGGATCCACACCGCGTTCATCGACGACGAGGTGTCCGAAGCCGTGCCGGAGTTCGATGTTCCCGCTGCGCCCGCTGAGTCGGCCAACATGCCTGACGACGGGACCGCAGGTGTCGACGGTGAGTCCTCGGCCGAGTCCTCGGCCGAAGACGCCACGGAGACGTCCGAGGCCACGTCCGAGGCTGAAGAGGTCGCTGAGACGCCGACCGAGACCCCCGCTGTCGAGCCCGTGGCCACCGAGGCTCCGGTCGCAACGGAGCCTCCGACGCCTCAGATCGTCACCGAAGCATCGGGATCGTTCGCTGGCACGAGCAGCTACGACGTCTCGGGCGATGCGATCGTTCTCGGTAACGGCACCGGGCAGCGCTTCCTCCGCTTCGAGAACTTCGCATCCGACAACGGTCCTGACCTGAACGTGTACCTCTTCAACCCTGACGATCCGAGCGACTTCATCGATCTCGGAGACCTGAGCGGCAACATCGGCGAACAGAACTACGAGATCCCCGCCGACGTCGACCTCGACCGGTACAGCCAGGTCTCGATCTGGTGCGTGCGCTTCGGTGTCGGGTTCGGCAGCGCCGACCTGGCAGCTGCCTGAGCACCTCTTCGAAACCGTCGACTCCGAGCGATCCGGTCGTTTCCTTCCCCGACCGGAACGGCGCTCCTCCAGTGGCAGCCCGGCCGTGTGGCCGGGCTGCTGCGCGCTGAGGCAGACACCGCGTTTTGGCAGTCGGCGATACCGGTTGCCAATCGCGTGCGCGAGCTTTAGTGTTGGCACTCGGTTTGAGGGAGTGCCAAATGGGTATGACCTGAACCGTGACACGGCGTGAGTCAGCGCCGAGTCGTCAAACCCGCAACTCGTGACTGCCAATGGAGGCAAGAACTCATGAACCTGAAGCCACTCGATGACCGCATCGTGGTCCGGCCAGCAGAAGCCGAGACGCAGACCGCTTCCGGTCTCGTCATCCCTGATTCCGCCAAAGAGAAGCCGCAGCAGGGCGAAGTCCTCGCTGTTGGTCCGGGCAAGCGCTCGGACAGCACCGGCGAGCTGATCGAAGTCGGCATCAGCGTCGGCGACACCGTCTTGTACAGCAAGTACGGCGGCACCGAAGTCAGCAACGGCGGCGAAGACCTGCTCGTTCTCAACAGCCGGGACGTGCTCGCAATCGTCGGATGACGATGACCTCGAGCACCCGCTGAAACCACACACAGATCGCTAGGAGAAAACAACAATGGCAAAGATTCTGAAGTTCGACGACGAAGCACGTCGCGCACTCGAAGCAGGCGTCAACAAGCTGGCTGACGCCGTCAAGGTCACGATCGGTCCGAAGGGCCGCAACGTCGTCCTCGACAAGAAGTTCGGCGCACCGACCATCACCAACGACGGTGTGTCGATCGCCAAAGAGATCGAGCTCGACGACGTCTTCGAGAACATGGGCGCACAGCTCGTGAAGGAAGTCGCCACGAAGACCGACGACATCGCCGGTGACGGCACGACGACCGCCACCGTGCTTGCACAGGCAATGGTTCAGGCCGGCATGAAGAACGTCGCGGCTGGCGCCAACCCGATGGAGATCAAGCGCGGCATCGAGAAGGCCGTGGCCGCCGCTGTCGAGTCGATCGGTTCGCAAGCCAAGGACGTCGACGACAAGAGCGACATCGCCTCGGTCGCCACGATCTCGGCTGCTGACGCATCCGTCGGCGAAGTCATCGCTGACGCCATCGACAAGGTCGGCAAGGACGGCGTCGTCACGGTCGAGGAGTCGAACACCTTCGGCACCGAGCTCGACTTCACCGAAGGCATGCAGTTCGACAAGGGCTACCTGTCCCCGTACTTCGTGACCGACACCGAGCGCCAGGAAGTCGTCCTCGACGACGCCTACATCCTGCTGCACAGCGCCAAGATCAGCACCGTCCAGACGATGCTGCCGACCCTCGAAGCAGTGATGCAGACCGGCAAGCCGCTCGTCATCATCGCCGAGGACATCGACGGTGAAGCACTCGCCACGCTCGTGGTGAACAAGATCCGCGGCACGTTCAACGCTGCGGCCGTCAAGGCACCTGGCTTCGGCGACCGTCGCAAGGCAATGCTGCAGGACATGGCTGTCCTCACCGGTGGCCAGGTCATCAGCGAAGAAGTGGGCCTCAAGCTCGACTCCGTCACGCTCGACCTGCTCGGCACCGCCAAGCGCGTCGTGATCACCAAGGACAACACGA
The DNA here is from genome assembly GCA_938044705.1 of uncultured Ilumatobacter sp. Lineage (GTDB taxonomy): Bacteria > Actinomycetota > Acidimicrobiia > Acidimicrobiales > Ilumatobacteraceae > Ilumatobacter_A. The sequence goes on along the minus strand of CALIOL010000358.1, from coordinate 205 downwards.
CCATCGTTGATGGCGGCGGCGAGAGCTCCGACATCGAAGGTCGTGTGAACCAGATCAAGGCCGAGATCGAGAACACCGACTCCGACTGGGATCGTGAGAAGCTCCAGGAGCGTCTCGCGAAGCTGGCCGGCGGTGTTGCGCTGATCAAGGTCGGCGCTGCCACGGAAGTGGAGCTCAAGGAGAAGAAGCACCGCATCGAAGACGC
>CALIOL010000357.1 GCA_938044705.1 uncultured Ilumatobacter sp. | reverse complement strand
GATCAACTCAGCGTCCTTGCTGAGGCTGAACGGCAATCGCAGCTCGCCGGGCACCAAGACGTCGGAGGGGTAGCGCTGGATCAGCGAGAACTCTTCTTCTTCGTCGCCGCCACACGCAGCCAGGAGCCCGACTGCGGCGGTGCCGACGAGGAAAGTTCTTCGGTCGAATCGGGCCTGCGTGTCGGTTGGATCGTGCGTCATGATGGTCCTCGCCTGGGTCCCGGGAGCAAAAATTTGGGGGCTTCGTTGAATCTGGACACCCGAACGTGCGAACGTACGAGGGCATGAGCACGTCGGACCCGATTTCCACTCGACGATACCGGCGACGGATCCTGGGTCTTGGCGTCCTCGCACTCGTTGTCACTTTCGCAATCGGTGCGGCAATTTTCATTCCCGTGGTGCAGAACGACCTCGAGGATCGGGTGGAGGAAGAACTGAGCGAGGCGGGCTTCGACGGTGTCAGCGCGTCGTTTTCCGGTCAGGACGGCACGCTCGACTGCACGATCGCGCTCGACGATCCCGAGGCCGTGGCCGCACTTGCAGCAGACGTCCACGGCGTTCGAGTGATCGATCTCGATCGAACGTGCACCAGCGCGTCCTCGTCAGCGGACGACGACGAGCCGGAGGAGACCGAACCGGCCACCACGGAGCCCGAGACCACCGAGGCGCCCGCGGTGACCGAGCCTGCCGAGACCACGACGACCACCGAGGCGCCGCCGGTGACCGAGCCCGATGTCGACGGGATCGTCGACATCGTCAACGGCGACCCGCTCTTCAGCCAACTCGCCGAGCTGCTTGCAAGCGCAGAGTTGGATGGCGTCGACGGGCTCGGTGGCGACGGCCCGCTCACCTTGCTCGCCCCGACCGATGCAGCGTTCGATGCGGCGTTCGACGAGCTCGGTGCCGACGAGTTCGACGAGCTCAGGTCCGACCCTGAGGCGCTGCGGACGTTGCTCCTCCACCACGCGACGGCCGGAGAGATCACGTCGAGCGATTTCGTCACAGGTGATCTGGAGATGCTCGACGGGACCACGGTTGCGGTCGACCCCGACGCCGCCGACGGCATCACGTTCACGAGCAGCAGCTCGGTTGCCGGGGTGGAAGACCCTGCGACGCAACTCGACATCGAGGCTTCCAACGGCGTGGTGCACGCCATCGATCAGTTGCTCATCCCCGAAGGCCTGGGTTTCGGAGATCCAGCCGTCGAGCCGTCGACGACCACGGCATCGTTCAGCGCCGGACAGATCACCCTGACCGGGGTGGTGCAGACCGAAGCGCAACGAGACGCGCTCGTGGCCGCGGCGCAAGCCCAGGTGGACCCAGCGAACGTGACCGACCAACTCGTCGTGGATCCTGACGCCGTGGTCGACCAGGCCGACCTCGATCGACTCGCCGCACTGGTCGGTGCGATGCCGCAGAGCCTGGCCGAGGGCGAAGCGTCGCTGGTCGGGTCGGACCTGGCGCTGAGTGGCACGTACCTGAACGACGAGGCGCAAGCCGCCATCACCGGTGTCGGCGAGAATCAGGCGGCAACACTGGATCTGTCGCCTCGAGCGGCCGCCGATGCCGACTCCGCGTCGGCGCTGCAGACCGAGTTGAACGACTTCGTCCGCGACAACCCGATTCTGTTCGAGCCGAACTCAGCGACGCTCACCGCCGACGCAACGGTCGTGATCGACCAACTCGCCGCCCGTGCGACGCGGCTGGATGGCACGGCGATCACCATCGTCGGTCACACCGACACCGACGGCGACGCCGCCACCAACCAGACCCTCAGCGAACTGCGTGCGGCGAGCGTGTTGGAAGCGCTCGTCGAGCGTGGCCTCGACGCCACGACGTTGTCGTCCGAGGGTCGAGGCTCCACCGAACCGATCATCGACGACTCGGGGACAGAGGACAAGGCGGCAAGCCGCCGCGTCGAGTTCGTCGTCGAGGCAACGTGATGGCCAACGTCATCGCGATCCGATTCTGTACGAGAAGAGAGAACCCGTGTTCTACACACTCCTGAAATTCCTTGGCTGGGGAGCACTCCTGGCGTTCATCGGCGGATGCATCGGCTGGGCGTTGCGCGCGCTGTTGTGTCGCCGCGAGGTAGCACAAGCGAGGGCGTCGACGGTCGACATGGAGGAAGTCGAGCGCATGCGCCACCGGCTCGCGAACCTCGAACAGGTCGTTGCCGAACGCGATCGCTTGAAGATCCAGCTCGCTGACGTTCGACACGCCGACTCGCCCGGCATCGTCGGCGCCGAGGTGCCCGAGCCCGAACCGGAGCCCGACCCAGAGCCGGCTGGCGACGTGGCTGAGGACCAAGCGGACGATGCAGCTGACGCGACTCCTGCGGAGCCGGAGCCACCGGTGGACTCCGAGGGCGAGGAGCCGTCAATCGTGCCCGACTCGATTGCGTCCGAGACGACCGACGCAGCCGAAGGCGGCGCCACGTCGATGGCCGGCTTTGCCGATGTCGCTAGCGATGCTGACTTGGCCGATGAGTCGGAACCCGAGGAGCCGGTCGTCGATGCTGCTGAGGAGGCGGTCGCGCTCGATCTCGATGGTGCCGCGGCTGCGCTCGGCAAGAAGATCAAGCTCGACGATCTCACCGTCGTCGAGGGGATCGGACCGAAGATCTCCGAACTGTGCAGCGGAATCGGTGTCACGACCTGGCGACAGCTCGCGGACACCGACGTTGCCGAGTTGCAGTCGATGCTCGATGCCGCCGGCTCGCGCTACGCGGTGCACAAGCCTGGCACCTGGCCGCAACAGGCAAGCCTGCTGGCGACCGGTCAGTGGGCCGAGTTCAAGACGCTGACCGACGAACTCGACGGCGGCAAGTAGCCGCCCGCTGTTGTCGGGGCACCGCGGTGTCTGGTCGCCCGGTGGCGTATTCTTCCAGCTATGAGTAAGCCTCTCGGTCCTTACACGCCTGTCGTCCGTGCCGGCGACTTCATCTACGTCTCAGGCCAGGGTGGCCTCGACGACGGCGTGAAGGTCGAAGGCGGTGTCGTCGCCGAAACCGTTCAGACCATGAAGAACATCGCGACGCTGCTCGAGTCCATGGGCGCGTCGATGAGCGATGTGGTGAAGACCACGTGCTTCCTGACGGACATGGACGACTACGCCAAGTTCAACGTCGAGTACTCCGCAGGGTTTCCCGCGAACCATCGACCCGCCCGTTCATGCGTCGCAGTGAAGACACTGCCGGCGGGATTCGCGGTCGAAGTCGAAGCGGTGGCCTACAAGCCCGTCGATTGACGTGATCGTCGCTGTGGGTCCGGCAGGATCGCGCTCGACAGCACTCGGGGCGTAGACTGCACACATGGCCGGAGCAATCGCCCTCATCATCGCCATGATCGCGATCCCGGTCGGCGTATTCGCCACCGGTGCGGCTGCGTCGGCGATTCTCGGAGAGACCCTTCGTCGCGACGGCGTTCGTCGCCACGAAGGTTCCGAGCTGCTCGACCTGCCGGACTGACCAGCGGATCGTCGCACCTGATGCACGATCTGGTCGTCGCTCATGCCCGCTGTGTCGCCACCGTCGACCGTGAGCGTCGAGAAATCGACGACGGCTGGGTAGCCGTTGACAACGGATTGATCTCCGCGGTCGGCAACGGTGAGCCACCGTCGGCGACCGACACCATCGATGCTCGTGACTGTCTTGTCACGCCGGGCCTGGTCAACACGCACCATCACCTGTACCAGAACCTGACGCGTGCGAACCCGACGATGACCGACAAGCCGCTCTTCGGCTGGTTGCAGTCGCTCTATCCACTCTGGCGGTCGATCGATGCGGAGTCCGTCTACACCTCGGCGTGGGTGGGTCTCGCCGAGCTGGCGCTGTCTGGATGCACGACGTCGAGCGATCACCTCTACCTGCATCCTCGCGGAGCCGGGGATCTGCTGACGGCTGAGATCGACGCTGCGAAGGATCTCGGCATCCGGTTCCATCCCACACGTGGGTCGATGTCGCTCTCGGAGAAGGACGGCGGCCTTCCACCTGACGACGTAGTCGCAGACGACGACGAGATCCTGGCGGCCTGTGAGGAGGCCGTTGCGCGTCACCACGATCGATCGTTCGGCGCAATGACCCGGGTGGCCCTCGCTCCGTGCTCGCCCTTCTCGGTGACCGAAGACCTGATGGTCCGTACAGCAGAACTCGCCGAACGTCTCGACGTGCGGCTGCACACACACTTCGCGGAAAATGCCGAGGACGACGAGTTCAGTCTCGCGACCTTCGGCTGCCGGCCGATGGAGTACCTCGAACGGACCGGCTGGTGCACCGACCGCGCGTGGGTCGCGCACTGCGTCATGCCGAACGACGAGGAGGTCAAGCGACTCGGTGCTGCCGGCGTCGGTGCCGCCCACTGCCCGTCGAGCAACATGATCCTGGCGTCGGGCATCGCGCCGGTGGTCGATCTTCGAGCCGCCGGCGTCAAGGTGGGGCTTGGTGTCGACGGGTCGTCGTCGGCCGACTCGGCTTCCCTGTGGCTCGAGGCTCGTCAGGCGATGCTGTTGGCGAAGCTCCGCAATGGGGCAGACGCCGGGACGGCTCGTATGGCGCTCGAGGTGGCCACCGTCGGCGGAGCCGGGTGCCTGGGTCGGGAGGGCGAGATCGGAACGATCACCGTCGGCGCAGTTGCCGACCTCGCTATCTGGTCGCTCACCGGGCCGATCTTCGCCGGTGCGGTGGCCGACCCCATCGAAGCGTGGTTGCGCTGCGGCCCGACGGGAGCGCGTGACACCGTCGTCGCTGGTCGTTCGATCGTGCGCGACGGCATGCTCGTGTCGGATCGACTGGGAGAGATGCTGGTCGCGCACGAGCGACTCGCACGCAAGGTTCAACAACTCGGCGTGTGACGCTGGTCGCTCCGAGTGACGCGACTTGAGGGCGCGGACTCGACAGACTGTGTCACGTGATTCGCTCACGGCTCGTTCCGCTCGCTCTCGTCGGCCTCATCGGGCTCGGCGCGTGTACCTCGACGTCATCAGAGGCATCGTCGAACGAGCCCGTCGAGGGTGTCCAGGCACCGCTCCCGACCATCGGTCTGGGTTCGGACATCGGACAGATCAGCGGCGGAGCGGACGTTCGTGCGATCGACACCGGCTCCGTCGAATCCGTCGTGATGATCGGCGACTCGATCACCGTCGGCGCCCAGCCGTACCTGCAGGAGCAACTCGAACAGCTGGGATTCGAAGAGGTGACCATCGTCGCCAAGGAGTTGAAGCGAGTCAGTCAGAACATTCGCGACAATCCGAGTGGGGCTGACATCGCGGCCTTTGTCGCCGACGACGGCTCGCGTGACGCGGATGAACAGTTGTGGATCGTGGCGTTGGGGACGAACGACATCAGCCAGTACAACTCGGTCGACGACATCGTCGCCGAGATGGAGACCATGGTCGACTCGGTCCCCGACGAGGCGCCGTTGATCTGGATCAACACCTACTTCGAGGACCGCCCCGAAGACACCGCTGAAGTGAACGCGGCGATCGAAGAGGTCGTGGCGTCACGAGACAATGCCGTCGTGGGCCGTTGGGACGAGATCGCTCCCAGCGAAGGCGTACTTCGCAGCGACGGGGTGCACCCCGGTGACGACGGCGCAAAAGTCTTCGCCGCGCTCGTCACCACCACCGCAGCCGACTTCCTTCAGCGGTGAGCCACCCCCGGCTGGGGTGTGGGTTCGCTCACCGGTAGGTCGTTGTGGTGAGCCAACTCCGGCTGGGGTGTGGGTTCGCTCACCGGTAGGTCGTTGTGGTGAGCCGGGTCAGCTCTCCCAGCGGGACTGACCGAAGCGGTAGCCGACACTGCGCACGGTCTGAATCAAGTTGGCGTGCTCTTCGCCGAGCTTGGCGCGAAGCCGACGAACGTGGACGTCGACGGTTCGAGCGCCGCCGTAGTACTCATATCCCCAGACCCTGCTGAGCAAGATCTCGCGGGTGAACACCTTCCCGGGGTTCTGGACGAGGAACTTCAACAACTCGTATTCCATGTAGGTCATATCGAGCGGCTTGTTGCCGATCGACGCCTGATAGGTCTCGAGGTTCAACACGAGTTCGCCGTACTCGACGAGATCGGCGGACTGAACATCGATCTCCGCAGTCAGCAGATGACGCAGCCGCGCTTCCAGTTCGGAGGGATGGAACGGGTTCAGGCAGAAGTCATCGAACAGGTCGTCGCGATGCTCGAGTTCGTTGAGCTGGCCGCCGCCGACCAGGAGGAGCGCAGGCGTCGAGTCGGTGCGCTGCTTGCGCATTGCGCGAAGAAAGGTCCATGCGGCATCGACGTCGTCGGACGCGTCGACGATCACGCCGGCCCATCCACCTTGAGGTTCCGACTCACTGGCTTCGGCGACGCTGTTGACCGCTTTCCACGAGTACCCGGCGAGGTCGAGCGTCCGGGCGAGTTCTGGTGACGTCGGGTCCGGAACGACCGCCAACATGCGTGTCGTTTCGGCGCTCACGTCGCAGCCCTCGTGTTCGTCGCCGCGCTCACAGCGACCTCAGGTAGCGATCGCGTTCGAATGGGGTCACCTGGGTCTTGTATCCCTGCCACTCTCTTCGTTTGTTCCGCAGGAACCACTCGAAGATGTGCTCACCCAGAGCCTCGCGCACGAGCGTCGAGCTCTCCATGATCTCGAGCGCGTCGTACAGGGAGTGCGGCAGCTGCTCGATGCCCAGCTCGGCGAGCTCGGCATCATCGGTCTCGAAGAGGTTGGCGTCGGCCTCGTCGGGCAGTTCGTAGCTCTCCTCGATGCCCTTCATGCCGGCGGCGAGCATCAAGCTGAAGGCCAGATACGGGTTGCAGGCGGGGTCGGGTGAGCGGTACTCGATTCGCGTGGCGAGTGGGTTGGATTGCTTGGCGATCGGCACGCGGATCAGGCCGGATCGGTTGTTCCGTGCCCAACTGATGTGGACGGGCGCCTCGAAGTTCGGGACCAACCGCTTGTAGCTGTTCACGGTCTGGTTCGTGACCGCGGTGATCTCGCGAGCGTGACGCAAGAGGCCAGCCATGAACGACTTGGCTGTCGGACTCAGGTCGTAGTCGTCGGATTCTTCGTAGAACGCGTTGTCATCTCCGCGGAAAAGCGACATGTGGACGTGCATCCCAGAGCCCTGCAGGCCTTCGGCGGGCTTGGGCATGAACGTGGCGTGCACGTCGTTGCGGGCGGCGATCTCTCGCACGGCGAGGCGGAACGTCATCACCGAGTCGGCCATCGTGAGTGCATCGGTGTGGCGGAGGTCGATCTCCTGTTGGCCCGGAGCATCCTCGTGGAAGCTGTACTCGACGGGGATACCCATGGTCTCGAGCGTGCGGATGGTGTTCTTGCGGAGCTCGCCGGTGACATCGTTGACCGTGTGATCGAAGAATCCGCCGTCGTCGATCGGCACCGGTTCGGCATCGGCGATCAGCGGCTTGAAGTAGAAGTACTCGATGTCCGGAGCGAGGTAGAACGTCAACCCGGCATCGTGGGCAGCTTTGACGTGGCGACGCAGGACTTGGCGGGGGTCTCCTTCGAACGGCGTGCCGTCGAGATGGTGGATGTCGCAGAAGATGCGCGCCTCGGGAGCTGACCCGTCGGCCCACGGCAACAGCTCGTAGGTGTCGGGGTCCGGGATCGCGAGAACGTCGGACTCTTGGACCCGGCTGAAGCCGTCGATCGACGACCCATCGAAGGTCATGCCGTCGTTGAGCGCGTTGTCGAGCTCTGGAGGCGAGATCGCCAAGGACTTCAGGTTCCCCAGCACGTCGGTGAACCAGAGGCGAATGAGTCGGACCCCGCGCTCTTCGACCGATCGCAATACGTAGTCCCGCTGCTGTTCGTTCATGTTCACGTCCTCAAGTGTCTCAAATGCTGCAGAAAAGCGAACTGGCGGAGCAGGGACTGATCGCCCCCACCCCGCCAGCAACGCTGCTGAACTCGGAAAATTCGTTTCCTCGTTGGCTGCTTACTTCATTGCGGAGCAGACGGTGTCCGTCATGAGACGGGCAACGACGTACGGATCCATGTTGCCATTGGGGCGACGATCCTCGAGGTACCCCTTCTTGTCGACGGAGACCTGCCATGGGATACGGATCGACGCACCGCGGTCGGACACGCCGTAGCTGAACTGGTCGTAGCGCTGCGTCTCGTGTGCACCGGTGAGGCGATCTTCGACGCCTTCACCGTAGTTCTTGATGTGCAGGTCAGCCTTGGCGCCGATGGCCTTGCAGCCGGCTTCGATGTACTTGTAGCCGCCGTCTTCGCGCATCTCCTTGGTGGAGAAGTTGGTGTGAGCACCAGCGCCGTTCCAGTCGCCCTTGACAGGCTTGGCGTCGATCGAGATGACGACGCCGTAGTCCTCGGCGATGCGGTGCAGCAGCCAACGGGCGACCCACAGCTCGTCGGCGACTTCCAGCAGGCCGCGAGGGCCGACCTGGAATTCCCACTGGCCGGGCATCACTTCGGCGTTGATGCCGGAGAGGCCGATGCCTGCAGCGAGGCAGGCGTCCATGTGCTCTTCGACGATCTGGCGACCGGTGATGGCGATCTCGCCGACGCCGCAGTAGTAGGGACCCTGCGGTGCGGGGTAGCCGTTGTCGGGGAAGCCGAGCGGCGAACCGTCGGGCTTGAGCATCGTGTATTCCTGCTCGATGCCGAACATCGGCTCGTGCTTCTTGTACTTCTTGGCGGTGCGTGCCGCTGCGGCACGAGTGTTGGTCGGGTGCGCCTTGCCGTCGACGAGCATGACTTCGCACATCACGAGGACGCTGGTGCCGCCGCGCACGGGGTCGGGGAAGACGCGAGCGGGCTTGAGCACGCAGTCGCTCTTGTCGCCCGTGGCCTGGTTGGTCGAGGAACCGTCAAACCCCCAGATCGGCATGTCCTTGAGTTCGCCGCTGTGGTCGTCGTCGAGGATCTTCGTCTTCGAACGGAGCTGCGGTGTCGGCTCCGCGCCGTCGATCCAGATGTATTCGGCCTTGATTCCCACTGTTATGTCCTCAATCTCTCTTGGTTACTTGCGAGCACGGCCGAGCCTACCGGCGGGCCGATGTACGGATCGGAGGCTGTCAGTAGGCGGTTGCCCGGTTGTTGCGTCACTGTGAACGGCGCGTGAACTGGCACTGCGCACGCCGAGAGGTCGCCGCTGCGCACCGCGTCGACCACGCCGTGTGTCAGAAGTACGGTCTTTCGTATGCGCCGTCGTCTCGCTCTCGCTGGAGCACTTGCAGCATCTTCCGTCCTCGTTGCCATCGGAGGCGTCTCGCCAACCGTTGTCGAAGCGGTACCGAACGGATTCACCAACACGGTGGTGACCGACGTCGGCACGCTCACGACGGTCGAACCGCTGCCCGATGGACGAGTGATCGTGCTCGAGAAGTCCGGCCGCATGCTGCGCATCGATGATCGTGACGGCACCGCTGAGGTCACGACCGTCGCGAACTTCAGCGTGTGCTCCAACAGCGAGCGTGGTCTCCTCGGGTTTGCGACCGACCCCGGTTTCGTCACCAGCGGGTTCGTGTACGTCTACCGGACGATCTTCTCCACCGAGCCTGGCGGTTGCCACAACCGAGTGAGTCGCTTCTTCATGAACGAGGGAGGCCTGGACCTCGCCAGCGAACGAATCCTCGTCGACCGGATCTCATCGGTTGCGGGCAATCACAACGGAGGTGACATCGAGATCGGCAATGACGGATTCCTCTACATCGCAGTCGGCGATGCCGGAAGCGACCCGCGCGGTGACTCCGGTTCTGCTGGCTCGAACGACGCAGGCCAGGACAACTCGTTGCTGAACGGCAAGATCCTCCGGGTCCAACGCGACAGCGGATTCGCGGCGCCGGGCAACCCGTTCAGTGGTGCAGGGACGGCCGATTGTCGTGTGCGTGGCAACTCGTCGGCGACGCCGACCACAGCGTGTCGCGAGATCTTTGCGTTCGGTCTGCGCAACCCGTATCGCTTCGCGTTCGACCCGAACACGAGCGCCACACGCTTCTTCATCAACGACGTCGGGCAAGGCACACGCGAAGAGGTCAACGAAGGCGCTGTCGGAGCGAACTACGGCTGGCCGATTCGCGAAGGACGCTGCCCGCAGGGGCAGAACCCGCCCTGTTCGGCGCCGACCGCGGGGCTGACCGACCCGGTCACCGACTACGGGCGGAGCAGCGGGCTGTTCATCACCGGCGGTGCATTCGTGCCGAACGGCGCGTGGCCGGCGCAGTTCGACGACGCGTATCTGGTCTCCGACGGAGCGTTCGGAACGACGTGGGCGTGGCAGGGCGAAGCCGATCTCGCTACGTCGTTCGAGTTCCTCGACGCGTCAGCGCCGACTGACATGGCCTTCGTGACCGGACCGTCCTCGGTTGCACTCTGGTACGTGCAGCAGAACGGTGAGGTCCACAAAGTCACGCCTCCGCTCGACGTTCAACCCGCCGACAGCGGACCGCAGCGATATGACGCCTTGGACGCCCCGTCGCGACGGTTCGACTCGCGAGCGTTGTCGCCGGCGGCTCCGTTGCGGGCTGGCCAGACGCGGCTGATCGACATCGACGCTCCGAGTGGGGCGACCGCCGCGTTCGTGAACATCACGTTGGTGCAACCTCAGTCGGATGCAGGCAATGCGACAGCGTGGCAACCGAGGACTGCGCGACCCGCCACCTCGAACGTCAACGCACCACAGGGCGCCAACGTCGCGAACGCGTCGATCGTGCCACTCGACGACGGCCAGATGTTGCTGTTCGCCCAAGCGACAGCGCACATGATCATCGACGTTTCCGGGTTCTACTTCGACGCCGATGACGCAGTTCGGCGCGGACGATTCGAGAGTACGGACCCACTCCGCACGGTGGACACCCGCGACCCAGCAGGGCCCGGAAACGAGTACGACCGAACGACCGACGGTGCCGGCGAGCGCGTGACCGTGCCCATTGCCGGAAGCGCGGGGCTTCCGGATGACGTCGCAGAGATCTCTGCGGTCTCGGTCGTGGTGACGGCGATCAACCGAGAGAACCCAGACGCCGGATTCGCCACCGCATACCCCTCGGACGCCACCCGGCCCGGTGCGTCGAACGTCAACGTCAATGCGGCCCCGGATGTTCGTGCCAACCTCGTGACCGTGCCGGTAGGTGCTGACGGCTCCATCGAGCTGTACATCGAGAACATCGATGATGTTGCGGTGGACGTGGTCGGGTGGTTCACGGGATTCGGTTCCGATGTGCTGACCGATGGCCGCTTCCATCTCATCGCACCGACCCGGGAGGTCGACACCCGCTTCGGGACCGGTTTCGGCAGCCTTGGCGCGGAGGACACCGGTTCGCTGAACCCGTCGTCCGTTCCAGATTCCGCACCCGCTGTCGCTCAGAACCTGACGATGGTGCGCACGGGCGGGCGTGGTTTCGTCACGGCGTTCCCCGAGCCGACCAACCGCCCGAACGTCTCGAACGTCAACTCGAGCGGACCTAACCAGACCCGTGCAGCGATGGCGCTCACGCAGCTGGAGGCCGGCTCTGAGCAGTTCTTCGCTGGTGAGAGCGGGTCCGACCTCCTCGTCGACGTCTTCGGTTGGTTCGAGTAGCCGACGCGAAGCGTTCAGGCCCGCATCGCTGTGAGCCAGAAGCCGGTACCGGCTCGCGCCGTGCGGCCGACCCAGTCGCCGGGGAGCGCGTCCAGGACGTCCGGCGGAGAGAGGTGGATCGGCGTCTGATCGCCGAGGGTGTTCACCCACAGCACGCTGCCACGGGTCCGGAGCAACCGATCGACCTCGGCGGGGAACAGCAGCATGTTGATCAGCAGGATCGCATCGAAGGAATGGTCGGGGAAGGGGAGTTGCGACGCGTCGGCCCGCACCTTCGGCGCCAGGTCGGGTGCATGGCGCAGCATCTCGGCTGCGAGGTCGGTGCACACCAGCGAGCCGACGCGACCGCTGAGGATCCGGGCGCCCGCTCCGGTACCAGAACCGAGTTCCAACCAACTGCCGCTGAGCGGGACGGCGCCGCGTTCGAGGGCATCTTCGACCGGGGCGGCCTTCACCGGGTCGACGTGCGTTTCGCTCCATGATGAGGCGAGTCCGTCGAAGATCTCCTGGATGCGTGACGACTCCGCAGGCTTCCACGGCTCGCCGAACGCCTTCGCTCGCGTCAGCAGACGCATCGGGTGGTCCGGCCCCGCAAACGGTGCTGCGTCCGCTGCTTCGGGATGGTCCGGCAATTGGCTCAGTCGCTGGTCCACGGCGTGATTCCCATCGTCGCGAGACGCCCGGCGGTCATGGGGCGAGTGTGGCGGGCGGTGCGACGGTCGTTGTCGTCGTCGTGGTCGTCGTCGTGGTGGTGGTCGTCGTGATGTCGAGACGCTGGGTGAAGAGGATCGTCACCGACGAGGTGTCGGGAAGGAGCGCCTCGACGTCGCGAACGAGACCGGCCGCATTGGGCTGCGTGGTCCCGGCGACTTCGATGACCGCTTCCTCACCGTCGTAGCTCAGGTCGATGATCTCCAACCGGTTGACCGTTGCCCAGGTGTTCGCGAGATCGGAGATCTCACTGGTCAGGATCTCATCGGGGGTCGGCTCGGGTTCGCCCGCCGAGACCGGGAGACGCTCGACCCAGGTGAGGTTGACGACCAGTTGTTCCTCGAGTTCGTCGTCGAGGCGGTTGATCAGATCTTCGAGCGGAGGGGACTCGCCGACGCCGCTGGCATCGAGCCGCACC
>CALIOL010000356.1 GCA_938044705.1 uncultured Ilumatobacter sp. | reverse complement strand
ATGTTCAACGTGCTCGGCTGCAACCCGGCGAGCAACTCGTCCAGCTCGAAGTAGCCGGTGGCCGCACCCGTGATCGTGTCGCCGCGCTCGAAGGCGAGTTCGAGCTCGTCCATCGTCGTGTTCAACAGTTCCTGGATCGGGCGAGTCGAATCGACGACTTTGTCCTCCGCGACCTCGAACATCTTCGACTCGGCCAAGTCGACGGTCTTGGTGACGTCGTCGGGCTGGCTGAAAGCCAGGTCGGTGATCTCCCCCGCCGTGTGAATCAAACGGCGCAACAGCGCCGTGTCCATCACGATCTTGGCGTAGTGCTCGGCACCCGACACCGACGGCGTCGCATTCTGCAGCTCGCTCAACTGCGCAATGCCGCCGACCTCGTCGAGCATGCCCGCCTTGCGCAACTCATCGGCGACCGTGACCACGTCGACCGGACCCGACGACGAATACAGCGCCCGGATCGCATCGAAAATGTGCTGATTCGCCGGGTTGTAGAAGTCACGCGGCTTGAGCCCGGCCTCGCCCACCGCACCGATCGCGTCACGAGACAGCAACAGTGCACCCAGCACCGACGCTTCTGCTTCCAGGTTGTGAGGAGGGACGCGACCAGACACGCCACTCGGCGCACTCATCCGCCGGATCGGCGTGACCGGGCGACCCCCGTCATCATCGATCGGGAAGTTCTCGTCACCGGCCATTGCTCACCATTCTCCCTGCTCAACCCTGTGGATAACCAGTCCCAACAGCCTGCGGACGGACTGTGAGGACGGTGTGCACAACTCCCCGTCGTTTCGTCATCGCCACCGTCATCAAGCTGTGGACAAACGTGTGAAAAACGCAGAAGGGCGCGCCCTGTCGTGTGACAGGACACGCCCTTGCGTGTCGATCCGGTGAAAGTCGGCACTTTCGCGCCACACCGGCAAACTCTCAATCGAGGCGGATCACTCCGCTGCAACGACCTCGAGGGTGATCGGGAACGAGACGTCCGAGTGCAGCGACGCGGTGGCTGTGTGGGAGCCAACCGTCTTCACACCGTCGATCTCGATGTTCTTGCGATCGAGCTCGACCTGGGTCTGCTCCATCACGGCGTCTGCAACGTCCGCTGCAGAGATCGATCCGAACAGCTTGCCTTCGGGCGATGCCTTCGCAGTGATCGTGATGGTCTGGGGCACGAGCTTCGTGGCGACCGCGGTGGCGGCCTCACGGGACTCGTGATCGCGAGCATCGCGCGACGCACGCATCTTGGCGGCCTGGTCGATGGCTCCCGGCGACGCCTTGATGGCGTGGCCCTTCGGAAGCAGGAAGTTGCGGAAGTGACCGTCGGCCACGTCGACGATGTCGCCGCGCTTGCCGAGGCCCGCGACGTCGGAGCGGAGAATTGCCTGCATGATCAGGCCTCCACCGTCTCGTCGGTAGCGACCTCTTCGACCGGCGCCTCGACTGCCTCGTCGGCACCCTCGAGGCTCAGATCGACGTTCTCGTCGCTCGTGTCCAATGACTTCTCTTCATCGCGATCGCCGCCACGACGATCGTCACGATCACCGCGACGTCCACCCGTACGGGTCGAGGCCACGCGCTTCGCGTACGGCAGCAGCGCCATCTCGCGTGCCACCTTGACAGCGTTGGCCACGAGACGCTGCTGCTGCAGGTCGTTGCCGGCCACGCGACGGTTCTTGATCTTCGCGCGGTCGCTCATGAAGCGGCTGAGCAGATCGACGTCCTTGTAGTCGACGTACTCGACCTTCTCGATGAGGAGGATGCTGGTCTTCTTCTTGAATTTGCGAGGGTTCGCGTCCCGCGCTGAGCGGGCCTTGTTCTTCTTCGATGCCATGAGGCAAGTTCCTAACTCGGAGGGTTCCTATTGGAAAGTTCTGGTCAAAATGAGGGAATCGACACCGCTGGGGTGCGAATCAGAACGGCTCTTCGTCGCCGTAGACAGGATCCGGAGCAGCTGCGGCACCGCCGCCACCGCCTCCGCCGCCGCTTCCACCACCGGCCGCGTCGCGGCTGATGCGCTCGACCTGCGCCTGAGCCCAGCGAAGGCTGGGCCCGAGGTCGTCGGCGATCACTTCGGTGATGTTGCGCTTCTCGCCTTCACGGGTTTCGTACGAGCGCTGCTCGAGACGACCGGTGACCATGCAACGAGTGCCCTTGGTGAGCGACGCCGCAGCGTTCTCCCCGAGGTCAGCCCATGCAACGACGTTGAAGAACGAGACGGCCTCTTGCCATTCCCCGTTCTGTTGCCAACGCCGGTTGACGGCGAGTCCGAAACTCGCAACTCCACGGCCCCCCGTGGTGTAGCGCAGTTCGGGATCCTTCGTGAGGTTCCCGACCAGAGTGACGGTGTTGTCCTGTGCCATGTTGATTCCCCTTGTACTGAGTGTTCGTCAGTGCAGCCGTCAGGCCGCAGCCACTGCCATGCCGCGGCGCTCAGCCTCGACATCCGGAAGACGGATGAGCTTGTGGCGGACGACGTCGTCCGCGAGACGGAGCGAGCGCTCGAGTTCGTCGAGAGCACCGGGGCCCGCAACGATTTCGGCGACCAGGTAGTAGCCGGCCGGCTTCTTGTTGATCGGGTAAGCGAACTGGCGCTTGCCCCACCAATCGATCTTGCCGTGCAGCTCACCATCGGCCTTCTTGACGCCGTCGGTGACCGACTTCATCCAGGCTTGGGCTTTGGGGTCATCGACGTCGCCGTCGATGATGACCATCAATTCGTATCCACGCTTCATACGTGTTTTTTCTCCCTTCGGATACCAACTCGCTGGGCGACCCCTGCGAGTAGTAGCCCCCGTGGGGGCAGGGCCAATATGGACCCCAGCACGCTATCGGTCGCGCGGTGATCGCGCGCCCAACGGAGCGGACGGCACCGAGGATCTGCGCGATTCGTCATGGAAGCCATCGAAGCGCGTGGGTACTTCACAGTTCGACGGGAACGTCTCAGGGCCGAGGTTGCCCGTCGACGTTCGCCTCGTAGTCGATCCTCCAGAGGTTCTTGCTGGTCTGTGCGGCAAGGACGACGAACGCAACGAGATTCAACGCGACGATCACCGGAACGCCCCAGCTGAACACATCGGTCCCGATGAAGAACACGAACGTGTTCAAGGCGACGTACCCGATCCGGATCTCCGTCGGTCCGATCCCGTAGTAGGCGATCTGGAATTGGTTCGTTGCGGCGAACGACAAGAACGACACCGCCATGGTCGCGCACGTGATCAACAACAGGAGCAGGAACAAGAACGTCAGCCATCGGGCTTCGACGAGGAACCAGTACCCGATGACGATCGAGCCGGCGAAGACCAAGTCAAGCAGGTGGTCCATGAAGAAACCCCACTTGACCAGGCCTTGCTTGCGGTATTTGCCCAGCGACCCGTCGAAGGAATCGGTCAGCCACTGGCCCACGACCATCGCGGACATCGCGTGCATCCACATCAGGTTGGTCTCGGCGAGCCAACCGAAGAGAACGGTGCCGGCGGACCACAACACCGTGACCATCGTCAGGTGATGGCTGAGGATCGGGCGCGGCACCTTCGGGATTCCCCAATCGATGAACCGTCGTTCCCAAGGTCCGAGGATCGACTGACCCGTCTTCTTGTCGCCCGCGAACGAATCCGTCATCTGCCGAGTCTCACCGCAGCGCGACGATCAGACGGGGATGGGTCTCAGGCGCACGGCAGGTCGAGGAGTTCCACCGTGGACCCCGGTCCGATCCCGATGGCGTCGAGCTGACCACCGAACACTTCGACCGCGAGGACGTACGGCGAGTCAGCCGTGTACCGCTCACACACCGCTGAGTTCTCCACGAGACAGGGCTCCATGTCGGCCTGACCCACGTGAGCCCCCGCCTCGTCGAACCACGCGATCGACAGCGGCGTCGGCGTCTGGAACATGAAGAAGTTCCCCGTCCGAGGTTCGTCCCAGCGAAACACCATGCCGACCGCCGCGCCCAGATCGGTGACACCCATCAGGCCACGCTGGCGTGTGACGTCGTCATCTGCCAGCCACAGACAGACCTCACAGACCTCGCCGTCGATCGACGTGATGCGAGCCTGCACCGACGAGACGCCGTCGGGCGTCACCCCGTCGCCGACTGCGTCTGCCGAACGCGTCACGATCTGCTTGGTCGTCGCAGTCTCATTCGGCGGCTCCGTGGTCGGCGTGGCCTCGCTCACGGTGTCGGCACCGTTCACCGTGTCGGCAACGGCCGCCGTATCGGGATCGCTGGCCCGCGTCGGGACCGAGGCGACGGGCTCGCCGTCGTCTGCGCTGGATGCGCACGCCGTCGACACGGCGAGCAACGCAGTCGCAACCGCCAGACCTCCGACCCGAAAGATGTTCACGAGACAGTCTCCACCGCACGGGCGAACGACGGGCGTCGGCGGCTCCCCGTCGTCACGAAGGTGCTTGTTTGCGGGTACCGCCGCGTCCGCCGACCGGCAGCACGCGCAAGAGATGATGCCAACGACACTCGGTGCACGCCTCGACCACATATGCGTTGAGGTCCTCCGGGCGAGCGTTCAGCGATCGCATCTCCTTGGCCGTGGACACGCACCTGCCCTGCGGACCGATGCCATGACCGAACACGTAGGTGATCAATCGCAGGTTCGCCTGCTCACAGATCGGACACTCGGTCTGGGTCTCGGTGCCCACATTGCGTGCGGCACGAATCAGCTCCGGGTGCGCATCGCACACCGTGTCCATCGGAACGCGCCCCTTGCGCACTTCGTTGATCAGCATCCGCCGCGCGAGGCGGTGATCGACGATGCCGCGCGCACCATCGGTCCCGCGGAGAGCGCCGGCCGTGAATGCCATGACCGGCGATGGTACCCGCGACTCTTCGCCTGCGCCTCTCGATGCGCCTCATCGCTGCGCGTCACGACAGGCAGAGTCGCCGCTGTCCCCGCGTCGCTCCCTCACAGCGGGCACACTGGAGAGATGGCACCGAACATCACCTACGGGGACGGAATCGCAGACGAGACCGAACTGCGGCTGTGCGGCGACGTCAGCGGCGCCAAGCGCGCCGTCGAACTCGGTATCTCACCGTGGTTCAACTCGATCGCGTTCGCACGCGCCGGAGGCAAAGCCATCGCGGTCGACCCTGATGCGACCACCATCGCCGAGATGCGGCACCGTGCCGACACCTCCGAGGTCACCGTGCAGTGTCTCCAAGCGGACCTCGCCGACCTCGGGGACATCGCGTCGACCTCGTGCGAGGTCGTCGTGGCTGCTCAGAGCATCGTCGGTGTCGATGACCTCGGTCGTCTCCTGCGACAGGTCCACCGAGTCCTGAAGCCGTCGATGCCGTTCGTGATCTCGATGCCGCACCCGTTTCTCGCGGTCGAAGCGACGAAGCCCTACGGCACCGCCGGCCGCACGATCGGCGAGTGGTTCACCGCCCTCGAACGCTCGAACTTCCGGGTGGATCAGGTCAAAGAGCTCGGTGTCGGACCGACGCAGCCCGTCCCCACCGCACTCGTGCTTCGAGCCCGAAAAGAAGGCAGCTGAGCACACTCGTCTCCACCGTTCACGAACAGTTGACGGTGCTTTGCGACGATCGGGTCCCTCGATGGCGAATGGCGTCATCGCGACTCGTTCAACCAGGAGACCCCCTATGAAGAAGCTCACTCGGATCGCGCCCATGTTCGTGGTCGGCACACTCGCACTCGCCGCATGCGGTGGCAGCGACGGCGCCGCCGAACTCTCGGGAGAAGACGAAGAACTCGCCGAGGAGCTCGCTGCGATCTGGGCCGAAGACGAGTCCTTCCCGACCACACTCTCGACCGAATGCCTCGCAAACGGGTTCATCTCCGGCATCGGCGGAGCCGAAGGTGCGGAGGGCTACGGCGTCAACGTCGACAACATCGGCGAAGGATCCTTCGACGAGAACCCACTCAACGAAGAAGACGCGCTCGCTGCGGTCGGCGAGATGTACAAGTGCGACGGCTTCAAGACCGCCCTCGCCGCCGACTTCGCAGGCACCGACGACACCGACGCCGCCGAGTGCCTCGCTGGTGAGATCTCCGACGAACCGCTCACCAACTTGCTCGCCTCGTCGTTCATGGGCGACGCCGGCATCGAACTCGAAGAGCAGTACGGGGACGCCTTCGAGATGGAGTTCTTCGCTGGCATGGAAACCTGCGAGATCTCCGGCTGACGCGACCCGTCAGAACGGCACGTCGACGCCAACTCGGGCGTCGAGCATGGTGGCGGGCACGGGTCTACTGAACAGGTAGCCCTGCCCGCTGTCTGCGCCGAGTTCGCGCAGCTTCGACAGCTGCAGCGGCGTTTCGACGCCTTCGGCGATCACGCCGAGACCCAGCGAGTGGCCGAGCCGAATCACCGCGTCCACGATCGACGAGTCATCGACCTCGATGCCGAGGCCGTTGACGAAGGTTCGGTCGATCTTGATCGCCTCGACCGGGAACTTCTTCAGGTACGTGAGCGAGGAGTAGCCGGTCCCGAAGTCATCGACAGCCAGATGCACCCCGAGGCCCCGCAGGTCGCGCAGTGCAACGGTCGCCGCCGCCACGTCGGTGAGCAGCGCGGTCTCGGTGATCTCGAACCAGAGCGCATCCGCCTCGATGCCACTCATGCCGAGCGCTTCTTCGACGAACGGCAACAACTGTGGATCCCCGAGCTGTTGGGCATCGAGGTTGATCGCCAGCGCACAGCGCCCGAACGGATGGTCCTTGGCTCGCCATGCAGCGAGTTGTGCAAGTGCATCGCGCAACATCCGCTCGCCGATCTCGCCCATCATCCCGGCCTTCTCCGCAATCGGCAAGAACTCGTCGGGCGTCAACAGTCCTCGATCTGGGTGCCGCCATCGCACGAGCACCTCGAACTTCGTGAAGTCACCCGTCGTCAAGTCCACGATCGGCTGGAAGTACGGGACGATCTCCTCGCCGGCGAGCGCCCTCCGGAGATCGCTGGTCACCCGTAGCGGGGAGCTCGCTCCGTCACGCTGTGTCAGGAGATCCCCGACATCGAACCGTGCGACACGGTCGCGTCCGGCCGCTTTCGCCCGGTACATCGCTGCGTCGGCTTCGCGCAGGAGCTCGGAGGCGACGACGCCTCGCTGCGAATTCGTCGCGAACCCGATCGACGCACTCACGACGAGCTCGTGGCCGTCGATCTCTACGGAGTCGTGCAATGAGCGCCGCAAACGCTCGGCGACCTTGGCCGGGTCGAGTGGCCCAACTCGGATCTCGCCGGTCGAGTTGTCGCTCTGCTGTGTCACGCCGTTCACGAACACGACGAACTCGTCACCGCCGAAACGCGCGAGTTCGTCGCCCTGACGCATCACCGAGCGGAAGCGCGCCGCGACATGGCGGAGCAACTCGTCGCCGACGGCATGGCCGAGGCTGTCGTTCACGAGCTTGAAGTTGTCGAGGTCGATGAACAGCACGGCAACTTCGTCGGGCTCCGCAACGGTCAAGAGCTCGTCGATCCGCGCGAGGATCGACGCACGGTTCGGCAGCTCCGTGAGCGAGTCGTGGGTTGCGGCATGCGACAGCCGTTCAGCCGCGCGACGTTGTTCGCTGATGTCTTCGATATGAGTGATGGCGAGTGGAACGCCGTCTTCTTCGGTCACTGCGACCTGCGTCTTCGCCCAGACGAATTCGCCATCGCGTCGCAGGTAGCGCTGCTCGATTCGATAGGTGCTGTCGATGCCGAGTTCGATCCGTGCGCGTTCTGCAGCCGAGATGCGAAGGTCGTCCGGATGGGTGATCTCGCGAATGGAACGCCCGACGAGGTACTCCCGGGAATGATCCAGCATCCGTGCCAACGAGTCGTTCGCGTCGACGATGCGGTTGTCGGAGAGACGCACCAGCGCCATACCGGTCGGAGCGGAGTGGAATGCCTGCTGAAAGCGACGGCGAGCCGCCTCCAACGCCTCGGAGGTGCGTTCGCGGCCACTGACGTCACGCAAGATCACGACGGTGCCCGGCACCTCGTCGCCGATCGGGTGCAACGACGCTTCGACCAGATTGGAACCGCCATCGCGAGCGATCAGCTCGAACACGGCACTCGTCGACTGCGGACCTTCGGGCGACCCGTTGACATCGAGGCGAAGACGCTTCCAGCGATCGGTGATGTCGTCACGGTCGTCGGCGGACACGAAACCGATGAACGACCGTCCGAGCAGCTCGTCGATGGAACGGCCGGTCAATCGTGCGGCACGTTCGTTGGCGGACAGGATGGTTCCGCGTGCGTCCAGGCTGAACACCGCATCGGGGAGTCCGTCGAGCACGCGACGGGCACGATCGATGTCGTCGTTGAGCACGCCGACCGAGCTTCGCAAACGACGGCCACGCCAGATTCCAAGCGCCGTGACCAACGCGGCAATGCCTGCGCAGACCGCCACCAGCACCACGATTCCTCCCGAACTCACGCGCAGACAGTACGACGACGAGCGTCGGTGAACGCGGATAGGTGACGCATCGAACGACACATGACGCCGCAACACCGCGAGCTCGGCGTTTCAGACTCCAGCAACCTGCCTGGAGCCGCTCAGCTTCCCGGAAGCGCTCAGCTTCGCGCCGCGTGCCAGGCGTCGAGGCGCTTGCGGATCTCGGTGTCGCCGATGAGACCTTCTTCGAGGCGGATCTCCATCAGGAACTTCATGGCCTCGCCGACTTCTCGACCCGGATCGATGCCCAGATGCTCGATGACCGCGTTGCCATCCAGTTCCGGGCGCAGCGACGCGAGCTCCTCGGCCTCGGCCAGTTCCTTGATCCGAACCTCGAGCTCGTCCATCCGTCGCGACAAGCGCGCGGCCTTCTTCGCGTTGCGCGTCGTGCAGTCGCACCGCGTCAACACGTTGAGTTCTTGCAACAGATCGCCAGCGTCTCGCACGTACCGGCGCACCGCGGAGTCCGACCATCCCATCGAATACGTGTGAAAGCGCAGGTGGAGCGCAACGAGTTCGGTGACGTCGCGGACGTCGTCGTTCGAGTAGCGCAATGCGGCCATGCGCTTCTTGGTCATGCGCGCCCCAACCGCATCGTGGTGGTGAAACGTGGTGCCCTTGCCGGGCTGATAGCCGCGGGTCTTCGGCTTGCCGACATCGTGGAACAGCGCCGCGAGACGAGTCAGGCGATAGTCGAACGCTTCACGATCACCGGTGGCGATGTCGTCCCACTCATGGAGTGGTCGCACGTTCTCGACCACCGCGATCGAGTGGGTGAGTACGTCTTTGTGCCGATGGATCGGGTCGTTCTCGAGGCTCATGTTCGGCAACTCGGGCAAGAACTGATCGGCGAGGCCGGTGTCGACCAGAAACCACAGACCCGCCGCCGGGTGGTCGACCACGATCAGCTTGTCGAGCTCATCTCGGATCCGCTCGGCTGACACGATCTCGAGTCGCGATGCCATTTCCTTGCACGCCGCGACCAGCTGCTCGGTCGGCTCGAACTGGTACCGGGCGATGAATCGCGCGGCACGCAACATACGCAACGGATCATCACTGAAACTGATTTCCGGCCCGAGTGGAGTCCGCAACACGCGTTGCAGCAGATCGATGGCACCATCGAACGGGTCGACCAATTCAGGTGTGTCCCCCTCGCCGGTCAGTTCCAACGCCATGGCATTGACCGTGAAGTCACGTCGCGACAGGTCGGCGTCGATCTCGTCGGCGAACACCACCACCGGTTTGCGCGAGTCATCGGTGTAGGCCTCGGCCCGAAAGGTCGTGATCTCGTAGGGACGCGTCTCTCCGGTCTCTGCGTTGACCTTGTTGGCACCGATCGTGCCGAACTTCTCGCCTTGGGTCCAGATCGCGTCCGCCCAACCTTCGAGACACGCCTTGATCTCGGGCGGGCGAGCGTCGGTCGTGAGGTCGAGGTCGAAGTCGGTCTTGCCGTCGGCGACGAGCAGGTCGCGAACCGTGCCGCCGACGAGGTACAGACGGTGACCGTTCGCCCGAAAACGGTCGGCCAGCGGCGCGAGTTCGCGCAACACAGGAGCGAATCGTTCGGGAATCATTCCTGGGAGCGTATTGGGCGTCGACCGGTTCGGCGGGTGACGTTTCGTCTCGCAACCAGCAACCACGTGCCTCTCCGCCGAGACGGCCAGGCAGTATCTTCGGCGAAGTGCGCCAGTCGATCCTGAACCCGACTGCCCGCGCACAAGTTCGCTCCTGGCCGCTCGATCCAACGATCGCCCACCTCGTGCTGCTCGACGTCCACATGGAGCCGACCCGTGAGGCCATCGAAACCTGGGTTCGCACGGCCTTCGAAACGAGCACGTTCGCCCGAATCAGAACCGGCGCGCTGTTCCCTGCTTCCGCCGAAGCGTTTCGAAGCGCCGGTTTCGTCGAAGCGGATCGGCTCGCGCTGCTCGAGCGCGCACTCCACGATCGTGTCCACGTCACTCCCCCAGTCGGACTCGTGACCAAACGGCTTCGACCTCGAGACCTCGAGGCAGCCGCAGCGATCGACGAAGCGTGTTTCCCCGCCGGATGGCAACACGACGCTGCATCGCTCGAGGAGATCGCGACTGCGACGCCACAGTCGAGGCGTCGGATCGTCGCTCACACATCGAGGCGCCGCGACCAGGCTGGGCGACGGCGCAGTGAGCCGATCGGGTTCGCGATCACCGGCTGTGCCGGCCGGCAGGGCTACCTCCAGCGCCTCGCCGTGCATCCCGCAGCACAGCGTCTCGGTGCTGCTCGCCTCCTCGTCGACGACGCCCTCGACTGGCTCGTCCGGCGCGGTGCGCAGCGAGCGATGGTCAACACCGGCATCGAGAACCATGCGGCCCTCGGCCTGTATCTGGGCGCCGGTTTCGATCGACTTCGGGACGAACTCGTCGTCATGGAATTCGCTCGGTCACGATGAGCCGCAGCATCGCCGCCGTGCTCGTGGCCGCCTCCTTCTTTGGCGTGACGACGATCGCCTCGACCGCACTCGCACAAGACGATGGCGGACCACCATCGTCCGAACCTCCGTTCGTGCCGTCCGGAACGGTGGAGCTCGAACTGATCGATCAGACCTTCGACCTCGCTCGCAACGGCGACATCGAGTTGACGTATCGGGTCACCGGTGACCTCGCCACGGTCGCTGACCTCACACCGCCGACCACGACCACCACGACCACCACCACCACGACGACCACCACGACCACCGTGGCGCCATCGACGGTCCCGGGATCGGACCCTGCCGTCACCACGGCGACGACGACCGAACCGCAACCCGCGACGACCGAACCCGCCCCGACGACGACGGCACCGCCACCCGTTCCCGTGAAGGTCCAGGTTCTGAACTACACGGCGATCGAGGACACCGGTGACCTCGCTCCACTCCTCGGGCCCGACCCCAGCTCGCGCGTCTACCCCAACGACGAGGCATTCGACGGCGTCGAGTTCGTCGACGCCAGGTCGATGATCGACGTCGAAGACGACAACGTGGCAACGCTTCGCATCAACGTGCCGACCGACGTCGCTCCGAGCGTCGCCGAACGCCTGCAGTTCGAGACCGACGGCATCCACCCGATCATCGTCAACCTCGTGGTGAACGACCAGCAGGTCGCACGCCACGGCACCGTCGTCGAACGTCGCTCGAGCAGTACCTCTGGGCCACCCACGATCGACGTCTCCCTCATGGCGGCAATCGACGATCCCGGCCCGACCGCTCCCGACGATGAGTTGGCGGACGCGGTCGACCTACTCGACGAGCTGTTGGATGTCGCTGCCGACATCGACGCCACGATCACCTTCGACATCCCGCCGAGCGTGGCCACAGCGGCTGACCTCGGCGGTGAGTTGCGAGGCGACGCAGCAACGATCTTGGAGAACGAAGAGGTCCTCGCCGCGCCGTCGACACCGTTCGACGTCTCGTCGGCCGCAGCCGTCGACCGCGTCGACGCCTTCGAGCGTCAACTCCGGGCCGGCGAAGACGACATCCGCGCGCTGCTTGGCGTCGTGCCGACGCGTGACGTGTGGTTGGCGAGCGACCCACTCAGCGCCGAAGGGGCGCAGGTGCTGCGCATCCTCGGCGTCCGCTACCTCGCCATGCCGATCGACGTCTACCGGGCCACCGTGCTGAACATCGATCCACCCGACGCTGCGGACGATGATGTCGACGCGCTGCCGGACCTGGACCAATTCGTGGAGATCGACCTTCCCGACGGTTCGACCATCCCGATCCTGATCATCGACGAGGAATTCGGCAGCGCCTTCGAAACAGAACGAACCACCCAGATCCTGACCGAGCAGTCACCAACGGAATGGGCACTCGAGACCGTCGCCACCTGGCGCCTCGAGCAGTACGCCGCGCCATTCTCCGAACGACAGGATCGCCTGAGCAAGCTCATCGCAGCTCCCGGACTCGGAGCGTTCGACCCATCGCTGATCGTCGCACTCGAAACGTTCGCCGCGAGTACCGACGCCGTCCGCTTTGCCAATGCAAGCGTGCTGGCGTCGCTGACCGACACTCAGGATCAACCTGCGGGAGCCGCGCTGCCAGACACCGCGGGACCGTCTCTGCAAGCTCGGCTCGATCGCATCGCGCTGGTTCAGGCCGACCTCGACGACACCGCATCGATGCTCACCGACGGCGAAGAACGCCGAGCCGAGTGGTCGCGACGCCTCGACAGCTTCGTGTCGACCGCGTTCAGCGACGACACCGTGTTCGCCCAACTCGACGAGCTCAGTGCTGAGTTCGCTCGTCTGCGGAGCGGTGTGGTTCCTCCCGACCCGTTCACCTTCACGCTCACGGGTCGCGAAGCCCAAGAGATCGAACTCAACATCGAGAACACCCTCGATGAGCCACTCATCATCAAGTTGCGACTCAGCTCGTCGCGCCTGTCGTTCCCCGACGGAGACATGGAGCTCACGCTCGACGCAGCCACCACGACCGAGGTCCGGGTTCCCGTTGTGGCCCGGTCGAACGGCACCTCGGCGGTGACAGTCGAGATCCTGACACCCCAGGACGAGCGTCCACTGATCGAACCCGTCCGCCTGACCTCTCGCGTGAACTCGCTCACCGGGCTCGGGCAGGTGTTGACCGTTGGGCTCGTGCTGATGCTCGCCAGCTGGTGGATCACGAGCTGGCTCTCCAAGCGACGGGCACGAGAGAGCGACAGCGCTGAGCAGGCGCACCCGGCATCTGGTCCCGATCCTGCGCCCGCTGAGTAACCTCTCTTCCCCGTGAGCAACGTACGCATCGTCACCGACAGCGCCTGCGACCTCCCTGCGGAGGTCGCGGACGACATGAACATCGAGATCGTCCCGCTCAGCATCCGATTCGGTGATGAAGAACTGATCGATCGCGAGCAGCTCAGCGTCGCCGAATTCTGGAATCGATGCGTGAACATGTCGACGCTGCCCGAGACCGCAGCACCCGCGCCCGGACAGTTCGAGACCGTGTTCCGCCAGCTCGTCGCCGACGGCGCGACCGGCATCGTCGTCGTCTCGCTGTCCGGCGCGTTGTCCGCCACGATCCAGAGCGCAGAACTCGCAGCGAAGTCGTTGGCCGCAGAGGACGGCGTCGAGGTCGACATCCGCATCGTGGACTCACGAACGGTCACGATGGGCATCGGCACGATCGCGATCGCATGCGCCAAGGCGGCAGCGGAAGGCGCGTCGATCGACGACGTTGCGGCCCTTGCCGAGGATCTTGCTGGACGGACCCGCGTCTTCGCAGCACTCGACACGCTCGACAACTTGAAGAAGGGCGGCCGCATCGGCGGCGCGAAAGCGTTCCTCGCCACGGCGCTGTCGATCAAGCCGATCATCGACGTCACCGGTGGCGTGGTCGGCGAGGCCGGGAAGCAGCGCACGCGCTCGAAAGCGCTCGCACATCTGGTGGAACGGTTCAAGGGCTACGGCGACCGGGTCGAGAACCTCGCCGTGCTGCATGCCGACTGTTCCGACGTCGACGTGTTCGTCGACATGCTCCGACCGCACTACGACGGTGAGATCCTCGTCGGCGAGATCGGTCCGGTCATCGGCACCCACGGCGGGCGCGGCACGATCGGCGTCGCCTTCCACGAAAAGGGCTAGCCAATACGGGGTTTGTGTTTGGCACAAACCCGTATTGCCCTCGGACAGCGGTCCGCTCGCACTAGCGTTCCGTGACGT
>CALIOL010000355.1 GCA_938044705.1 uncultured Ilumatobacter sp. | reverse complement strand
AAGTTGTTCGATGAGACCAACCGAGAACTGGTGGCGAGCCATGCTGACTGGCTTGGTGCGTGGTTCACGGCGAATCGCGAACACCATGAGGTAACGGTGATCGCTCGATGGCGCGACGCCCAGTCCTACGAGAAGCTCAGGGCCGACGACGAGTTCCAATCCACGATGGCCAGGTTCGCCACCGAGTTCACCGGACCCCCAGAAGTGTCGATCAACGAGATTCTCGTCGAGATGTAGCTTTCGTCGATACGTCAGTCCGGTTCGGTGGCGGTCATCGACGGCGCCGTGCCCGCGGTGAAGTTCGAAACGAACCGGTAGCGGTCGCCGCGGATGAGCGTGGTGCGCCACTCGATCGGCAACCCGTTCGCTGTGCCCAGACGTTCGAGAGAGAACGCAGCCTCGCCTCGCCGCATCGTCAGTGTCTTGCGCTGCTCGGGCGTGGGCATGATCGGGGCGATTCGTTCCCACCCGGCGTCTGGGCGTGTGCCGCACTTTCGGGCGAGTTCGTCGTACAGCGCAGTGTGCTCGAAGTCGCTGGAGAGCAGATCGCCAGCGAGTTCCATCGAGAGCCATGAGCGGTCGAGCGCGAGTGGTGTCTCGTCGGCGAAGCGAATCCGTTCGAGGGAGAACAGTGGTGCGTCTGAGGCCAGGCCGAGTCGCTCCGCGATCACCGGGTCCATGTCCTCGCCCAGGCCGAGGACGAGGCTGCGTTGTGTTGCCCCGGACGACTCGACGGATCGGAACAGGCTGTAGAGCGCGCCGAGCGGTTGTTCGAATTCGCTGCGGTTGATGACCGTTCCCCGACCTCGTTCTCGGCGCAGGATGCCCGAGGAGTTGAGGTGCCGAATTGCTTCACGGACGGTGTGGCGGCTGACTCCGTACTCCTCGACGAGTTCTGCATCAGTGGGGAAGCGGTCATCGAACTCGCCGGTGTCGAGGCGCGTCTTCAACGCGGTTTCGAGTTGTGCCCACAGCGGCATTTGGCTGTTGCGGTCGAGTGTCACTGCGCTCCTCGGAGATCGGTGTCGGGCGACTGCTCGTCCGGACACCACAACTCTAGAAGGCCTTCCGGCGAGTGCCGTTGTGAAATGTACGTACATATTGTACGGTCATTGTTGATTCTCATGCGACCGCTGCAACAACACATCACTTCGGAGTCATCGGCGGGGCAACATGGCCGGTGAAATGCTCGCCGTTGCGCTCGGTCTGCTCGTCGGGCTATCGCTCGGAGCACTCGGCGGGGGAGGCTCGACGCTGGCGGTTCCCGTGCTGGTTTTTGTCGCGGGACTCCAGGCCCAGGATGCAACGACCGTCTCGCTGATGGTCGTGGGTGTCGCATCCGCGTTCGGTGTGCTGCATCACTTCCGCAACGGCAACGTCCGCCTCGGTGCGGGGGTCGCCTTCGGTGCAGCAGGCATCGTCGGCTCGCGCATCGGGCTCGTTGTCAACCGGTCGCTCGACGAGCAACTCCTCCTCCTGGCGTTCTCCGCGTTGATCGCCTTCGTTGCCTTCCGGATGATGCGCAGCGCCGACCGTTCGCCTCAGGTGCCGAGCCTGCGTCAGGCCGAGCGTGAGGGTGGCGAGGCCGGGCGACTCGCCGTGAAGGAGCGGATCGGGTCGAAGGTCTCGGTTGATCTTTCCGTCTCAGGCATGGCGAAGCTCGCAGGTGCAGCCACCGGTGTGGGCCTCCTCACCGGTCTCTTCGGTGTCGGCGGGGGATTCGCCGTCGTCCCGGCGCTGACGCTGTTGCTGAAGTTCCCGACCCGGCAGGCGATCGGCACCTCGCTCGTCGTGATCGCCATCAACGCCGCGATCGCTCTCGCCATGCGCGGCGGCGACGTCGACGTCGACTGGGCCCTCGTCGGCCCCTTTCTCGCCACGGTGACCATCGGAGTCGCCGCCGGCACCCACCTGGCAAGCGGTGTGGAGACCGCCCGCCTCACCCACGCATTCGCCCTCATGCTGGGCGTCGTGGCGATTTACACCGCAACCTCGACCGTGCTCTGGGCATGACCGAGGCTGTCTCATTGATCACGAACCACCCGAAGGAAGAACATGAACAACACCCTCGAAAAATCCGGGCCCGGCCCCGTCGCTGAACCCCACACCGACGTCATCGACGCAATGCAGCTCCGCCAGCTGATCGACGAGGACTCGCGCCTCCGCGTGCTCGACGTGAGGACCGGCGGCGAGTTCGACAGCGGCCACATCCCCGGCTCGTACAACGTGCCGCTCGCAACGCTCGCAGAGCACGCACGCGACCTGGGCGACCTCGACCACCCAGTCGTGCTGGTGTGCAAGTCCGGTGCCCGCTCCGACCAGGCCCACTCGAAGCTCTTGGGTGCTGGAAAGCAACGACTTCACGTTCTCGACGGCGGTCTCGATGCGTGGCTCGCAATCGGCGGTGACGTCACGCGTGGGGAATCCAACACGTGGGCCATGGACCGCCAGGTCCGCCTCGTCGCGGGTTCGATCTCCCTCGCTGGAATTCTCGGTTCCGTCGTCGCACCGAAGGCGAAGTGGATCTCGGGTGTGGTGGCAACGGGACTCACGTTCTCGGCGCTGAGCAATACGTGCGCGATGGCAAATGCTCTCGGTCGGCTGCCCTACAACAAAGGTCGGGGATGCGATATCGACAGCGTGCTGCGCGAGATGCGGATGGAGAGCTGATCATGGCGCACCGAGATGTCCCCATCACCGACTACCGAACCGTGGTCGATGGAGCGACGCAGCTCATCGACGTCCGTCAACCCGACGAAGTCGCCGCTGGCACGCTCGACGGTTCCGTCAACATTCCCCTCGACCAGCTCGTCAAACGCATCGGTGAGCTCGAGCCGGCGCGGCGCACCGTGCTGTTGTGTCGTAGTGGCGGCCGCAGCGCCCAGGCCGCCGACTTCTTGACCCGATCGGGATTCGTCGACGTCGTCAACCTCGAGGGTGGCATGCTTGCGTACAACGAGGAGCAGAGCTCATGATCTTCACCCAGTACTACCTCGAGTGCCTGTCCCAGGCCTCGTACCTCATCGGTGACGAGTCGACCGGACGAGCCGTCGTCGTCGATCCGCGTCGTGACATCGATGAATACGTGCGGGATGCGTCGGATGCGGGGCTCTCGATCGACATGGTGCTCGAGACGCACTTCCATGCCGACTTCCTGTCGGGTCACTTGGAGTTGGCCGCGGCGACCGGTGCCGAGATCGCATTCTCGGCGGTCGCCGAGACGGAGTTCGAGTCGCGCAAGCTCGCCGACGGCGAACGGATCGTGCTCGGCGAGGTCACGCTCGAGATTCGACACACTCCGGGTCACACGCCTGAGTCGATGAGCATCGTCGTCTGGGAGCGACCGGATGATGTCGAACCGCACGCTGTGCTGACCGGTGACACGCTGTTCATCGGCGACGTCGGTCGACCGGACCTGTTGTCGTCGATCGGGTACACGCGCGAACAGCTCGCGAACCAGCTGTATGCGAGTCTCCACGAACAGCTGTTGACCTTGCCCGACGCGACCCGCGTGTATCCGGCCCACGGAGCGGGAAGCTCCTGCGGAAAGAACCTGTCGACCGACACGTGGTCCACGATCGGTGAGCAGCGCAGCTCGAATTACGCACTGCTCGCCGAGAGCAAAGAGGCGTTCTTCGACCTCGTCACCGAAGGCCAGCCGCCTGCGCCCGAGTACTTCGTCTACGACGCCCTGCTCAACCGTCAGGACCGCCCGCTCCTCGACGAGGATGCCACCCCGACCTCATTGTCACTCGACGACTTCGATCAGCTCGTCTCCGCCGGAGCGATGATCGTCGATGGTCGGGACCCCGACGACTTCGCTCGTGGACATCTCGCTGGATCCGTCAACGTCGGCCTCAACGGGCGATATGCCGAGTTCGCCGGTTCTGTGATCCCGGCAGATGTCGACATCGTGCTCATCGTCGACGATGGGAGTGAACGCGAGGCGAAGAACCGGCTCGCTCGCATCGGGTTCGACCGCGTCGTCGGCTTCTTGCAAGCACCACTGATGATGCTGGCGAACAACCCCGAACGCGTCACCCGGGCGTCTCGGTTGTCTGCGATCGAGTTCGCTGAACGGCGCAGCGACCTCGACGAGGTGCAGCTCGTGGACATTCGCAACCCCGGCGAGGTCCAGCAGGGCATGATCCCTGGCGCGCTGACGATTCCGGTGGGACAACTTCGCCAACGCATCGATGAACTCGATGCGGCAGCGCCGACGGTCGTCTACTGCGCCGGCGGGTATCGCTCTTCGGTCGCTGCGAGCGTCCTGCGGCGGGCGGGTTTCGTCGACGTCTCGGACATCCTTGGGGGATATGGGGCCTGGCAGCAGTCCCAGCCGGCGTAAGCCGGGGTGTTTCGAACGGTCAGCCCGTGACGACGGGAAGGCCGGCCTCGAGCCAGCCGATGATGCCGCCGTCGACGTCCTCGACCGAGGTGAAGCCAAGCTCGTCCATGAGTGCCCGCGTGCTGCCGCTTCGGTTGCCCGAGCGGCAGTAGAGGACGTACGGAACGTCCGGATCGAGCTGGGCGAGTTCCTCGGCGAAGTCATCTCGGTAGAAGTCGAGCATCACCGCGCCGTCGATGTGGGCCTCGTCGAACTCCTCTTGCGTGCGGACGTCGAGAATCACGAGATCCTCGGGCGCGTCCTCGATCGTCGCAGCGGCCACTTCGGGTGCAGCGACGCGGATTCCCTGGGCGTCGGTGCCTGCGGTCGAGTCGTCGTCCGAAGCTTCCGCCTCGCTGACGGGTGCTTCGACGGGTGTGGTGTCCGTGTCGCTTCCGCCGCAGGCCGCAACGCCGAGTGAGGCGGCGAGAGCGGTAGCGAGCAGCGATCGAGTAGCTGTCATGGGACGCAGCGTACGGCCGAAGACGACGCGCGAGTCGTCATGTACGTACATTTAGTTCGCGTAGGGCACTCGGGGCTCGCTCAGCCGTCGACCGGTTGACCGAGGAAGTCGTCGCTGATGCTGATCCGTACGGTGCCGCTGGCGAACGTGCGGCCGGCTGCAGCGAACTCAGCGGCTTTGTCTGCGTAGTAGCGGTCGCGGAAGGATCCCTTCCGTGCTGCGTTGTAGGTGAGGTACAGCCCGCGTCGTGGAATCTGGGTGTGGTTGCTCTCGCTGCGATGTGGCGCATAGGAGTCGAACGCAACCAGTTGACCCGGCTCCGCCTCGACCGGCTGCCAGTCGAGCGAAGCGACGATGTCATCCGTCAACCTGCCGCGGTCGTCGGTCGTTAACCTGCCGTCCTGGTGGCCTCGAGCGAACCAGAGGCATCCGTTGTCGATTGTCGCTGGGTCGAGGGGGACCATCACCGAGATGTGGTGGTCGACGAAGCGGTATGCGGCAGCGTCCTGGTGGGGCGCAAACCCGGCGCCGCCCGGGAGCTTGTAGTTCACCTTCTCCTTGAACAGCACTGCGGGTTCTCCGAGAACTGCGGCGACGACGTCGGGCGCGATGCCTGACCGCACGAATGGACCGAGTTGGTCGTGCACGTCGGCAAAGCGCTCGGACCGTGCGAGTGCTGGGCCGGTTGCGGTCTGCTCGAAGTGGTGGAGGCCGGGCCCGCCGCTTGCTGCCCATGACGCGAGCTCATCGGTGGCGGTACGCAACATCTTCAACGCGGTGTCGTCGATGGCGTCGTCGACCACGAGCCACCCGTCCCGGCTCCAGTCCGACAGTCCTGCTTCGGAGATCAGCATGAGCCTGAACGCTAGGTGGGGGAGACTCGCTGTCAGTCTCTGGCATTCAGTGTTCAGTCAGGCTTCACCTGGTCGTTGCGTGATCGACTTGTCTAGACAACCTGGTCATGCCACATTGAGAACGTGACTTCACAGACCATCACGGAAGCGGCTCAAACCGAACGCCGAACGGAACTTCTCGCCGAGGCTGAAGACGTGGCCGTTCGGGAACTCGCCGAGCACTGCCTGCGGCTTCTGGGCGAGCCGGTCATCGTGACTCCGCCGGAGACCGGGATCGTGATGATGCAGGTTCGCGAGCCGATCGTGCGTGAGCGGTTTCATCTTGGGGAGGTGGTCGTGACTCGAGCGGACGTCGAACTCGCCGGCCATCGCGGCTGGAGCATTCGCCAGGGAACTGATCGCGTCGCGACGCTGGCCGCAGCGATTTGCGATGCCGCTGCGCAGAGCGGTGGGGAGATCGCCGCTGACGTCGAACGTCTCTGTGCCGAAACCGCCCGCAGTATCGAACGCAGTGAAGCCGACCTTGCGACGACCCTTCGACCGACCATCGTCGAGTTCGAGGAGCTCGACTGATGGTGCCGGTCGCACGTTCTGGGACCGCGGCAGCGGATCTTGCTGCCGCCCGACTCGATGGTGAAGATTCGCTGGCCGTGTTTCGGGTGTTGCTCGATGCGGCCGCTCGGCCCGGCAAGCCCGTCGCCCTGCGCGAGGACCTCGCGAAGAAGCTGCCGGGCCCGATGCTCGCGGTCCTCGCCCTCATCGATCTCGATCACCGATTCATCGTGCTCGGCGACGACGACGGTGATGCCCTCGGTCGCTGGACGCCTCTCATCTCCGCTGCGACCGATGCACGGCCCGCTGGGTCGCTGCGTGATGCAGATGTTGTCATCGCTCGGCGGGCACCGACGCCACAGGAGGTCGGTGTGCTGCGAACCGGTGACGCCGAGGCGCCCGAGTCGAGTGCGCGCCTGTTCGTCGCATGTCGGTCGGTGTCCACCATGCGAGGCGTTGTGGCTGGCAACCACGAAGCCACCGACGTCGCGACCACTCGATTCGCCGTCGTAGGCCCCGGGGCACCGACGCCACGATGGCTGGAGGTTGTCGGCGTTGCCCCCGAAGTCATCGCAGCAGTCGCAGCGGCGAACCGTTCGTTCCCGATCGGGATCGACGTCTGGTTCCTCGACCAGAGCGGAACCGTGGTCGGTGTTCCGCGCAGTTCGCAGGTGACGCTTGCATTCTCTCCGGGCGGGAAACACGACGTTGCCCTCGACGAAGGAGCGCGCTGATGGGATACGCCGCCGCGCGGGGTGGCCTCGACGCCATCGCCGCTGCAGAAGATCTCGTTCGCGACGCCCGCGACCTCGCCGACAGTCCCTGGCTCGGGCTCGACCAGCTCATCGACCGGCAGCGCCTTGCTGTCGATCGGGTCATGGGTGAGGGTGGACTCTGGGACCCGCGGCTCGCGGCACGCGCCCTGCAGCAAGCCGAAGGCGACACCGTCGAAGCGTCACACCTGCTTCGGTCGTACCGGGCAACGCTCCCGCGCTTCTCGTATTCGCACCCCGTCGACATGGACGACGCGAAGGTCCTTCGCCGCATCGTTCCTGCGTTCCGCAATCCTCCGGGTCCGCAGCTCCTCGGGCGCACCACCGACTACACCGGCCGGTTGCTCGATCGTACGGACGATGACCTCGCCCGAGAGCGCGCCGAGAAGCGTGTGATGGAGTCGACGTTCGACGCGGACGGCGATGTCGTCTCGAATGCGACGGACACGGCTGGCTCGGCATCGTCGGCGAGCGTTGGTCTCGGGGACCGCCGCCATCGTCGGCTTCTCGAGGTCCTCCGCGATATGGATCTGCTCGTCGACCGACGTCGAACCGACGATCCGAAACCGGTCGACATCACGCGGGCAGCGGTGCGACCGCCTGCGCTCCGCTCAGCGGTGCTCGCCACGATGGCTCGCGCCGAGACCGGTGCGCTCGTCAACCTCTGGTACCGGAACATCCTCGGCCCCGACGGCTACATCCACGAGGTGACGCTGGGTGAAGTCCGACACGCCGAGCTTCCAGTCACCGTCACACACCCGCACACGGGAGGGCCGGTCGACATCGGCGTCGTCCGCGCGACCGAGGTCGAAGCGATCGAGGACCTCGACGGCGCCGACGAAGACCGCACGCGCTTCGACGCCGGATACGGGCTGTGCTTCGGCCACAACGAGAAGAAGGCGATCGCCATGGCGAACCTCGATATCGCGTGTCACCGAGATGGGGGAGGAGGCAACGGTGGATCAGAACTCGAACAGTCGATCCTGATGACCACCGACGGCCTCGACGCTTCGGGCTTCTTGGAGCACCTCAAACTGCCGCACTACGTCACGTTCCGGTCGATGGTCGACCGGAAGATGGCGATGCGCGCTGCAGGCCGATCCGACACCGCTGTCGATGGTGCGCCGGTGCCCGCCGACCCTCGAGAAGGAGACTGCGCATGAGTGCGACGCTGTCGGAATCAATCGATCGGTTGGACGCGGCTGCCGAGTCGCGACTCGACAGCCTGCTCGAGTCGCCCGGGGATGTCGGAATTCTTGATGAGCACGCCAAACGCGAGCTCCGCCGGGCGATTCTCACAGCGGTCTGCGTCCCGGGGTATCAGGTGCCGTTCGGATCGCGGGAGATGCCAGTCGCACGCGGGTGGGGCTCCGGCGGGCTCCAGATCACCCTCGCACTCGTTGGCGCCGATGACGTCGTCAAAGTCATCGACCAGGGTGACGACGAGGGGGTAAACGCGGTCAACCTGCGCCGCCTCGTGACCGAGACCACTGGAGCCACAGAGACCACCGAAGTCGACGAGGCGACCGTCGTGCAGACGCGTCACCGGATCCCGGAAGATGAGCTGGACGAACACCAGACACTCGTCCTTCAGGTCCCCGTGCCTGAGCCGCTTCGCGGCGTCGAACGCAACATCGCCGAGCTTGGGCGAATGCACGCCGAAGCCGACTACTCCCGCATGTGGGTCAGCCTGTACGAGGACAAGGTCCGCAATGGTGTGATCACCAAGAGCACGGGGTACCCATGTTTGGTCGGCGGCCGATACGTGATTGCCACCACCCCGATCCCCAGATGGGACGTTCCTCGTCTTCACCATGCACCATTTCTCTCCCTCTTCGGAGCCGGGCGTGAACGGAAGATCTACGCGATTCCACCCGACACCGATGTCGAGCCGCTGACCTTCGACGACGTCCCGTTCGAAGTGGAACGAACAGCGGGAGCACGATGCGCGCTCTGCGGTGCCACGGAGGCGTATCTCATCGAGGTCCCACCGTCCGTTGGTGGCGCTGAAGATGGTCGATGGATCTGTAGCGACACCTCATGGTGTCGTCGCCGCCGAGCAACGGACGGCGACGCATGATCGGTGCGTCGCCCATGCGTCCCACGGTGCTGCGCGTTGAGCAGCTCGGCAAGATCTTCGGCTCGCAAGACCCGGCAGCCGTCGCTCAGACCGGTCCAGACGCCGGTTCGGAGAAGAGCCCCGACGGCAGTTCGGTCGTGGCTGCATGGGACGTGAGCTTCGACGTCGCATCCGGCGAGGCGTTCGGTGTGATCGGCGAGTCAGGTTCTGGCAAGTCCACCGTCATGCGCGCGATCGCCGGTGACCACTCGGCAAGCGCCGGGTCGGTGTGGATGCAGCGTCGCGATGGTTCAACCTCCGACCTCCTCACGATGAGCCCATCGGAACGCCGGGCGCTTCGGGTCGACGAACTCGCCGTCGTGTACCAGGACGCGGCCGAAGGGCTTGACCTGAACGTCACCGCCGGCGGCAACATCGCCGACCGCCTCACTGCGGCGGGTTGCCGACACTTCGGTCAGATTCGGGAGCGAGCGGCCGAACTGCTCGAACGGACCGAGGTTCCACTCGATCGCATGGACGACCTGGTGCGAACGTTCTCGGGCGGTATGCGACAGCGAGTGCAGCTCGCACGAGCCCTTGCGAACCGGCCGCCCATTGTTCTGTTCGACGAGCCGACCACCGGACTGGACGCGTCGGTTGCGGCCGGGGTGCTCGATCTGATTCGCAGCTTGCTCGAAGAGCTGGGCATCGCCGCAGTCGTGGTCTCCCATGATTTCGCGGTCATCGAGATGCTCACTTCTCGCTGCATGGTGATGCAGCACGGGCGTGTCGTCGAACAGGGGTTGACCGATCAGCTCTTCGAAGATCCCCAGGCTCCGTACACCCAGCGCCTCGTGGCGGCGGCCCGCGCATGAACAGCCAGCAGCAGGACGCCCAACCGCGGCCCCCGGTCCTTTCGGTTCGCGGGCTTCGCAAACACTTCGTGCTCCACAACGTCGACGGCCGAAACGTCAACGGACTGAACGGGGTCGACCTCGACGTCAGTGCTGGGGAGCATGTCGCGTTGGCCGGTTCGAGCGGGGCCGGCAAGTCCACGCTGCTGAAGTGCATCTATCGGACGTATCTGCCGTCGGCTGGCACCGCCACGCTGCGTTCACCGACCGGAGAGGTGGAACTGACGGCGCTCGCCGACGCCGAACTTGCCGGGATCCGCGGACGCCAGTTCGGCTACGTCTCTCAATTCCTGCGAGCGGAGCCTCGGAGGGGAGCGCTCGACATCGTCGCCCGTGCCGGCGTCGCTCGCG
Source organism: uncultured Ilumatobacter sp. (assembly GCA_938044705.1). GTDB lineage: Bacteria > Actinomycetota > Acidimicrobiia > Acidimicrobiales > Ilumatobacteraceae > Ilumatobacter_A. The sequence continues at coordinate 15,817 of CALIOL010000355.1, read as the reverse complement.
GCATGGACCGTGCGGTTGCGACCGAAGCTGCCGCTGTGTCGCTTCGACGGCTGAACGTCGACGAGTCCCTGTGGGATGTGTTCGCCTCGGTGTTGTCTGGCGGAGAGAAGCAACGCGTCAACCTGGCGGCTGGCACGATCTCGCCGCCTCAGCTGTTGTTGCTCGACGAACCGGTCTCGGCGCTTGATCCTGCGAACCGAGAAGCAGCACTGGAATTGATCTCCGACCTCACGTCACACGGCGTCGCCGTCCTTGCCGTGTTCCACGACCTTGATGCCATGGCCCGACTCGCGTCACGGGTCGAGGTCATGCGTGACGGACGAATCGTCGAGTCGGGTCCGCCCGGCGAAGTACTGCACCATCTCGAAGGAGTTGCCCGATGACCATTTTGACCGAGTCGCACTGCCCATCAGCCGTCTCGGCGGGCAGAGGCGTCGATGTCGCGCTGACCAACGTGCGCGCCGTGCTCGACGACGAGGTCGTGGACGGTGCAACGGTTGTCATTCGTGACGGCGTGATCGAGGCAGTCGACGAAGCGCCTGGCTACCTGCCCGAGGCGATTGATGGCCGCGGGCTCTTCTGCATCGCCGGTCTGGTCGACACGCACTCCGACGGCTTCGAAAAAGAGCTTCGCCCGCGTCCGAACGTGGTGCTTCCGGCCGACTTCGCACTGCGCTCGTTCGAGTCGCGGGTGCGCGCGGCCGGAGTGACGACCGTGTTCCACGGAGTCGGCTTCGAAAACGGGGCAAAGTATGACCGTTCGGTGGCGCAGGCGCATCTGCTGTGTGACGTGATCACCGACCGCCGCGCGGAGGTCGATGCTCGGATCGACCATCACATTCTCTACCGCCTGGATGTTCGCGACGCGGAGGGCCTCGCTGCGCTCGAGACTCGCTTGAACCAACGACACGGAGATCTTCTGATCGATGAGATTCCCCTCGTCTCCGCCGAGGATCACACCCCCGGTCTCGGCCAGTACACCGACCGTGCGTACTACGAGCGGTACATCGCCGGGACCAAGGGCCTCGACGCTGCTGCAGCGAAGCAGTACATCGACCAGTTGGTCGTCGATCGAGACGACAAGCTCGACAACGTCGAGCACGCGCTGTCGTGGCTCGCGAGCCGTGCTCACGGAGGCACGCTGCGGCTCATGGGGCACGACCCGACGTCGGCCGACGAGATCGACGTCGCAGTCGAACGCTGCGTATCGATCGCCGAGTTCCCGACCACCGTGGAGGCGGCCCGACGAGCCCGCGAGCGAGGTTTGCGGACCGTGTCGGGCGCCCCGAACGTCGTTCGAGGCGGAAGTCATTCCGGCAACGTGAGCGCCGCTGAGTTGGTGTCGCTCGGGCTGTGTGATGGGCTGTCGTCGGACTACATGCCGACGACTCTGCTCGGAGCGGTCGGTGCACTGGTCGCCGACGGGATCTGCGACGTCCCTGCGGCGATTGCACTCGTGACCTCCGGGCCCGCCGACACGGTGGGCCTGTCCGATCGAGGCCGGCTTCAGGTTGGCAAGCGAGGCGACGTCGTTCTGGTCGACTTCGACGGTCGGCTTCCGACCGTGCACCTGGTCGTGGCTGCCCACGACCGCATTGCGCCGACCTCGCGAGCGAGCGCATGACCACTGACACCGTGCTCACTGGATCATCTCTTCGTCGCTGGAATCGCGATGGCTTTCTGCACCTCACCGACTTTCTCGATCCCGCTGTCCGCGAGTCGCTGAGTCCGTGGTCGGATGAGGTCGCCGATTCTGAGGACCAACGATTACTACAACACCACGAGATGACCGACGACGGGCCCGTTCTGGCTCGCACGGAACACTTCGCCACGATTCATGCCGGATTCGGCTCTCTCGTCGGCGACGGGGCCGTCGCGCGTGCTGGGGGACAGCTGGTCGGTGAGCCGATCGTTCTCTACAAGGAGAAGATCAACCACAAGCTGCCGGGTGGGGCCGGGTTCGCTCCGCACCAGGACGCCACCGCATACCGCTTTGTCGGGACACATCTCACCTGCATGATCGCGATCGATGATGCGACGATCGAGAACGGATGCTTGGAGGTCGTCGCTGGCCGGCACCACGAACTCATCGTCGACGACGGCGACGGGTGCCTGCCGCCGTCAGCCACCCGAGCCATGGCCTGGAAACCGGTCGAAATGCGCGCTGGCGATGTCCTCTGGTTCCACAGTCGCACCCCGCACCGCAGCGGATCGAACGACTCGAACCGATCGCGGCGTGCTCTGTTCCTCACGTTCAACGCCGCGGCCGAGGGCGACCTGCGCAGCGCGTACTACGCCGACAAGATCGAACGGCTGCGGCACCACGCTGGAGCCGAGCGGGCTCGGGTCAGCACGATCGGTCACTTCCTCGGCCGGTCAGCCGACCATGACCGCACGCACGAACAGCTCAACGACCAGAATTCATCTCAGACCAACACTGGAGTATCCGCAATGCCTCATGATCCCGCCGATCCCGTGCCATGGATGCGACTCCGAACAGCGTCCGACGTGGCATCGGCGCTCGCTGACCTCTACGAACGCAAGGGTGGGAGCAACTACGACGAGGTTGTGACGCAACTCTCGCACGCGCAGCAATGCGGCAACCTTGCGATGGAAGCCGGTGCGCCTCCCGAGACGATCGTCGCGGCGTTCCTCCACGACGTTGGCCACCTGCTCGTGGACGAGCATGACGGGCAGGGCGACTTTCTCGCGCGCGACCTGCATCACGAAGACGTCGGTGCACGCTTTCTTGCCAACTGGTTCGGGCCGGCGGTGACCGAACCGATTCGGCTGCACGTACCTGCGAAGCGCTTTCTGTGTGCCACCGACCCTGAGTATCACGACGGACTCTCGAACGCGTCGGTGAGGAGCCTCGAGGTCCAGGGCGGACCGATGACCGACGCCGAAGTCGCCGAGTTTCGCTCTACGGAGGGGTTCGATGTCGCCGTAGACCTCCGACGATGGGATGACGGAGCGAAGCTGCCCGAAGCGTCCACGCCGTCACTCGACACGTTTCGCACCTTCATCGAGTCCGTCGTCACGATTCCCGCGACGACCAGCTGAGACCAGCACCGAATCGGCGGAGCCACGCCGGAGCAGACCGCCGACTGCGATGCAGCGGTTCTAGGGTGGCGTTCGTGGCAAACCAAGCAGCACCGGCGGTGCCGCGATACATCGCGATCGCGGACGGGCTGGCTGAACAATGGTCCGGTCTCGCGCCGAACTCGCTCGTCGAGAGTGAGATGCAGATCGCGGCGAGCTTCGATGTGAATCGTCAGACCGCTCGCGAAGTCTTGAAAGAACTCGAACGGCGCAATCTCGTTCGTCGGATCGTCGGACGAGGGACGTTCACCGCGCTGAAACTGGCGTATCCGATCGAGCGCGGAAGGCCGCCCAGCTTTCGGCGTGTCGTGAGCCGGGCTGGTTACAGCCACGAGATCGTCTCGGCATCGGTTCGCTGGCGCCGGAAGAGCTCCTCGAGGCCGAGGGCGCTGATGTCGGAACGTCTCGTCGCCGTCGAAGGCCTGGTTGCCGCGTTCGCGACGGACGTCTTCGTCGAGTCGGTTGGCACCGCAGCGGCGGAAGCGGTTCGTGCCGGCGAGTCGATCTTCGACACGCTGGAACAGCTTGGCCTCAACCCGTGGCGACGTCGAGTTGCGGTCTCCGCGGGGCAGCCGGACCGTTCCGTTGCGGCTCGACTGGGGTACGCGACGGCGCCTCCGGCGACCTGGCATGTCGTGAGCGAGACGGTCGACTCCGTCACTGGTGAGTCGCTTCATCACTCCGATACCTGGATGCGCAGCGATGTCTTCGACGTCGGCATCACGCTCGACTTCCCTCCCGACGAGCCACGTGGCGGCTCCGGTCAGCGCAAAAGCCTCGGCTGACGGTCACTGTTTTCGTTGTTGCCGCCTGAGGGTCGTGTTGGGGACACCTCGAGTTCAACTCGGTTGTCTAGACAATGACCCGTGACCAACAACGTGAACTCCCACCACCGTCGCCGGCTGATTCGAGCCACTGCCGGCCTTGCATCTCTTGGGTTACTCGCCGCGTGTGGCAGCGACAGCGAGGCTGCAACCGAGGCCGAAGAGCCCGCAGAGACGTCCTCTGACGACTCGGCCGACGCTGCCGCTGCGGGATCTGCCGACGAGAGTGGCCGACCTGACGACTGGCCGACCTCGCTGACGTTTGGGGCAGTCCCCGCCGAGAACGCCTCGAGTCTGGAAGCCGACTTCGACACGACCATCTCCATTCTCGAGAACGAACTCGGTATCGAGATCGAGTTCTTCCAGGCAACCGACTACGCCGGCGTGATCGAAGGGATCATCGCCGACCGGATCGACGTCGCTCAGTTCGGTGGCTTCTCCTACGTCATCGCCACGAGTAACGGCGCCGACGTGAGCGTCGCCGGCGTGATGACCGATGGGCCCGACATCGAGCCCGGCTACCGCAGCTACGCCCTCACTCAGGCCGATAACGACGAGATCAACTCGATCGAGGACTTCGCCGGCAAGAACATCTGCTTCGTCGACCCGGGCTCCACCTCGGGCTTCCTGTTCCCCTCCGAAGGTCTGCTGGCTGCCGACATCGACCCCTCCGAGACGTCGACCGACATCAACCCCACCTTCGCCGGCGGTCACGACGCCTCGGCCATCTCGGTCGCGAACGGCGACTGCGACGCAGGCTTCGCCTACGACTCGATGGTGACGACCCAGCTGGTCGAGACCGGCGACATCGCCGGGGTCATCGACACCATCGAAGACGAGAGCATCAACGAGGCAGACGCCGACCTCAAGATCATCTGGAAGAGCCAGACCATCTCGGGCGCTCCGATGGCTATCAGCAATGCGCTGCCCGCCAGCTTTGTCGAGGCATACCAGGAGGTCATGGCGACCAAGGTCAACGAGGACTGGGCGCTCGCCAACGACTACTGCACCGGGACCCCTGAGGACAACGACTGCTCGTTCTCCGACGAGAGCGACACCTGGGGCTACGTCGCCAAGGACGACTCGTTCTACGACGGCATCCGCCAGGTCTGCGAGATCACCGGCGCCTCCAAATGCGAGAGCTGAGAAGATCATGACTCAGAACGCCCGACCCGACGTCGTGCGGGTCCGGAACCTTCGCAAGGAGTTCGATGACGGCAAGGTCGTTGCGCTCGACGACGTCTCGTTCGACGTGCCGGAAGGCCAACTGTTGGTCATCATCGGATTGTCCGGATCCGGCAAGTCGACCCTGCTCAGGCATCTCAACGGTCTGCACGAGCCCACGTCGGGGTCCGTCGAGGTGCTCGGTACCGACGTCGTTGCCGCAACCGGCAAGGAGCTGCGCAACCTCCGACGCGACGTCGGTTTCGTGTTCCAACAGTTCAACATCGTCGGCCGGCTCAGCTGCATCGAGAACGTCCTGACCGGGGCGCTCGGAACGCTGCGGGGCCCTCGCTTCGGTGCCCGGATGTATCCGAAGCAGCTGCGCCGTCAGGCGATCGAGCAACTCGCGCGGGTCGGGCTTGCCGATCGTGCGTGGCAGCGCACCGACACGTTGTCCGGTGGCCAACAACAGCGTGTGGCGATCGCGAGGACCCTGATGCAGCGACCCCGGATCGTCCTCGCCGACGAACCGGTTGCGTCACTCGATCCCGAGATCTCGGGACAGGTGATGGACGTGCTGTTCCGATGCTGTGTCGAAGACAACATCACCGTGTTGTGCAGCCTCCACCAGGTGGACCTCGCGATCGACTGGGCGCATCGCCTCGTCGGATTGCGCGACGGCAAGGTCGTCTTGGACAGCCCCGTCGATGGCTCGATCGACCACGCGAGGATCATGGAGGTGTACCAGCGGCTCGATCCGACCGGGGCCAAGCTCGCCGAGTACGCAGTCGATCAGCAGCCCGCTCGGATTCCCGCCTGATGTCACTCACCGCCGACGTCGCGCACGCCGACCCGGTCCGCCTGCTCGGGAGCGTTCCGCTTCGCGCGCCGTGGACACGGCGTCGCGTGGTGCTCGCCCTGATCGCGGTCGGATTCGTCGCGGGAGCGATCTGGGGTCTGCGTCGCGTCGAGATGTCGTTGTTCGCCCTCGTCGAGGGCTGGCCCGAGACGTGGGATCTGGTGCAACGGATGTGGCCGCCGTTCATTCCCGCCGAGGACCGCAGTCAGATCATCGGTCTGCTCGTCGACACGTTCTTCATGGCGTTCCTCGGCACGTTCATCGGCGTCGTCCTGTCCGTTCCGCTCGGCTTGCTCGCATCGCGCAACGTCACCCGCAACCCTGTGATCCGTGGTGTGAGTCGCGGCGTCATCGCGTTCGCACGAGCGGTGCCGTCGCTCGTTCTGGCGCTGGTGTTCGTGCGCGTGTTCGGCATCGGCCCGATCGCCGGAATCCTTGCGCTCGGACTCCACTCGATCGGATTCTGCGGCAAGCTGTTCTCAGCGGCCGCTGACAACATCGAGCTCGGACCCCGAGATGGCGTGGCGAGCACCGGCGCCTCACGTGGGCAAGAGCTGCTGACCGGCGTGTGGTCGCAGATGATCCCGTCGGTCATTGCGACGTCGCTGTACCGGGTCGAGATCAACTTCCGGGAGGGTTCACTGATCGGGCTCGTCGGTGGCGGTGGCATCGGCCTTGCGATCCGCGGCTATCAGGGGAACCTGCGCTACCAGGAACTGCTCGGGGTCACGTTGGTCGTGATCGTCGCGGTGATCGCGATGGAGTTGCTCTCGCAGGCTGCTCGCCGCACGATTCTCGGCGACAGCGATCCGTTCGGCAAGCGTGCGGGACACGGCGGCAGACACTTCACCTTGAGCGGGGCACTCACCGGGGCGTTCCTGCGAGAACGTCGGGCGAAAAGGGGGGCAGCGTCGCGTCCCGCTGCGCCCGACCCTGCGCCGATCGATGCCACGACCACGGCCGACGTTCCACTCGCGCCGCCGTGGACGAGGGAACGAGTCAAGCTGTCGGCGCTGTCGGCAGCCGTTGCTGTCTGCGCGATCTTGTCGTTCGTCCTGCCCGACATCGACATCGGTCGTCTCGTCACGTCGCTCGGCGACCTGCCGTCGACGATGTGGCGGCTCGTTCCGAGCAACCTCGACTTCTGGACGAGCCAGATCCGTAGCGACCTGGTCGAGACGATCGCGATGGGCCTCGCCGCCACCTTCATGGCGATGCTCGCCGCGATTCCGATGTCGTTTCTCGCCGCGTCGAACGTGGCACCCAACCGTTGGGTCTTTCGAGCCACACGGTTCGTCATGATCCTCATCCGAGCGACCCCTGAACTGGTGCTCGCCGTCCTTTTCGTCGCAGCGCTCGGGTTGGGTCCACGAACCGGAACGCTGGCACTCGCCGTGGGCATCTTCGGATTCTCGACACGGCTGTTCGCCGACGCCATCGAGGAAGCTCGTTCGGGTCCGCGGGAAGGAGTGGTGTCGACCGGTGCCACCCGTCTCCAAGACACGGTGTCCGGGGTTGCTCCTCAGGTCTGGCCGGCGCTCGTCAGCCAGGGTCTCTACATCTTCGACGTGAGCCTCCGCGCCTCGACGGTGCTCGGCATCGTCGGCGCTGGCGGCATCGGCTTCATGTTGAGCAACTCGATGCGGACCCTGAACTTCGAAGTCACCGGCGGGATCATCCTGTGCATCTTCGTGATCGTCGGCGCGATCGAGGTCGTGTCGAACTGGGTGAACCGTCAGATCACCTGATCATCAGCCGACTCGTCGACCTGACGAAGCGCTGGCATCCAGCGTTGGCCGGCGGTGTCGTTGATTCTCTCGACAAATGCGTCGTGGTGCGCATCGACCGCAGCGCACAGCATGTTCGTCGCATCCTCGCCAACCTCCTGCCACGCCGGGGCCGTCACTTCGTTCGTGCGTGCTTCCAGGTCGCGCCGGAACGCGCGGCCCCCTTCGTTGAGCGCTGATCCATCGGCAAGACCCTTTGCGGTGAGGCGTCTCCAGCCGTGGCCGATCGCTTCGTCGTCGTTGCCGCGGCTGCGTGCGATCCACTCTTCGTCGCCGTACTCGTCGATGTCCACCATCGCCGAGTGCAGGAGCCCGACCTCCACCGCGTCGAGGTCAGCGGCTGCGCAGAGGGCCCAGTGGTTGTCGCCGCGCAGCTCTCTCAGGCAGTTCACCGCGAGCCATGCGGACAACGCCGGTGGAGCGGACACGGATCGAGGTTCGGCCCGGAAGGCCGAGAACATCGGCCGAGCGCCGTAGTGGACGGAGTCGACTCCGCGCCACAGGTCCTCGGCGAGGGGAGCGATCTGGTCGGCGAGCCCCGGAGCGATCGACTCCAGTCCGGGGAGCACCGACGCGTCGCGCACCGACGCGATCCCCGCACCGTCGGTCACGCCGCGGTACACGTTCATCACGAAGTCGATCACCTGCGGACTCATCGAGTAGGTGGCCGACGATGCAGCGGCAGGCGTGATGTCGCCGAGGGGTCCGAGTCGCCACGCGACGATCCATCCCGCACCATTGGGTACGCCGAGTTCCTGGTACCGCTCGATCGCGGCAGCGTCCCACATCAGCCAGCCGACGAGATCGTGGGCTGCGCGCCCTGCTCGAGCTGCGAGGTCTGCCCAATCGCTCATCGAGCGAGAGTAACAACGCCCACGCCAGGATGGTTCAACTCGAAGCGCCCTACGGCTTGGGGTGCGCCAAGAGAAAGTCGACGACGCTTGCGCTGAAGTCGGCGGTGACAGGCGGAACGTGAACGCCTCCGTCGATCGTCCACAGCTCGACTGCCGTGTTCTGCTCGCATCCGCCTAGCGCATCGATGTCGCTCTCTGCGCCGTCGATGCTGCCGTCCAAGTCCAATGCATCGGGCGTGCTCGTCGGTGTCGTGTCGCAGCCGTTGTAGGCAACCCAGGAATCCACGGTCTCTTGAGCGCCGGGGTACTGAACGCCGATGATGGATCCGCCTTCGTACAGGATCGTGTCGTCGCTCGTTCCGTGGACCTGCAACACGCTCACGGGCTCGGAAGGCGCGCAGTCGTCGGTGTCAGCAAAGGTCGCGCCAGCGAGGCTCGCGATGCCGGCGATCGTGTCGGCGTGGCGACACGCCATGCGGTACGACATGAAGCCGCCGTTGGAATGTCCGGCGAGGAAGACCGCCTTGGGGTCGACGTTGTAGTCAGCTGACACCTGCTCGATGACGGAGAGCAGGTAGGCCTCGTCGTCGATTGCGTCGCTGCCGAACGAGCAACACGCGTCGGTCGCGTTCCAGAACTGTTCGCCGCGGGCATCGACCGTGCCGTCGGGGTGGACGTACAGGAACCCGCGTGACTCCGCCAGCGGTTCGAAGTTGAAATACGCCTCCTGGGAGTCACCGCTGCCGGTGTAGCCGTGGAGCAACAAGATGAGCGGCGTCGGAGTCGCCGCGTCGTATCCGCTCGGAACGAACACATCGAACGGGCGGTCGTCCGCAGACTCGTCCGACTCATCCGGCTCCGGCGACTCATCGGGTTCGCTCGTCGCACTGTCGGGCTCGGCGGACTCCGTGACTGGTGGGTCCGACGGGGCGGGGTCGGTCGCGGCGGGTTCGGTGGCTGGCGGATCGCTCGCCGACGTCTCGGCCGTCGATGTCACCGCGTCCGTGTCGTCCGCGGGCGTCGCACTGCTGTCGGCGTCACCACCGGATGAGCAGGCTGCGATGCCGAGGGCGAGCACGGCGCTCGTGATGGTCAGGTATCGACGCATCGGCGCACTGTACCGATCGTCTCGCGGTGGCGACGGGCGGTGTGATCCTCACGTATCCGCTTCCCCAACTACTCGGTGGTCGATGGCAACCTGGTGACCGGTCAGAACCGCAACGCTGCGCCGATGGCCGCCCGCGAACTGATGTCGCTGTTGATCGCCGCAGGAGGATCAGGCCTCGACGGTGAGGTCGGCGGGCGAGTCGGGAACGGTGACCTCGAGCTGGTCATCGCGTCGACGTGGCCGAGCCATCATGATGCCGGTGATCGCAGCCGCGACGGCGAGTCCGGTGGCGACCCACATGGTTGATCCCCATCCGTCGAGGAAGGCAGACCTTGCGGCTTCGGCGATCGGTGCGCCATCGGCGCCGAGCTGACCGGCGACCGCAAGTGCTTGCCCGATGCCTTCTTCCACCGGGTGGGCGAGCTCGGGAGGCAGCTCATCGGCAGTGTCGGCGATGCTCGATCCGTAGCCACTCGCGAGCAGTGATCCGATCAGGGCGATGCCGACCGACGAGCCGATCTCGCGGACCGTGTCGTTCAGTGCCGATGCGACCCCTTGCTTCTCTGGAGGCAACGACTCGGTGATGGCCGTGGTCGATGGCGACATCGCGAGCCCAACACCGAGGCCGATGACGATCAGGCCGGGGAGGATGCCGACGTAGCTCGGGTCGCTGTCGGCGAGGGCCATGATGGCGAAGCCGAGTGCCATCAGCGACGAACCGACGCCGAGCACGGTCGCGAGGGAGAACCGGTCGGCGATTCGTGGCGCGATGGGGGACAGTCCCATCATTGCGACGGCCATTGGCAACAATCCGCTCGCTGCGGTCAGCGCGCTGTAGCCGAGCACCGCCTGCAGGTACTGCAGGACGACGAGGAAGACGCCGAACATGAGCGCGAACACGATCGTCAACGATGTCGAGGCAGCTGCGAGTTGACGGTTGGAGAAGATTCGGATGTCGAGGACCGGGGCCACATGGGCGCCGGCGTCGTGCGCGATCGCCGTGCGGCGCTCCCAGACGACGAAGCCGATGGTGGCAGCGATGCCGATGAGCAAACCGGCGACGGTGATGGGGGCGGTCCATCCGATCTCCGGGCCCTCATGGATACCGAGCACGAGGCCGCCGACGGCGAGGATCGACAGGATCGTGCCCAAGAAGTCGTAGCCAGAGTGTTCGGCGTGACGGCTGTCGGGCACGACGATGGCAGTTGCCACGAACGAGGCAGCTGCCATCACGACCGGGAAGGCAAACAGCCACGGCCAGGAGGCGTTGTCGATGATCGCAGCCGAGATGAAGAGCCCGAGAATGCCGCCGGCGCCAGCGAAGCCGGCCCAGGTGCCAACCGCTCGGCCCCGTTCGTTGTCCGGGAACACCGCGGTGATGATCGACAACGTTGCGGGCATGATCATTGCCGCACCGAGGCCGGCGACCGCGCGCAGTGCGATCATCTGGTTGGCCGTGTCGACGAAGGCGGTCGCGCCGCTGGCGACGGCGAACACGGTGAGGCCGATCATGAGAATTCGCTTGCGACCGAAGCGGTCGCCGAGCTCGCCGATGCCGAGGAGGAGCGCGGCAAGCGTGAGCGTGTAGGCGTTGACGATCCAGAGCACTTGGGCCGTGCTGGCGTTCAACTCGACCGAGAGGTCGGTCAAGGCAACGTTGAGTCCGGAGACGGAGGCGACGACGGCGATGAGGGCGAGGCACATCGTTGCGAGCACGCCGTTGCGCTGTCGCGAAGTGAGTTGGGTGGGCACGGTGATTCCTTTGGTGATCGAGGTGTGGTTGGTCGAGCGCTCCCTTCGTCGGAAGCGAGTGTTACCGGTAACGATTGTTTCCGGTAATGTGTACTTCAGTATGAAACGACGAATACCGGAAGTCAACACTTCCGTTAGGATGTGACCCATGTCGCCCCCCGAGCTCGCTGACGTCGCAACCCGCGGCCGCCCACGAGACGCCGATCGCACGACGGCGATCCTCGACGCTGCGGTCGAGGTCATGCACGACGTCGGCTGGGATGGGTTCAAGGTGCAGGAGGTCGCAACCCGCGCCGGTGCGGGGCTCGCCACGATCTACCGCCGCTGGCCGACCAAGGAAGACCTGATTGCGGCGGCGATGCGCTACGACGCCGACTTCACCCTCGAGGTCGATCCCGAAGCGCCACCGACCGAACGCCTCGGGATGCTACTTACGAACCTGGGTGACAAGATGAGCCGAAAGGGCGGGTCGGTGATCAGCGTCTTCGCCGCAGCCCGGGACCATGAGGCGATGCGCCAGGCGCTCGACGATGTCCTGCACAACACCGTCAGTGTGACGATGCGCGATCTCATTCGGGAGATCACCGGCGCCGGACCCGAACTCGCGGTCACCTTGGCTGATGCGATACTCGGAGCGCTGTTGTTTCGGGCGGGCCTCCTCGAGGACGAGACCCCTGGCGCAGACTTTGCAGCCGAGATGATCGGCCTGCTCGACTCGATCCGCACCTGAGCGCTGACTTCGGCACGCTCAGGTGCTCCTGGGTCGGCTTGTGGCCTGTTGCCGGCCGGCAGAATCTCATTCATTTGTGTAAACGTGTCGTCATCTAGCATCGCGGTATGGCTCGACGTGACCTCAGTGTTCCCAAGATTCTCGATGCGGCCGCGACGCTGGTGGACGAGTCGGGTCGGAATGACTTCTCGATCGCAGATCTTGCTGGAGCGCTCGATGTGCAGCCCTCGGCGCTGTACAACCACGTGCAGAACTTGGATCACCTGCGCCAAGCCCTCACCGTGCGGACGACACACGCCGTTGCCGATCGGCTGGCTGACGCCGTCGTGGCGAAGTCTGGAGCTGGAGCGGTTCGTGCGCTCGCAGTGGCGTATCGCGACTTCGCCCGCGATTGCCCCGGGCAGTACGCCACGCACTTGTTGCCGACTGTTGAAGCCGACGAGCAGTTGGTCGATGCGCACCGACGGATTGTCGAGGTGTTCGTGCGCGTCGTCGAGAGTGTCGGTCTCGACGGCGACGCAGCAGTTCACGGGGCCCGGACGTTGCGTTCGGCAATTCACGGCTTCCTCGCGCTCGAAGCGATCGAGGCGTTCACGTCCGATGTCGATCTGTCCTCCAGCTTCGATGAGATGGTGGGCTTCTTGATCGCCGGGCTCGAATAGCTGGCTGTTGACAAGTTCATCATAAATGAATACGATTCACTTAGGCCTGAACGGGCTCATCTCCTCGTGAATCGAACGCCTATGCCCTCTCTCTCGTCGTTTCCCCATCCGGCACGCTTTCGGAACCTCTTGATCGCTGCGGTCGACCGCACAGAAGAATCGCCATGGCAGCTGGAGTCGGCGGCTCGTCTTGCAGATGCCGACGGAGCAGCGGTCGCATTGGACGAATACGTTCCCGCCTTGGCGCGACGCACGCTGCCGGGCGGCAGCGAGAGGATCTCGCGCGCTCGTCAGATCGTGCGACGTGCCACCACCGGAGGCCACGACCTCGTGGTCGTCGCGCCGGGTTCCTCCTGGCGAGGGCAGCGCACGGTGCAAGAACTGGCGGCGGTGTGTCCAACGTCGTTGCTCACGTTGAACGTGCCGATGATGAATGGCGACGTCGTGGTGTTGGTCGACCCGCTCGATCGCATCGAGGTCAATCGTGCCGCCCTCGCCCAAGCGTCTGCACATGCTCACCGCACCCAGGGGGTCGTCCACGTCCTGTACGCCAGTTCGCACGCGAATGCGGGTCCGGCCTGGCGTCGACGCTCGGCGCTGTTCGATCTGGTGCAACGTCTTGGACTCGACGGTGGCTACGAGCTGCACCTCGCTGCGCTCGAACCCGCGGTCGCCGCCACGAGGCTGGCGGACATCGTCGAGGCCCCGCTCGTCGTCGTCGGCGCCACTGCGACCGAGGGCCCACAGGCCATGAGTGCCGCTGCGCAGCAACTCGTTGCGTCATCGCTCCACTCCGTGCTCATCGCACGGCCTGCGAACTTCGACGGAGAAGTCCCCCGATCGCACCAACGGTTCGGGACGCCATGCACCGCGTCGCAGCACGCCGAGATGGTCTCGTCGGTATGACGATCGTCGTGGGCGAAGAACTCGACGCACTTCTGGAATCGCTGTGAGCGTCACGACGGTCGGATGGCGCGAGTGGGCAGCCATTCCCGAGTGGGGAGTACCGACGATCAAGGCCAAGCTCGACACTGGAGCTCGCACGTCTGCGCTGCATGCGTTCGACCTGGAGTACTTCGAGCGCGACGGCGCCGACTGGGTGCGGTTCGCGGTCTTGCCATGGCAACGAAATCACGACGACGCCGTGACCGTCGAGTCGCCGCGAGTCGACCATCGCCTCGTGAAGAGTTCATCGGGGGCGCAGTCCGAGCGCCCGGTGGTCCGAGTGCCCATCACGCTGGCGTCGGTCACGGTCGATGCCGAGATCACGCTGACACGGCGTGACGAGATGGGGTTTCGCATGCTGATCGGACGTCAAGCCCTGCGCCAAGGACTGGCCGTCGACTCGGCGCGGTCGTACCTCGGGGGTCGCCCCCCGAAGCACGTCCGTCGCCAGAATCGGAAGCAGACGTGACCGCACCGCGTGGACACCTTCGCATCGGCGACATCGATGTTGGGCGCGGCCGATCCGCCACCGGTGAGTTGCCCGTCAGTCGACTCGTCACCGGCAACACCATCTCCATCCCGCTACGCGTCGTGCACGGCCAGAGCGAAGGGCCGACGGTCTGGGTGAGCGGCGCCGTGCATGGCGACGAGATCGCCGGCGTCGAGATCATCCGTCGCGTGCTCGCCGACATCGACCCGAAGTCGCTGCGTGGCACCCTCATCGCTGTCCCGATCGTCAACGTGCACGGCTTCCTCAATGGTGACCGCTACTTCCCTGACCGTCGCGACCTCAACCGGTCGTTCCCTGGCTCGGCGACCGGCTCACTCGCTGGCAGAGTCGCTCGCCTGTTCATGGACGAGATCGTCGATCGGTGCGATGTCGGTATCGACCTCCACACCGGTTCCGATCACCGGACGAACTTTCCCCAGATCCGAGCCGACCTCGACGACCCGACCACGCGTGACCTCGCCGTCGCCTTCGATGCACCGCTCATGCTGCACGCGAAGCTGCGCGATGGTTCGCTCCGAGCTGCCGCCACCGCTCGTGGTGTGACGGTGTTGCTGTACGAAGGCGGCGAGGCCTGGCGCTTCGACGAGGATGCGATCAGGACCGGAGTTCGCGGTGTTCGCAATGTTCTCGAGAGCCTCGGCATGCTCGACTCGGAGCAATCGGAGCCGACGGTCGCAGGCGATCGGCCCCTGGAGAGTCGATCGAGCACGTGGGTCAGGACGCGTCGGTCGGGCATCGTCCAGCTTCATGCTGGCCTCGGTGACCGCGTCGAGAAAGGGCAGGCGCTGGCGACGGTGCACGATGCGACCGGCCACCGCCTCGGCATCGCGAAGGCGTCCACATCGGGGGTCGTGATCGGCCTCACTCATCAACCCCTCGTGAACCAGGGCGACGCCATCGTCCACATCGCCCAACTCGATACCGAACCCCCCAGCAGACTCAGCAAGGACTTCACATGAAGCTGGCCATCCTTTCCCGGGCACCTCGCGCGTACAGTACGCAGCGCTTGAAAGCGGCGGCGCTCGAGCACGATCACGAGTGCAAGGTGCTCAACACGATGCGCTTCGCGATCGACCTGTCCGCTGGCGAGCCCGACATGCAGTTCCGCGGCAAGCAACTCTCCGACTACGACGCGGTGCTGCCACGCATCGGCGCCTCGATCACCTACTTCGGCACGGCAGTCGTCCGCCAGTTCGAACAGATGGACGTCTACACGCCCAACACTGCGAACGGCATCGCGAACTCGCGAGACAAGCTCCGGGCCACCCAGATCCTGAGCCGCCACGACATCGGGATGCCTGCCACATCGTTCGCCCGCGACCGCGCCGACGTGTTGCCTGCGATCGAATTGGTCGGCGGAGCGCCTGTGGTGATCAAGCTGCTCGAGGGCACACAGGGGATCGGGGTGATCCTCGCGCCGGACACCCGAGTCGCCGAAGCGATCATCGAGACGTTGCAGTCCACCAAGCAGAACGTGTTGATCCAGCAGTTCATCGCCGAGTCGAAAGGGCGCGACATC
>CALIOL010000354.1 GCA_938044705.1 uncultured Ilumatobacter sp. | reverse complement strand
CTCGAGCAAGCCGCCACGCTGCAGCGAGAACAGTTCGATGCGACCATGGCGCGCCAGGAGGCACAATTGGCGTCGACCACGACGCAGGTCAAGCAGCAGCTCGACACCACTACCGCCCACGTCAAAGAGCAACTGGCGGGCACGAGCGCACAGCTGAAAGAGCAGTCGGCTGCCGATCTCGGCGCCAAGAAGGACGTCATCGATGCACGCCTGGATCAGGTCCATGCCGAGATGCGCAGCGAGTTGGCGAAGGTCTCCGAAATGCTGACCACCCTCGGTCAGACCAACGCGCAGAAGTTCGGCGAGGTCGAGTCGTCGCTCAAGGCCCACATGGAGATCGCCAACAATCTGTCGGAGTCGACGCAGGCATTGAAGTCAGCGCTGGCGAACCCGCAGGCGCGAGGCCAATGGGGCGAGCGAATGGCGGAGGATGTGCTGCGCCTTGCCGGGTTCGTGGAGCACGTCAACTACACGAAGCAGACGCAGATCGAAGGCGGCTCGGGGCGACCGGACTACACGTTCAACATGCCCAAGGGCCAGACCTTGTTCATGGACGTGAAGTTCCCGATGGCTGCGTACCTGCGCTATCTCGAAGCCGGCACGGATGCCGAGCGCGACGCGCACCTCAAGCGGTTCCTGCAAGACGTCCGAGCGCGAGTCAAGGAGCTGGCCAAGCGCGAGTATGCGGTCGAAGGCGGCGGGTCGATGCTGGACAACGTGTTGTTGTTCATCCCCAACGAACAGTTGAGCGGGTTCATCCACGAACACGACCCGGGGTTGATCGAGGACGCCATGGGCCAGCAGATCGTCATGTGTTCCCCGATGACGCTGTTCGCATTCCTCGGCGTGATCCGCCAGGCGCATGACAACTTCACGATCGAGAAGACCAGCGACGAGATCCTGTCGCTGATCGGCAAGTTCGGTACCCAGTGGAGCAAGTACGCCGAGCAGATGGAGAAGATCAAGCGGCGCTTCGAAGGCGTCGAGAAGGACTTCGAAGCACTCACCGGCACTCGCAAACGAGCGCTCGAGCGCCCGCTGCGAGACCTCGAGGCCATCAGGCAGCAACGCAACCTGCCGGTCGACGGCGAGCTGTTCGCGCTCGAAACCGAGGAGGACGAAACTCCACCGTCCGGCAACGTCCGCCACCTCGGTGCCGGAACCGGGGCCTGACCAGCTCTCGTTCGCGAGTCGGTGCTGCGCCCCGCAGGAATGGGACACTGACGACTATGAGCGACGATGCGGATCCGAGCAACCCGACGGCGGTGGAAGCGCTGCATCCGCTTGCTCACAGCGAAGTGGCCATCACGTCGAACTTGGTGCACCGGGAGGTCTACACCGGTCGCGGCCTGTTGACGGGCCTGTTGCACGAGCCGCCACCCGAGTCCACGGTTCCGGCCGCGATCGTGATGTGCGGAGGCGCCATGGGAGGCCTGCTCGGGCCCGGCCACGCGCTGTTCCATGTACTCGGTGAGCGGTGGGCGCAACGCGGCGTTCGGGCCGTGCGTATCGGTTACCGCTCTCCGAACGACCTCGACCGCTGCGCCCACGACCTGGCGTGCGGCGTCGAGTGGGCCCGCGATGTTGGCGCCGAACGCATCGTGGTCATCGGCCACAGCTTCGGCGGTGCCGTTGCTGTCCGGACCGCCGTGGTGATGCCCGCGTCAGTCGCTGGGGTGGTCACGTTTGCCACACAATCAGCTGGCTGTGAAGTCGCTGGCGCGCTCGGCGGACGCCCGCTGCTGCTGTTCCACGGCGATCAGGATGAGATCCTCCCCGCTGAGGCCAGCCACATGGTCCAAGCAATCGCCGGAGGCGGTGAGGTCGTGATACTGCCTGGGGACGGGCACCTTCTGGCCAAGAGCGATGAGGTCATCATCGAACGACTCGACGCTTGGCTGCCCAACGTCCTGGGCCTGGCAGATGACTAACCCCGACGACACGCACTCGGTGTCAGTTCCTCGTCGAGTGCTGGCAGGCTGATTCGCGTGTCGCAGCCTGCCTTCGAGTTCGACGACCTCCCGGTCGACGAACCTGGTGACCTGACCTTCACGGTCAGCGAACTCGCGGACGCAATCGACGAGCGACTGCGCAGCGGCTTTCGCGACGGCGTGTGGGTCCGAGGCGAGATCAACGGCTTCAAGCGCAGCGGCCAGCACGTGTACTTCTCGCTGGTCGAGAAGGACCGGCGCTCGGAAGCCAAGCTCGACATCAAGCTGTTCGCCAACAAGCTGGCCCGGCTCACGCCCAAGCTGCGCTCGAACCGGCTCGACCTGCGCGACGGCATGAAGGTGCGCATTCACGGCCAGCTCGACTTCTACAAGCAGCGTGGTGCGCTCAGCATCGTCATGGACGACATCGACCCGCGCTACACGCTGGGCGAGATCGCCCAATCGCGCGACGAAGTGCTGAAGCGGCTCATCGCGAGCGGGCTGACCGGCATGAACAAACAGCAGCGATTGTCCCCCATTCCGTTGCGCATCGGTGTCGCTGCCAGCGTCGAGTCCGCAGGCTTCGCCGACTTCCACAGCGAACTCGTCAACAGCGGATTCGGCTTCGAGCTGGTCGTTGCGGACACCCGGGTACAGGGCGACGGCGCCGACCGGATGGTCGCCGGATCGATCGGCACGCTCGCTCGCGGCGCACGCAAAGGTGTGCTCGACGCCATCGTCGTGATTCGTGGCGGCGGCGCAAAGAACGAACTGGCGGTGTTCGACAGCGAGCGAATCGCCACCACCATCGCCATGGTCCCGTGCCCGGTGTTCACCGGGATCGGCCACGAGATCGACCGTACGATCGCGGACGAGGTGGCCCACACCGCCCTGAAGACCCCGACGGCCTGCGCGGGTGAGCTCATCGACCGGGTCGCGGCGTACGTGAACGACACCGAGATGGCGTTCGAAGCGATCGCTCGCCGAGCGCTTGCGCTCACGGACGCAGCGGACCACCGACTCACCGACACGGCTCGGAGACTCGCCGGACGCACCACCGCCGCGGTCGAACGCGCCGACGAGCGACTGACCATGCGTCGAGCGCAGCTCGCAACGCTCGCTCCCGCAGCGCTGGCCAAGGCGACCGATCGTCTCGATGCAACGACCGTCAGGGTCCTCGAACGAGCGAACGGCGCAACCGAGCGCGAATCGAGCAAGCTCGACGTGTTCGCTGCCCGGGTGTCGGCCGTCGACCCCGCAGTCCAACTCGCTCGCGGCTGGTCCATCACTCGGGGCCCGAGCGGCGCCATCGTGCGCTCGGTCGACGACGTGGCACCCGGCGACGCCCTCACCACCGACCTGTTCGACGGACGCGTCACCAGCACCGTCGAGTCAACCGATCACCAACCTCTCGATTCCGAAGGCTCCAACGATGACTGACCCAGCAGCTTCCACCGACACCCCCGGCTACGCCGACGCCCTTCGCGAACTCGACGGCATCCTGCGCGAACTCGAAGGATCAGACGTCGACGTTGACCGTCTCGCGGAACGCGTCGCCCGCGCCTCGGAGCTGATCACGGTGTGTCGAGACAAGATCACCACCGCA
Source organism: uncultured Ilumatobacter sp. (assembly GCA_938044705.1). GTDB lineage: Bacteria > Actinomycetota > Acidimicrobiia > Acidimicrobiales > Ilumatobacteraceae > Ilumatobacter_A. The sequence continues at coordinate 3,668 of CALIOL010000354.1, read as the reverse complement.
GAGGTTCAGATCCGTCAGGTCACCACCGATCTGGACGCAGCTGCCGACGCAGGTCCAACCGCTTCCTGACGGCCGGCCCAGCCGCTGGGTAGCCTGCATCACAATGGCTCGTAGCGCTCCCGCCTCACTTCGACGCCTCGCAGAGCGGGTCGATGCCCGTCTCGACGAGTTCCTCGCCGCCGAACGCGACCGTTGGGCGTCGTTCGACTCCGAACTCGCTCAGCCGATCGACGAGATCCGTCGTCTCGTGCTTTCTGGCGGCAAGCGGCTCCGCCCCGGTTTTTGCCACTGGGGCTACGTCGGCGCTGGCGGCGGTGACAGCGACCAGATCGACATCGATGCTGGTGCAGCCTTTGAGCTGATGCACGCGTTCGCGCTGTTCCACGACGACGTCATGGACGACGCCGACTCCCGCCGGAATCAACCGACGACGCACACCGTCGCTGCCGCCGAGCATGCCGAGAAGGGCTGGGCCGGCGAGTCGCGCCGCTTCGGTGAGGGCGTTGCGATCCTGGTCGGCGACCTGGCGTTCGTCTACGCCGACCAGCTCCTCGAGGAGGCAACGCCACAGGCGGCCAAGATCTGGAACGAGCTGCGAATCGAGCTGAACATCGGCCAGTACCTGGACATCCTCGGCGGCGTCAGCCGCACGCGGGACGTCGTGAAGTCCGAACGCATCTGTCGGTACAAGTCCGGCAAGTACACGATCGAGCGTCCCCTTCATCTCGGCGCGGTACTCGCGGCACCAGATCGGATGGACGAGTTGCTCCCGCATCTGAGCAACTACGGCTTGCCGCTCGGCGACGCCTTCCAGATGCGCGACGACGTGATGGGCGCCTTCGGCGATGAAGCGGTCACGGGCAAGCCGGTGGGTGGTGACCTCATCGAGGGCAAGCCCACCCCGCTGCTCGCTCGGTCGACGCGACTGGCCACGGACGCGCAACGCGAAATACTCGAACTCGTGGGCGACCCCGACATGTCACAGGACACGGTGGTGCGAATCCAGCAGGTGATGGTCGACACCGGTGGGCTGGCCGAACTGGAAGCCCACATCTCCGCGCTCACCGAGTCCGCTGTCACATCGCTCGACGCAGCACCGATCGCCGAAGTCGCCAAGACTGAGCTCGTGGAACTCGCCGAGTACGTCAGCCAGCGAGACGTCTGATGCCCGCCAAGAAGGTCGTCGTGATCGGTGCCGGATTGGGCGGCCTGTCTGCTGCGGCTCACCTGTCGAAGCGCGGCCACGACATCACGATCGTCGAGCGCGAGGACATCCCCGGCGGACGCGCCGGCATGATCCGTTCGAACGGTTTCAGTCTGGACAATGGGCCGACCGTGCTGACCATGCCCGACCTGCTCGAAGAAGCGTTCGTCGCTGCCGGGGCGACGATGTCGGATCACGTCACGATCAAGCCGGTCGACCCCATGTACCGGGCGTGCTATGCCGACGGGTCGACGCTGCTGGTCAAGCATGGGCGCGAAGCCATGACCGAGGAGATCGCTCGCTTCGCGAACCAGAAGGAGGCTGACGCGTTCGGTCGGTTCTCCGACTGGCTCGAAGGTCTCTACACCGCCGAGATGCGCTCGTACATCGACGTCAACCTCGACTCGCCGCTCGACTTGATCAAACCGTGGCGCGACGGTTTGGCGATCTTGAAGATGGGCGGCTTCGGCAAGCTCGACAAGAAGGTCGCATCGTTCTTCGACGACCAGCGGCTCCAACAGATCTTCAGCTTCCAATCGATGTACGCCGGGCTCGCCCCGTATGAGGCGCTCGCGATCTACGCGGTCATCACGTACATGGACTCGGTGAAGGGCGTGTTCGTCCCCGAGGGTGGAATGCACCAGATGGCCGCCGGGCTCGCAGAGGCCGTCGAGAAGGCTGGCGTGAACATCCGCTACTCGTCACCCGTCTCGCACATCGTGCGGCATTCGAACGGCAAGATCCGCGGCGTGCGCATCGGCACTGGCGACGACTCGGAGCTGGTCGAAGCGGACGTCGTGGTCTGCAACCCCGACCTTCCGGTTGCGTACCGCGAGTTGCTCGGCGATGTCGAAGCGCCCAAGCGCGCACGAAACGGGAAGTACTCGCCGTCATGCCTGCTGTGGGTCGCTGGCGTGAAGGGACTCCCACCCGCCGACGCCGCCCACCACAACATCCACTTCGGTGAGGACTGGGACGGTTCGTTCAAGGCCCTGATCGAGGACGGTGTTCGGATGCCCGATCCGTCGATTCTGGTCACGCTGCACAGCCTCGACGATCGATCGCTCGCTCCCGACGGATGCACGAGCCTCTACGTGTTGGAGCCGACGCCCAACCTGTCGGGCACGATCGACTGGTCACGCGAACGTGAGCGGATCACCCACAGCCTCAAGGCCAAGGTCGCGTCGCTCGGGTATCCGACAGATGTGGTGGTCGAGAAGGTCTACGACCCGCAGGATTGGGAGCGCCTGGGAATGGAACAGGGCACGCCGTTCGCCCTCGCCCATACCTTCTTCCAGACCGGCCCGTTTCGACCGAACAATGTCGACAAGAAGGTTCCCGGCCTCGTCTTCACCGGCTCATCGACGCTGCCAGGGGTCGGGGTGCCGATGGTCCTGGTGTCCGGCAAGCTCGCCGCCCAGCGAGTCGACGAATACGCTCGGCGCTGATGCCCCGCCCGCTGTCCGGAATGCTCCGGAACCCGCTCGCCCGTCGCCCGCCGACGCCGACGACGCAGCTCGTCCCCGACGGTCCGGTCACGCTCGACGAGAGCTACGACCTGTGCCGCGAGTTCAACAAGCGGCACGGCACCACGTACTACTGGTCGACGAAGGTGCTCCCGAAGATCAAGCAGCACCACGTGCATGCGCTGTACGCGTTCGCTCGGTACGCCGACGACATCGTCGACGAAATCCCCTCGCAGGGCGGGCGTGATGTGCCGACCGGGGTCCGCGCCGAGGCGCTGGCCGACTTCGGGAATCGCTTCTTCACCGATCTGGAGGCCGGGCGATCGGATGACCCAGTCTTGAAGGCGGTCGTGCACACCGTTCGGGCGTTCGACATCGACACCGATGCGTTCCGCCGCTTCCTCCGTTCGATGACGATGGACCTCACCGTCGAGTCGTACGCAACGTGGGACGACCTGCTCGTGTACATGGACGGTTCGGCGGCAGTCATCGGCGAGATGATGCTGCCGATCCTCGAACCGTCCGACTATGCCGTGGCCCTGCCTCACGCTCGCGATCTCGGCAATGCGTTCCAGCTGACGAACTTCCTGCGCGACATCGACGAAGACCTCGATCGAGGTCGCCAGTACGTACCGCTCGAGGACTCGGCAGCGTTCGGTGTCGACCTGGCGGCCCGCACCGTCACCCCGGAGTTCGTGAAGCTGATGCAGTTCGAGATCGAACGATGCCGCGAGCTCTACCGGTCAGCCGAGATCGGCATCTCGATGCTCCCCGACCGCTCTGCGAAGTGTGTCGGTGCCGCACACACGCTCTACGGCCGCATCCTCGACAAGATCGAGGAGCAGCACTACGACGTGTTCGAATCGCGCGCCTCGGTGTCGACCGCCGAGAAGGCACGCCTCGTCGCCTCGCTGCTCCGATGATCGAGGCACGCCGGTGACCGGGTCGGTCGAACGCTGGGCAGATCGTGTGGCCGCGGCATCGGGCATCGTGACCAT
>CALIOL010000353.1 GCA_938044705.1 uncultured Ilumatobacter sp. | reverse complement strand
GCCGATGACCGACTTCACCGAGATCGTGCTCACGATCGAAGACTCCGTGGGGACGATCACGTTCGATCGACCCGAAGCGCTGAACGCGATCACGCCGACGATGCTCGCCGAGCTCAACCAGGCCGCTGAACTCTGCGCCGCCGACTCGGAGGTCCGCGTGGTCGTTGTCACCGGACAAGGCCGGGCATTCAGCGCAGGCGTCGACCTGAAAGCGTTGGGGGAGCGCGAGCTCGTCGATGGCAAAGTCGGCGACATCCTCGACGTGCCTGCCCGTCAACTCACCACGACGCTGTCGACCATGCCCAAACCCGTTGTCGCAGCGGTGAACGGGTTCTGCTTCACCGGCGCGCTCGAGATCGCGCTCGCGTGCGACCTCATGCTGGTCGCCGAAGAAGCCAAGATCGGCGACACGCACGCCAAGTTCGGACTCCGACCCACCTGGGGCATGACCGCCCGCCTTCCCGACGCCGTCGGCATCACCCGTGCCCGCGAACTGTCTTACACGGCACGCACCATCGACGGGCGCGAAGCGGTCGAGATCGGACTCGCCGTCCGCTCTGCCCCACGCGACTCGTTCGGCGAAGCGTTGCAATCGTTGCTCGGCGAACTTCTCTCCAACAGCTCGGGATCCGCAGCCGCCTACAAGGACCTGTACCTCGAAGCGAACCCCGCCCTCGAGCGCGAACGCACTCGTGAATACCCCATCGCCGACACCGCCGAGCGGTTGGCCGACTTCCGCTGAACCACATCCGGGTCGGCGTGTTCACCGACCGTGAATCGCGAACCCTCCCTACAGTGACGCCCGATGTTCGTTGATCTCATCGTCGTCGGGGGAGGAGCCGCAGGCTTCTTCTCGGCGATCACGTGCGCAGAGCAGTCGAACAAATCGGTGCTCATCCTCGAGAAGACATCGCAGCTGCTGCAGAAGGTGAAGATCTCCGGTGGAGGCCGCTGCAACGTCACCCACGATTGCTTCGACCCACGAGAACTCAGCGGCAACTACCCGCGCGGTGACAAAGCGCTGATCGGGCCATTCCACCGATTCAACGCAGCCGACACCGTCGACTGGTTCACCAGCCGCGGCGTCACCCTCAAGACCGAGGCCGACGGGCGCATGTTCCCCGACACCGACAGCTCCCAGACGATCATCGACACGCTCGTCGATGCAGCCAGGGCTGCTGGGGTGAAGGTCCACACCGCCGAAGGCGTGACCTCGATCGTCAAGAACGGTGACGTGTTCGACGTCGACACCGACTCACGCAACTCCTACACCGCAGCGAACGTCCTCATCTCAACGGGAGGCACCCGATCGCCCGCAGGAGCGAAGCTCGCAGCTGACCTCGGCCACGCACTGCAACCAGCGACACCGTCGCTATTCACCTTCAAGACCAAAGACACCCGCCTCAAGGATCTGCTCGGGGTCGCCGTCAGCCCGGCAGAAGTCCGCATCCACCAGAGCAAACTCCGCAGCGAAGGGCCCGTGCTAATTACGCACTGGGGTCTCAGCGGGCCCGGCATTCTGAAGATCTCCGCCTGGGGCGCCCGCGAACTCGCCGAGCGCGACTACCGATTCGACATCTCCGTCGACTGGCTCCCCGGCACCGACACCGCCGCAGCAATCGCTGAGAAACGGCTCAGCGACGCCAAGCGGCAAGTCTCCACCCGAAGCCCGTTCCCGTCCATCCCCAAACGGCTCTGGCTCAGCCTCATCGACGCCGCAGGCATCGCAGACACGACGACGTGGGCGCAGCTCACCAAGCAGCAGGCGAGCAACCTGGCTGATCAACTCAGCGACTGCACGTTCGCGATCAACGGCAAAAGCACCAACAAAGACGAGTTCGTCACCTGCGGTGGGGTCTCGCTCGACGAGATCGACTTCAAGACCATGCAGAGCAAGCTGGTCGACGGTCTCTACTTCGCGGGAGAAGTGATCGATGTGGACGGCATCACCGGCGGATTCAACTTCCAGAACGCATGGACCACCGGCTTCCACGCCGGGTCGGACATCGCCACCCGCTGAGGTGGCACCAACGGCTCAGGCGCCGTCGAACCGAGCGAGACGCTGATCGATCACGGCCAGTTCGTTCACGACGTCGTCGAGCAACGAACGCGCTGCGGTCAGGTCGGCACGCAGCCGATCGAGCTCGGTCGGATCGCCGACCGGCTCGGGACCGCGACCCATGATCAACCACGACAGGCTGATACCGAGCACGCCGGCGACCTTGTTGAGATGGTTCGCCCGCAGCGGAGCCTCGCCGGACTCCCACTCCAGAACGGTTTCCGGCGTCACACCAATCCGCTCGGCGATCTCCTCGACTGCATCGCCCAGAGCGATGCGAGCTTCGGTGATGCGAAGACCGATCTGCACGTCATCGTCGTCGATCGACTGCTCGTCGGCGTCTTCGGCAAAGAAGTCCTCGAGATCGCCGGTGGTCGTGTCGTCGTGAATGCTCATGATCCTCCGTCGGAGGGTACGGCGAGGATCGCGCGGTGACCACGGCGGCGTTGGCGTA
>CALIOL010000352.1 GCA_938044705.1 uncultured Ilumatobacter sp. | reverse complement strand
GGCCGCAGCAGCCGCGAAGGCCAACAAGGTCCAACGTGCGTTTACCGACGAGGAGAAGGCAACGCGCAAGGAGCGTGTCGGCAAGGCCAAGGATGCGCTCAGCCGCTCCGTGGGCATGAAGGGCGACCACGTCACTGCCGGGCGCGCAGCGCTGAAGAAGTACCTCCAGAACATGAACGAGCCGAACCAACCTGACGACCAGCGGTTCGAGATGCTGATCGAAGCGCCGTTCAAGGCGCCGCCGAAGAAGCGCGACAACAACCGCGGCTTCTGAGTTCGCTCAGCTGTTGAGCTGCGCCCAGGCCTCCAGCATCGATTCAGACATCTGCTGATGCTCCTTCGCGAGCGTCTTTGCCTCATCGCCCTCGGCGCGTGACCGAATGGCGATCGCCCCGAACTTGTTGCCCGTGAAATACGGCCCGAACAACTTCGGCGTGAAGGCGCCCTTCTGACGCTCCTCGACGCCCTCGACGACCGGGCCACCGGCGACGGGGTCGACCGCGGTCAAGCCCAAGCCCTCGAGGGCGGCGATGACATCGTCATCGTTGCGTCGGTCGGCGAAGTCGTTCCCGCGGTACCCGAAGACTTCGTTGCCATCTGCGCCGAGCACGAGCAGTGCGGGCAATGCGATGCCGCCTCGATCCTCGGGGTTGAACAACTCCAGCGGCTTCAGGTACTGCTCACCTCCTGGGTCGGAGACGTACTGCACATGCGGTGTCGGCCACCGCTCGAACATCGCAGCGTTGCGCTCCTCGGAGTCGACGCTGACAGCGATGACCTCAGCGCCCGCTGCTGCGATCCGGTCGTTCATGGTTGCCAGCTTCACGAGCTGGCCGCAGCAGTACGGTCACCAGTCGCCGCGATACGTCAGCAGGACCACCGCGCCACCGGCCTGGCGAAGCTCGAGAAGTGAAACACGGGCGTCAGCAGCAGCGTCGGTCATGAACCGATCATGCCACCCATCGACGGCCGCGGTACGCATCGAGGAACCGCGCCACGCGCCTAGCTCGTCGTGGCAGTGTCGGCGACGTCGAACTCCGGGTCGAACACGTCCTCGATACGCACCGAGAACAGCGCTGCGAGTCTGAACGCCAACGGCAGACTCGGGTCGTAGCGACCCGTTTCGAGCGCATTGATGGTCTGACGTGAAACATCGAGTTGGTCAGCGAGCGCAGCTTGGCTCAGCCCGAGCTCGGTGCGCATCTGCTTGATCCGGTTCTTCATCAGCCGTTGCGCCTCGTGCGGATCGCCACGGTGATACCCCACGCCACCATGCCGACCGAATAGATGATCCACGGTGACATCTGATTGAAGCGGTTTGGTTCGGCGTGCATGCCGAGGGAGCCGATGGTGATCGCACCGACCATCGCGAAGCCGAAACCGATGGCCATCGATTCGAGCTGGACCAGCCGCTCGAACTCATCAGCGCGTCCGAGCGAGCGGACGATCGCCCGCGCCGACCACAGCGCGGGCAGCAGCGGGATCAACAGCAGCAACCGGCGCGGGATCGACGGGTCGTCTCCGACCAGCGCGCCCGTGGCGAACACTGCCACCACGTACAACAGAATTCCCGGGAAGAACTCCCGGTGATACGTGCGACGGCGAGCTCGGTCCCCGTCGCTCATGGTGGGTTCTGCGTCGATCATCATGAACGCCAATGTAAAGGCTCCTTGTCTTCTTGTCAAGTGTCCTTGTCACCCGCAAACACTCTGACAAGATGACGCGATGGCCACCTGGGACGACGTCACGCGCATTGCTCTGGATCTTCCCGAGGTCAGCATCGACCCGTGGTACGGGTCGCCGGCGCTGAAGGTTCGCGCGAAGGGCTTCGCCCGCATGTGGACCGACCGCGAGTACACCCGCGACGGCGTCGATCGCGCCGAGACCGAGGTGCTCGTCGTGATGTGCGACCTGGACGAAAAGGATACGTTGATCTCCACGCACGACGCGCTCTTCGAGACCCCGCACTACACGGGTTACGGCGCCATGCTCGTGCGCATGGCTGGCATCGACCACGACCTCCTCGCCGACCTCCTCGAAGACGCCTGGCGACAGAAGGTCCCCAAGACGTTGATCACGCAGCTCGAGGGGAGCTGACGTCGGCGTCCTGATTCAGGCCACTAGCGAACGAGGCGGATCGACTCGGTGAGCTCGATGAGCGGGGCCGGGTACAGACCCGCAGCCAGAGTGAAGGTCGCAGCGATTGCAATGGCGACGCCCGCCGAGAACGGCACCGACACGGCGGGAGCCTCGTCGTCGGCGTCGCGAAGCCACATGCTCAGCATGATCCTGAGGTAGACGAACGCCGTGATGACCGCAGTGACCATCGCAATGATCGCGAGTGCGTAGCTCTCTTCGTTGATCCCGGCGCGGATCACGCCGAACTTCGCCACAAAGCCCGAGGTGAAGGGCACGCCGGCCTGTGCCAGCAGGAAGATCGTGAACGCCACCGCGAGGAGCGGTTTGCGCTTGGCGAGCCCGTTGAACGACGCAAGCGACGCATCGCGAGTGCCTGCCACCACGGTGACCACACCGAACGAACCGATCACCAACACGGCGTACAACAGCGAGTAGAGCTGCACCGACGAGATACCGAAGCCTGGCGTCGCGTCGCCGGCGGTGTGTGCTGCCGCCTCGACGCCGACGAGCAGGAAGCCAGCGTGGCTCACCGACGAGTAAGCGAGCATCCGCTTCACGTTGGTCTGCACCACCGAGAGCACGGCGCCGACAACGAGCGACAAGACCGCAAGCACGACGATGATGGGCTGCCAGTCGTCACGGAAACTCGGAAGACCAGAAACGAGGACGCGTGTGACTGCGCCGAATGCGGCCGCCTTACCGGCAGAGGCCATGAACGCAGTGACCGGCGACGGGGCGCCCTGGTAGACGTCGGGCGCCCAGATGTGGAACGGCGCCGCAGCGACCTTGAAGCCGAGGCCAACAACGAGCAGGGCGATACCGGCCAGGACGAGCGCATCGTTGTCGCCGGCGGGCGTGTTGCCGATCGCAGTCACCATCTCACCGATGTTGGTGGAGCCGGTGCCGCCGTAGACGAGCGCGATGCCGTAGAGGAAGAACGCCGAGGCAAAGCCTCCGAGGACGAAGTACTTGAGGCCCGACTCCGCCGACGGATCACTGCGCCGGTTCGACGCAGCAAGCACGTACAGCGCAAGCGACAACGTCTCGAGGCCGAGGAACAGCACGATCAGGTCGTTTGCCGACGCCATCACGATGCCACCAGCAGCAGCAACGAGATACAGCGCGTAGACCTCGGGCCCGTCGTTGGGCGTGTCCCGGATGAACTCGTCGGTGAGCAGCGAGACCAGCAGCACCGAGACGGTGATGACGATCGTTGCCCACATCGCGAACTTGTCGAACGCCAGCGCTCCCGCCACCAGGGTCTGCGGACCCCGATCAGAGATGTCGTCCCAGTTCACGATCGCCAGCACGCCAGCGGTACCCGCCGTGGTTGCCGAACAGAACGCGGACAAACCCTTCGGCCACTTCGGCGTCAACGCGCCGACGACCAGCAGGAAGAGCGCTCCGCCGACGAGGACGAGGATCGGCGAGAGGGCGAACCAGAGCACCTCGGGCTCGAAGTTCGGATCAAGAGTGGGGTCGACTTGTTGCAGCATCATCACTCTTCACCTTCCTCTTCGCTGTGGGATTCCTCGTCGTCTTCATGTTCTTCGCCGTGCCCATTGTCGAACTCTCCGCGCTGGGTCGTGTAGCTCGGGTCGGTCTCCACGTCGCTGTTCGCGGCAACGTGAGCAACGAGACGGTCAACGGACGGCTCGATGCGGTCCAGCAGCGGCTTCGGGTACACACCGGTGAACACGATTGCCACCAGGAACGGCAGCAGGATGAGACCTTCCTTCAGCTTCAGCTCGGGGAAGGACTGGTTGTCCTCGTCCGGCTCGCCGTGGAACACCCGCTGGTATGCCCAGAGCAGGTAGAGCGCCGCGAGGATCACACCGGCGGTGGCGACGACGGTCCACCACCGGGCGGTCTGGAAGGAGCCGAGCAGAATCAGGTATTCACCGATGAACCCGTTGAGCCCAGGGACTCCGATCGACGAGAGCATCACGACCATGAAGCCCGCTGCGAAGATCGGCGCGACCTTCTGCAGGCCGTTCAATTCTGCGATCTGGCGCGTCTTGCGACGCTCGTAGATCCAACCGACGAACAAGAACAGCGCACCGGTCGACACGCCATGGTTGACCATCTGGATCACCGAGCCGGTGATGGCCTGGCTCGTGAACGCAAACGTGCCGAGCACGATGAAGCCGAGGTGAGCGACCGACGAGTAGGCAACCAGTCGCTTGAGGTCCTTCTGCATCGTCGCCGCGATCGCGCCGTAGATGATGCCGATGACCGCGAGCGTCAGCCAGAGCGAACGGCTCCACACGGCCGCTTCCGGGAACAGGTAGAGACCGAACCGCAAGAAGCCGTACGTGCCCAGCTTGAGCATCACACCCGCCAGGACCACCGAGCCAGCTGTTGGAGCCTGCGTGTGCGCGTCGGGCAGCCAGGTGTGCAGCGGGAAGATCGGAACCTTCACCGCGAAGGCGATGGCGAAACCGAAGAACAGCCACCGTGCGGTCGTTGTCGCGATGTTTCCGCCCTCGGCGATCTCCACCAGGTCGAACGTCACGCCGCCGAGGCTGTCGCTTGCGATGAACGCCGTCGCGATCAGCGCGACGAACATGAAGGCCGAGCCCAAGAAGGTGTACAGATAGAACTTGGTCGCCGCGTACTCCCGGTTCTCGTACCCCCACCCGCCGATGAGGAAGTACATCGGGACGAGCACGATCTCGAAGAAGATGAAGAACAAGAACAGGTCGAGCGAGAGGAACGAACCCATCACGCCGGCTTCGAGCATCAGCAACCAAGCGAGGTACGGCTTCTCGTCGTGGTGTGGTGTCACGCCCACGATCGCAAGCGGGAAGAGGATGCCGGTCAGCACCACCAGGAACAGCGAAATACCGTCCACTCCCAGGTGCCAGCCGATGCCCCACTGCTCGATCCAGTCGTGCTTGGACACCATCTGGAACCCGGCATCACCACGATCGAACTCTTTGAGCATGTAGATCGTCAGCGCGCCCGTCATGCCCGATGAGAGCAGTGCGATGAGCTTGGCGAACTCGGGCCGCGACTTGGTCGTGAGCAGGACCGCGGTGGCACCGATCATCGGCACGAAGATCATCGCCGACAGCAGCGGGAAGGCTCCGGCTCCCACGCTCGTGGCTTCAGCAGCTATCACAGAATTCCTCGAATCACCACGAACCAACCGAGCAGCAGGACGACCCCGATGCCGATGACACCGGCGTACTGACGCACGTAACCGGTCTGGCCCTTACGAACTTGCTCGGCGGTTTCGCGCACCGCAACGGCCACACCGTTCACCGCACCGTCGACGATCTTTGCGTCGCCATCAGCGACCGCCTGGAAGGTGTCCCGGCCGGGCTTGCCCATGAACCATGAGATCGCGTCGTCGTAGCCCCAGCCTCGAGCGAGCAGCTCCGGCTCGATCGCCTTGGCCATCTTGCGTTGATAGACGGCGATGCCGGCCGCAATGCCGACGAGCGCACATGCGATCGCGACGAAGATCAGCAGCACCTTGTTGTCATAGGCCCAGGTCCCGTCGATGTGGGCCTCGCCGATGCCTTCGACCGGCGAGCCTTCGAACTCGACGATCGGGTGCAACCAGTCGAGCAGCTTGTGTTGGGCTGACTTCGGGATGATGCCGAGCGACGACAACTGGATGATGCCGCCAACGATCGACAGCCCAGCGAGCACCACCAGCGGCAGCAGCATGAACGGAGGCGACTCGTGCGGCTTGAATTCGCCGTGCGCCCCATGGGTCTCGACCGGCTCCGGAGCGTCTGCCTCGGCATCGTCCTCGTCGACCGCCTCGTCGAGGTGTGCAGCTTCGGCCTCGTTGGCGTGGCTGCCCCACTTCTGCTCGCCGAAGAAGGTCATGACGACCTGGCGGGTCATGTAGAACGCCGTGAGAATTGCCGTCACGATGCCGATCACGTAGAGGATCGGGCTCTCGGCGAGCGCAAACAGCAGGATCTCGTCCTTCGACCAGAAGCCGGCAAACGGCGGGACACCGGCAATGGCCAGCCAGCCGACGATGAACGTCGACGCCGTGACGGGCATGAACTTGAACAGCTTGCCCATCTTGCGCATGTCCTGCTCGTCGTGCATCCCGTGGATGACCGAGCCGGAACCGAGGAAGAGCAGCGCCTTGAAGAAGGCGTGGGTGACCATGTGGAAGATCGCAGCGACGTACGCGCCGGTACCGACAGCGAGGAACATGTACCCCAGCTGGCTGACCGTCGAGTAGGCCAGGACCTTCTTGATGTCGTTCTGCGCCAGCGCGATGGTCGCTGCGAACAGCGCGGTGATCGCACCGGTGTAAGCAATGAGCGTCGGCACCCAGTCGGCGGCTGCGCCGAGCACCGGGTTGACGCGCACCATGAGGTAGACGCCAGCGGTGACCATGGTTGCGGCGTGGATGAGCGCAGACACCGGGGTCGGGCCCGCCATCGCGTCGGGCAGCCACACGTACAGCGGCAGCTGGGCCGACTTGCCGACCGCACCGAGGAACAGCAGCGCCGCGATGCCGGTCGCTGTGGCCTGCGTGAGCGTGCCGGCCAATGCCGAGTCGTTGATGACGGCGTAGTCGAGCGAACCGACCGCACCGAAGGCGAGGAACATCGCCAGCATCACACCGAAGTCACCGATGCGGTTGGTGACGAAGGCCTTCTTGCCCGCCGTGGCGTTCGCATCCTTGGTGTGCCAGAACGAGATGAGGAAGTACGAACAGGTGCCGACGCCTTCCCAACCGAGGAACGTGACCAGCAGGTTCGAGCCCAGGATGAGCAGCGTCATCGAGAGCACGAACAGGTTCAGGTACAGGAAGAACTTCGAGAACTTCGGGTCACCGTGCATATACCCGATCGAGTACAGGTGGATCAGCGAGCCGATACCGGTGACGAACAGACACATCGTGATCGACAGCGGGTCGACCAGGAACGCCATGTCGATCTGGAGGTCTCGGACCGGCACCCATGAGAACAGCGTCTCGGTGTGGGACCGCTCCGCTTCATCCATGCCGAGCAGGTCGAAGTAGGTGAGCGCCGCAACGACGAACGACGCGCCGACCATCGCCGTGGCGAACAGGCCAGCGAGAGGTTCACCGAGCTTGCGGCCACCGATGAGAATCGTCAAGAACCCAACGAGTGGGAACGCGGGAATGAGCCAAACGAGTTCAACCATGACTCATCCCTTCAGTTCTGCCAGGTCGTCGGCGGTGGCGCCCGGGCGGCGGCGCAGGATCGAGACGAGAATGCCGAGCCCGACGACCACTTCAGCCGCGGCGACGACCATCACGAAGAACACAGCGGTCTGGCCGTTGATGTCGCCAAGGCTCGTCGCGAAGGCGACGAACGTGAGGTTCGCGGCATTGAGCATCAGCTCGATGCACATGAACATCTGCAGCGGGTTCCGACGCACCAGCAGCCCGAACGCGCCGATGGCAAACAGCAGCGACGCAATGATCAGATACCAGGAGGGTTCGATGGCGGCAATCACGAGGCCGCCCCTTGCTTGGGCCACTTCCGGGTGAGCAACACCGTTCCGGCGACCGCGACGATCAACAAGACAGAGGTGAGCTCGAACGCGAGCACATGGTCGTTGTACAGGTTCTGAGCGA
>CALIOL010000351.1 GCA_938044705.1 uncultured Ilumatobacter sp. | reverse complement strand
GCCAACAGCAGCTGTCTGATGTGGAGCCAAGCGGGTCAGTTGCTCGCTACAGCGAGCCAGTCGATGACCATCGTGTTGCTCGAGACGCCAGATCCGGTTGGGTAAACCGGCTCGACCGGTACCAGCGGCATGCGTACGGTGGCGCGCATGACGAGACCGAACTCACCGGACATCCCGCTGGCCGCCGACGAGTTGACGACGCTCACTGCCTTCCTCGACTTCTACCGAGCTGAACTGCTCGATCGCGTCTGGGGGCTGAACCACGAACAACTTCAGATGACCACGGCGTCCTCCACGCTCACGCTCGCTCGCTTGGTGGGGCACATGACCGGAGTCGAGATGGGATGGTTCCTCGAGAAATTCGACGGTGCGACGCCTCCTGACTATGTCGAGGCGCTGGATTGGGATGCTGATCCCGACGCCGAGATGACCCGGGCCGAGTCGCTCACGCCCGACGAACTGGTCGCCGAGTTCGAAGCGCAGTGCGAAGATTCTCGTCGGCGGGCGGCAGCCGCAACGTCGCTCGACCAACTCTCGGTCGGCACGAGCCTCAGCGGGCAACCGTTCAACCTCCGCTGGATCATGGTCCACATGATCGAGGAGTACGCACGACACTGCGGTCACGCCGACCTGATCCGCGAGTCGATCGACGGCGACACCGCTCGCTGACCAACGCCTGCCGCTGCCGACCGGGGTGGACGGTAGGTTCTCCGGCGTGCTGCGCATGTCGAAACTGTTCCTGAAGACGCTTCGCGAGGCCCCGGCCGACGCTGAGATCGCGAGCCATCAGTTGCTCGTACGCGCCGGATACATCCGCCGCGCCGCACCCGGCGGGTTCTCGTGGCTGCCGCTTGGCTGGGAGGTCTTCCGAAACGTCGAGAACATCGTCCGTGACGAGATGAACAAGGCGGGGACGCAGGAGGTCCACTTCCCAGCGCTCCTCCCCCGCGAGCCCTACGAGACCACCGGCCGATGGACCGAGTATGGCGACAACCTGTTTCGCCTCGTCGACCGCAAGGGCGCCGATTTCCTGCTGGCGCCCACCCACGAAGAGATGTTCACGCTGATGGTGAAGGACATCGCAGGCTCGTACAAGGACCTTCCGGTCAGCCTGTACCAGATCCAGACGAAGTACCGAGACGAGGCTCGCCCGCGTGCCGGCCTGTTGCGCACCCGAGAGTTCGTGATGAAGGACTCCTACTCCTTCGACCTGGATGACGCCGGACTCGACGCGTCCTACGCAATGCACCGCGACGCGTACATCACGCTCTTCGAGCGTCTGCAGTTGCCGTACGTCATCGTGTCGGCGATGTCCGGGGCGATGGGCGGGTCGAAGTCGGAGGAGTTCCTCGCACCGATGGAGGTCGGCGAGGACACCTACATCCGCTGTACGTCATGCGACTTCGCTGCAAATGTCGAGGCGATCACCACGCCGGTTCCAGACGACCAGCCGCTCGATGGTCTTCGCGCCGCAGAAATCCACGACACACCGGGGACGCCGACGATCGGCACGCTCGTCGAGTTCATCAACCAGGACGAGTCGATGCGGCGAGCCGACGGAAGAGATTGGTCCGCCGCAGACACGTTGAAGAACCTCGTGGTCACGCTGAAGCACCCCGATGGCACCACCGAGCCGCTCGCGATCGGTATCCCCGGCGACCGCGAGGTCGACATGAAGCGGGTCGAAGCCGTGGTCGCTCCCGCCGACGTCGAACCGTTCGGAGACGACGACTTCAAGCAGTACCCAGCGTTGAAGAAGGGCTACATCGGACCGGGCGCGCTCGGCAGCTCGAACGCTTCGGGCATCCGCTACCTCGTCGATCCGCGCATCGTCACCGGCACCGCGTGGGTCACCGGAGCCGACGAGTACAACCGCCATGTGATCGACCTGACCACCGGACGTGACTTCACGCCCGACGGCGTGATCGAGGCCGCCGAGGTTCGCGACGGAGATCTGTGTCCGGCCTGCGGGTCCGACGTCGAGATCGCCCGCGGCATCGAGATCGGGCACATCTTCCAGCTCGGCCGGAAGTACGCCGAGGCGCTCGATCTGTGGGTGCAGGGAGAAGACGGAAAGCCGCTGACGCCGACGATGGGCTCCTACGGCGTCGGTGTGTCGCGCTGTCTGGCTGCGGTGGCGGAGGCGCACTGCGACGACATCGGTCTGGTGTGGCCGCGCGAGATCTCGCCGGCCGACGTTCACCTGGTGATGGCCGGCAAGGACGGCAGCGAGCAACAGCGGACCGCCGAGAAGCTCGCGGGCGAGCTCGAAGCGGCCGGGCTCAGGGTGCTCTTCGACGATCGCGTGAAGGGCTCCCCCGGCGTGAAGTTCAAGGACGCCGAACTCCTCGGCGTCCCGACCATCGCCATCGTTGGTCGCGGCATCGACGCAGACGAGCCGACCATCGAAGTGAAGGATCGCAAGTCCGGCGATCGCGAAGACGTTGCGCTGGCGAACGTCGTCGAGCACCTCGTCGAAGTCTGCGCGAGCTGAGCTCCGAGCTGTGACCGATCGATCGATCAGAACGGGTGTGTTCGGCCCATTCGGAACCATCGCGGTTCAGATCGGTCGCCTCCTTCTTCCGACGGTGGGCGTACTCAGCGCGTCACGCAAAGCCGACACACTGCTGGTTGTCCTTTGGTCCGCCGCCGCAGTCGTCGTAGTCGCTCTGAGCTTCGCCGAGTGGCGAGAACGAATCGTGCTGTCACCAAGCGGCCTCGAGGTCGTCGAATCGCCCTTCGGACTACGACGGACCACTCTGGAATTCGATCAGATCCACCTGGTGTTTCGCGTCGAGCCCGGGGCCTTTCGATTCGCCGAACTCATCCTTTGGGTATCGCCAGACCAGGGCCGTACTGGGCGGCGAAGCGCCGAGCGCGCACGCAAACGTTGCACGCCACACGAGGACCTCGTGGTCGACTACCAGTCCCGACACCCAGGGCTTCGCGCTATCAGGCTGAACACCGGCTCGTTTGATGACCACGCCTGGCAGGAAATCGGGCGAGTCTTCATCGAGATGGGACTCCTCAGCGTGGATGCGGGCGACTATCCGCTTGCGCGGCAGGCTTCCGTGAGCTCGTCGGCCTGAGCCATCGATGACTCAGCGCGACCGGAGGAGTCCTTGATCGATGACGAGGCGTTCGGTGTCGCCGGCGCCGGCACTCGTCGTGAAGACGGCCTCGCCCGCACCCGAGTTCCACATCCTGATCGTGAGGTCCTCGCCCGGGAACACCGGCGAAGCGAAGCGACCTTCGATGTGTTCGAACCTCGCCGGGTCCGAGCCGCAGATCGAATGAAGCAATGCGCGCCCCGTGAAACCGTAGGTGCACAGACCGTGGAGAATCGGCGTGTCGAAGCCACCCATTGCGGCGAACGTCGGGTCGGTGTGAAGCGGGTTCCGATCACCAGACAGTCGATAGAGGAATGCTTGGTCGCGCGACGTCGAGTACGTGACGACGTGATCCGGCGCGGTCTCCGGTGGGACGTTCTTCGGGCCGGACGGACCGCGGTCGCCTCCCCAGCCACCTTCACCCTTGATGAACGCGGTTCCGAGCGACGTGTAGAGCGGCGTGCCGTCCATCACCGCAGTCGTCGTGGTCTCGACGACCGCAGCTTTGCCCTTGTCGTACATTCCCGTGAGTTCTGCGGTGAGCGTCACCGTCCCTTCGACAGGGATCTCCTGGTGCAAGGTGATCGCCTGTTGACCATGGACGAGCAAGGCGGGGTTGAACGATCCGACGCTGCGCATCGCGGACGCTCGGCCGTACCCGATCACCACGGGAAATGTCGGCAACACCTGCTGTTCGATGTCGGAGGAGTTCTCCGTCGTGAACGGCAACTCTTCGTGGCCGGCTCCGACACCGACGGCGTAGAGCAATGCATCCTTCGAATCCCAACTGACCTCGATTGGGTCGGAGGTGGAACCGAGTGCATCAGGATTCAAAGCCATGAGATGACCGTACGCGTCTCCACCACGGCCGTTCTCACCGGACAGATCGATCCAGGTGCGGCCTCGTCTTCATGCCACCATGAGGTGATGGACTCCGAGAACCGGCTCGCCCCGACGTATGCCAAGGCACGACAGGAGGTCCTGGCCGCTGCGACCCGAGCCGGCGCCGAAGTGACCACGTTTCCGCATCCCGACACGGGGCGCGAAGGCGAAGATCTCGCAATCGACGTGGCCACGATCGGGCCCGACGACGCCGACGCGGTCGTTGTCATCGTGTCAGGTACGCACGGCGTCGAGGGCTACGCAGGGTCCGCACTCCAGCGCTGGTGGCTCGACCAGCGAGCGTCAACGCTCCCCGAAGGAGTTCGGGTCGTCATCGTCCACGCATTGAACCCGGTCGGATTTTCCTGGGTGCGTCGGGTGAACGAGAACAACGTCGACCTCAACCGGAATTTCGTCGACTGGTCGCAACCGCCTCCGGCAAACGACGGCTACCGGGACCTTGCCGATGCTCTGGTTCCTGAGGACTGGTCGGAGCAGTCGCAGCAGCAGACCACGAACGCGCTGCTCGAAGCCGCGGCCAACCTCGGGTTCGAACGATTCCAAGAGATCGTCACGTCGGGTCAGTACGAATTTCCGACCGGAGTCTTCTATGGCGGCACCCAAGCAACGTGGTCTCATCGATGGGCGGCGGAGCACATCCCCGAGATCGTCGGCACCGCAACTCGGTTGTGTGTCCTCGATCTCCACACCGGGCTCGGTCCGTGGGGGCACGGCGAACTCATCTCGGTCGACGAGGTCGGTTCACCCGCGTACGAGCGCGGCACCGCCTGGTGGGGGCAGGTCCGCTCGATGAGCGACGGCGAGAGCGTCTCAGCCGACCTGAGCGGAGACTGGTTGAGCGCGATTCCAGGGTGGCTCCCCGACGTGGAAACCACCAACGTCGCGATCGAATACGGCACGATCGACGCGATCTCCGTGCTGCAGTCGCTTCGCTCCGACGCCTGGCTCCACGCTCACGGCGACCCGACAGCAGCCGACGCTGCGGAGATCCGCACCCAGGTGAGAGCTGCATTCGTCGACGACGACCCCGCGTGGGTGGCCAAGACGATCGAGCGGTTCGACGAAGTCTGTGGCGCCGCTGTTGCGGCGCTCACCGGTGACTGAAGCCCGGCCGACTTCTCGGTGCAACGTGAGGGTCGATCACCCCGCCGCTCCTAGCCTCTCGACCGATGACTCACGAGAAACTCACTTCCGATGTCGTGATCGTCGGCGGAGGGCCCGCCGGCTCCGCTGCCGCCATCGAACTGTGCCGATCAGGCCGATCGGCAATCGTGATCGACAAGGCGTCGTTTCCGCGAGACAAGTGCTGCGGCGACGGGCTGACGACGTTGGCACTTCGCGAACTCGAGACCATCGGGTTCGACCCCGGGTCGGTGGGCGACTGGTTCGACGTCGACGGCGCCGCACTGCGCTCACCGTCGGGCCGCGAGGTCACCGTTCCGCTCCCTGACGACGGCCGCTACGCCGCAGTGGCACCCCGCCTCCAACTCGACAACGCACTGCTCGAACTCGCTCGAGACGCCGGCGCTGACATTCGAGACGGCCATGGGTTCGAATCGCTCACGCATCACACTGACGTCGACGGCAACGGACTCGTTCGGGTCGAAGCGGACGGCCTCACGATCGACACCCGCTACGTGATCGGTGCGGACGGGATGTGGAGTCCGGTGCGCAAAGCGATCGGCCGCAACGAACCCGGCTACCTCGGCGAGTGGCACGGCTTTCGGCAGTACGCAAAGAACGTCACCGGGACCGCTGCGTCACAGTTGCACGTCTGGTTCGAGCCGGACCTCCTTCCCGGGTACGCATGGTCGTTCCCGCTTCCGGGCAATCGGGCGAACATCGGATTCGGGGTGTTGCGCGACGGCGAGCGCACGGGCAAGGAGATCAAGGCGATCTGGCCGGATCTCCTCGGCCGCGAGCACATCGTCGAAGCGATGGGCGACGGATTCGAGATGGAAGACCGGCACACGGCATGGCCGATACCGGCTCGGGTCGACTCGCTTCCGCTGACCGCCGAGCGCGTCCTGTTCGTCGGCGACGCCGCCGCAGCGACCGACGTCATGACCGGAGAAGGAATCGGCCAAGCACTGCTCACCGGGCGACTCGCAGCGGAATCGATCATCACCGCGGGAGCGACACGATCCGACGTCGCTGGCACCGTGTACGAACGCGAGGTCAACCACCACCTCGTCGCCGATCACAAGATGTCGCTCGCCCTCGGCAAAGTCCTCGCCAAGGAGTGGGGAGCTCGCGGTGCAATCCGCGTCGTTGCCGGATCCGGGGAGTGGGGGAAGCGCAACTTTGCGCGGTGGATGTTCGAAGACGAACCCCGCGCCGTCGTGCTCACGCCGTCACGCTGGCACCGACGGTTCCTCAAGCAGCCCGGCGCTTACCGGTGAACTCACACTGTGCGGGGAAACGACCTCGTCACGCTTGGTCGGCGCCTGGCAGCTTTGCCTCGACGTCGACATCGCCCACGTTGACCAGGATGCCGTCCTTGTCGATGTCGCCCGGTTCATCCGGCGACTCGGAGACGGCGACCATCTCGTCCTGCTTCGGACCTTCATAGATCTCCTGGATGGCGAGCATCGCGCCGGCCATCGCTGCGCCCATAACGCCACCCTTGCGCCGACCTGCTTCGATCGACGACACACGACGTTCGGCGAGCGCTTCGTCCTCAGCGCGCTGCCACTCGGACTCCGACGGAACAGGATCGTCCACGCTGAACGCGACGGCGTCGTCCTGCTGAGCTCGAGCGTCGGCCTCGGCATCAACGATGTCGTCCGCGCCGCTGTCCTGTTCGTTCATCGCTTCAGGATACGACGATCAGGGGATTCGTCCCCGTCGGGTCGACCTGTGGTCGCCCACCGACGGCACTAGCTTCATCGGCGATGAGCGACGCGGATTCCCCCACCATCTTCTTTCCGCCAGGCGACGACGACTCTGCAGCCGCAGCTGCACGTGCGACGCAACCAGCGGCTGTTCCGATGGACGACCTCAAGACCGCCGAGACCTTCGAGCAGATCTTCTTCGAGCTCCGCAAGGTCATGGTCGGCCAGACACGACTGCTCGAACGACTGCTCGTCGGAGTGCTGTGTCGCGGTCACTGCCTGCTCGAGTCCGTGCCAGGACTCGCCAAGACGCTCGCAGCCGAGACCCTTGCGACGGTCGTCGGTGGATCGTTTGCCCGTATTCAGTTCACCCCAGATCTCTTGCCATCCGACATCGTCGGTACTCGCATCTACCGCGGGTCGACCGAGACGTTCGACGTCGAACTCGGCCCGGTTTTCGTCAACTTCCTCCTCACCGACGAAATCAACCGAGCTCCGGCCAAGGTGCAGTCGGCACTCCTCGAGGTGATGGCAGAGCAGCAGGTCACCATCGGCGGCGTCACCCACCCCGTCCCGGCGCCGTTCTTCGTCGTGGCGACGCAGAACCCGATTGAATCCGAAGGCGTCTACAACCTGCCCGACGCGCAGCGCGACCGGTTCATGATGAAGATCGTCCTCGATCACCCCACCGCAGACGAGGAACTGACGATCCTGGACCGGATGGGCGTCACCACAGCGGTTCCGGTCCCCGAGCAGGTCATCTCTCTCGAACAGCTCGTTCAGCTCCAGCGTCGAGCCGACGCCGTGTTCGTCGACCGGTCGGTCGCCCAATACGCCGTCGACTTGGTGCAGTGCACTCGCGACCCGGGCCGCTTCAACGTCGGCGACCTCGGAGACATCGTCGGTCTCGGCGCAAGCCCGCGCGCAACCATCAATCTCGTGCGCGGCGCCCGAGCGCTGGCGATGCTGCGCGGTCGCACGTATGCGACACCGCAGGACGTGTTCGATCTGGCTCCCGAGATCCTGCGGCATCGGCTCCTCCTGACCTACGACGCGCTCGCTCAAGACGTCACCACGGACGACGTGATCAATCGGATGCTCGCTGCGGTTCCGGCCCATTGGGTGTCACCGAAGCCCAACGACGCGTTCTCGCGGAGCTGAATCGTGGCGTCTGCTGCCAGCGGCGTCCCAACCGGGCCGCCGACGTCGATGCCCGATGCCGTCGAGCGGACCGCGCCGCGTGGGTGGGCCCAGGGGCCCACACCGGACACGGTTGCCGAACACCTTCGCTCGCTCGAGCTGATGATCAACCGGCGCCTCGATGGTGTGTTGCACGGCAATCATCAGGGACTCACGCCAGGACATGGTTCCGAGCCGGGCGAGTCTCGCCAGTATCAACCGGGCGATGACGTCAGGCGCATCGACTGGAACGTCACGGCGCGCACCAACGAGACCTTCGTTCGAGAACAGATCGCTGACCGCGACCTCCTCGCGTGGCTGGTGGTCGACGTGTCGGCGACGATGCAGTTCGGCACCGAAGCCAACGACAAGGCGCAGACCGCGATGGCCGCGGCCGCAACGGTCGGATTCCTCACCGCTCGGGCGCAGAACCGACTGGGAGCAGTGCTCGTGGCGGGGCCGCAGATCCATGTGATGCAGCCCCGAGCAGGCAAGAACCAGGTGCGTGCGATCCTCACGTCGTTGGCTTCTCCCCCGCCCGCCGAGCATCTCGGTCGTGCGGATCTCGCTGGCGCGCTCGACCGGGTCGGGGCGATCGCAACGAGGCGCGGCTTCGTCGCCGTCGTGTCGGACTTTGCGGGCGAGGACTGGATCGAACCGCTGGGACGCGCCGGGATCCGCCACGAGATCCTGGCGATCCCGATCAGCGACCCTCGCGAGCTCGACGTCCCACCGATTGGTCTGGTCGAGCTCGTCGACCCGGCCACGGGGTCGACCCGCGAGGTGCGCGTCACCGCAAAGGTTCAGCGCCGCTATGCGCAGGCAGCCGAAGACGAACGCCAACGTCGACTCGCCGGGCTGAGGCGATCGCATGCCGAGGTCATCGAACTGTCGACAGCTGATGACTGGCTCGGTGCAATCGTGCAACACGTTCAGCGCAAGCGTGTCCAAGCGGTTCGTGGTGGGGTGATGCCCCGATGAGCTTCGACTGGCTCACACCGAGCTTCATCGCCGCCGAGCGCCTGTGGCTTCTGCTCGTCGTCGCGGTGATGGCAGCCGCGTACGTCGCATCGCTGACGTGGCGGAAAGCCGCTCAGGTCCGTTTCACGCAAGTCGAGCTGCTCGACCGAGTCGCTCCGAAGCGGCCCCGATGGCGCCGCCACGTCATCGCCACGGTGCAACTCGTCGGCCTCGCACTTGCGGTTGTCGCGATCGCCCGTCCCGTCGAGCGGACGACCGAACGCACCCGCAGCGAAGGGCGAATCCTGGTGCTGTTCGACGTGTCGCTGTCGATGGAGGCAACCGACGTCGAACCGAACCGGCTCGAAGCGGCGAAGGACGCGGCGCGCGAGTTCATCGAAGAAGTCGACGACGATGTCGAGGTCGGGTTGGTCTCGTTCGCCGGCGTCGTTCGCGTGGAGGTCGATCCGACGCTCGACCGCACGCGAGTCAACCGTCGGATCGAAGGGCTCGAACTCGACCTGTCAACCGCCATCGGCGACGCACTGATCGTGGCGACCGACCTCCTCGTGGGACGCGCCGAGGAGGACCCGGATCGGGACCAGGAGCTCGCTCCCGGGGCCATCGTGCTCCTGACCGATGGGGAAACGACCGTGGGAAGCGAGACTGCCGACGGGACGGCAGCTGCAGTCGAAGCGGGCGTTCCGGTGTTCACGATCGCATTCGGCACGGACGCCGGCGCGATCATCGACCCCGTGTCAGGCGACCTCGTGCCGGTGCCCGTTCGGCCAGCCGAGCTCGAAGTCGTGGCGGAGACCACTGGGGGCCAAGCCTTCGAAGCTCAGGACGGCAGCGAACTCGCCGATGCGTACGATCAGGTGCGCGACAGCCTCGGCGAGACACTCGGCGAAGAAATCGAGATCACCAAGGAGCTGACGTGGCGCTGGGCGCTCGCGGCGTTCGCCGCGCTCGTCACCGCCTACGCATTGTCGCTGTGGTGGCTCCGAGGCATGGTCTGATCGGCGAGATCAGGGCAGTAGGTCCTTGAGGGTCTCGATCGTCTCGACCGGGTCCTTGCCGACCGCATTGACGCTGAGATGCGTCACGCCAGCTTCGCTGTAGGCGGCGAGGCGTTCCTTCACGAAGCTCTTCGGGCCGATCAGATTGGTGTCGCGGAGCATCTGCGCCGGCACGAGCGATGCGGCCTTCTCCTTCTCGCCAGCCAGGTAGTTGTCCTGAATGGCGATTGCTTCGTCGACGTAGCCGTACTTCTGGAGAATCGTGTTGTAGAAGTTCTTGTCCCGCGCTCCCATGCCGCCCGTGTACAGAGCGACACTCGGACGAGAGAAGTCGAGCAGGGCATCCGCCTTCTCGCCGACGAGTTCCTCGCCGATCGCGACCATGCCGCCAGCGGAGATCTGCAGCGCGCCGAGTTCGGGGTCGCGGTTGACCGTGCCGGCCTTGATGTCGTCGCCCCACACGTTGTGGAACTTCTCCGGGTCGAAGAAGATCGGGATCCAGCCGTCGGCGTGTTCGGCGGTGTTCTTCACCGACAGGCCCATCAGCGACGCCCAGAAGATCGGGACGTTGTCCCGAACCGGATGGTTGATGAGCTTGAGCGGCTTGCCCATGCCCGTGCCCTGTCCTTCGGGCAACGGCACTTGGACCGTCGGGCCGTCGTAGACCACTTTCTCGCGCTTCATGGTCATCCGGCAAACGTTGATGTAGTCCCGGATACGCGGCATCGGCTTCTCGTACGGAACGCCGTGGAAACCTTCGATGACCTGCGGACCCGATGCGCCGAGACCGAGCGTGAACCGGCCGTCGGACACGAAGTCCAACCCTGCCGCAGTCTGTGCCATCGCAGTCGCAGTGCGGGAGAAGACGTTGAGGATCGCGGAGCCGATCTCGATCGTTTCGGTCTTCGCTGCGAGGTAGCCCATCTGGGAGACCGCATCGAAGCTGTACGCCTCGGGGACCCACACCATGTCCAGCCCCGCCTTTTCAAGGGCGACGACCTTGTCGACGTCTGCCTTGAAGTCGCCGGAGTAGTTGATCATCATCGAGAGCTTCATATGAAAGTCGACGTTAGGTGAACGGTCGTTCTCGAACGGAATCGGGAGACGGACCCACCGCCGGCGGAGGCGATGGCACCGGCGGTTCAACGTCAGCTGTCCTGGTGCGCGAGACTCTCGTTCCGATGGGCATGCCCGAGTGGTGGAGAGAGCGGCGACTTGGGTTGTTCGTACATGCGACGGCGGCGACCGTCCCCGCGTGGGCCCCGATCGGCGAGTACGCAGAGTGGTACCGAAGCCATCTCGGCGAGGACGTGCAGGACGTGCTGCTCCACCCGCACCCGATGGTCGAGGTGCTCGCCCACCATCGAGACCGGTGGGGTCACATCGACCGGTACGACGACTTCGTCGACCTGTTGAGCTTCGACCGCTTCGATGCGGAGACGTGGGCGGAGCTCGCGTCGTCGATGGGAGCCGGGTACACCGTCTTCGTCGCAAAGCATCACGACGGCTGGGCCTGGTGGGATGCACCCGGTTCCCAGAAGCGACTGACCGAACGCGGCCCGAAGCGCAACGTCCTTGCTGAGTACGCAGCAGCGTGCGAACGACGCGGCATCACGTTCGGCACCTACATCTCGCTGCTCGACTGGGGCGACGAGCGGTACCCGTCCGAGGACTTCGTGTCCGACGTGTTGCATCCGCAGGTCGTGGATCTCGTCGAGCGATACGGGTCGGCCATGTTGTGGGGCGATGGTCACTGGAGTCACGACGCCGGCGTCTGGCAAAGCGCCGCATTGCACGACCGGCTCCGAGCGATCGATCCCGAAATCGTGTTCAACGACCGGTGGCGGGCGTCGGAGATCGACACACCGCGAGCATCTCCCAGCATCGTGCAGACCTTCGAATACAAGTGCCCGAACGACATCATGGACAGCCCATGGGAGTTGACCCGTGGGATCGGCCACAGCTTCGGGCACAACCGCGCTGAAGGCGTGGAGCATCACATGACCTCCAGCGAGATCATCGACCTCTACACCGAGGTCCTCGCGAAAGGCGGCAACCTCCTGCTCAGCGTCGGCCCAGCTGCGGACGGGACGATCCCTGACCTGCAGGCCACACCGTTGCGACGCGCGGGCGCGTGGATCCGCCGGTACGACCACCTCCTCGCGCAGAGTCGCCCGTGGTCGAACTGGGGAGACAGCGACGTTCGCTACCTCGATCTCGGCGGCGAAGTGTTGGCGATCGACCTGACCGGTCGAGGCAACTTCGATGCGCTCTCCAACCAACGCCACACCGTCACGTCGGTCACCGATGTCGACGGCCGCCAGATGGCGTGGGAACAGCACGGGACAGGGCTCGCGGTCACCCCGCATGCCGGCGGCTCGTTCCCGATCGTCGTGTGTCGAGTCGCTCTGTCCCAGACCTCAGCTCCGGAACCGCTGTTCACCCTCGCCGCAGACGAGCCGATCCCACTTGCTCCGCTCTTCACCGACACCAAGCCGGGCGACGTCGTCCAGCTCGGCGAGGGCGTCTACGAAGGGCCAGTCGTCGTTCCTGTCGGCGTCACGCTCCGCGGGCTCGGGCCCACTCGGACCTCGATTCGATCGGCCGGCGCGACGCCACCCACGATCGTTCCAGCGGGGCCGACACTTCGACTCAGCCGCAACGCCCGGGTCGAACACGTGAGCGTCACTGGACGCCCGGCCACCTCGGCTCGCGTGCCCGGCATCTCGATCTCGATCGACGAGGACTCGGCAACCGTGTTGGGCTGCACGATCGACGGAACGGTCAACGTGACGGGAGACGACGTGTTGTTGCGAGCCATTTCGGGGCACGGCGT
>CALIOL010000350.1 GCA_938044705.1 uncultured Ilumatobacter sp. | reverse complement strand
CTCGATGACGACGTACTCACGTTCTTGAAGGAACGCCATCTCGCGACGCTGACCACACTGCGGCGCGACGGGTCGCCGCACGTGGTTGCCGTCGGCTTCAGCTACGACGCCGACGCGAAGGTCGCCCGCGTCATCACCTGGGCGACCTCGCAGAAGGCACTCAACGCTGGCCGCATGCAGTCAGCTGGCCAACGCGCTGCGGTGTGCCAAGTCGACGGAGGTCGCTGGCTTGCACTCGAAGGGCCGGTTCGGCTCGTGACGGACCCCGACGCCGTTCGGCCCGGGATCGAGGGCTACGCCGAGCGGTACCGCGATCCAAAGGACCGAGACGACCGCGCCGTGATCGAGATCGACGTCGACAAGATTCTCGGCCGCGGCTGACGGGTCAGGAGGCGTTGCCGCGATTCCACGGCAGGTCAGCCAGGAACCGTTGAGCGGCCGGGTGCGGGTCCATCACCGGGGTGTCGTCCGGGTTGCGGCTGACCCGCGGATCCAAGTGCGTCTGGCAGCTCGGGCACCAGTAGAGCATCCGACCGTGCACACCCATCTGGACTCCGTCGACCGAGCCTGGGCACCTCGGACAGCCCTGGCCGTTTCGTCCGTAGACCGCAAGGCCACGCATGTCGTGCGCCGCTGCCGCGTTGCCGTGTTGCAGCTGCGCACGCACGAGCGTCGCCGCCGAATTCACCAGTCGCACCGCATCAGATTCGCTGAGCTCACCAACCGGGGCGAACGGGCTGATGCCGGTCGCCCACAGCGCTTCGCAGCGGTACACATTGCCGATACCGAACACCACGCGCTGATCGAGCAGGACATCACCCATCCGGGCTGACGAGTCTTCGTACGACAACAGCAGGTTCACCACGAGGCCGAGGTCGGCGTCAGGCTTTGCGAGGTCCGGGCCGAGGCGACCGCTTCCTGGGTGGCGCCGCTTGTCGGGGCGCCGAAACGTCTCGACATCGTTGGCGTTGAAGCAGACCGCGACCCAGTTCTCGTTCTCGATCGAGACGTGCATCTGCTCGTACGGTCGTCGCCACTTCTCGCCTTGGCGATACACGTGCCACGAGCCCGAGCGACGCAGATGCGTGTGGAGGACCATGCCATTGTCCCACTCGATCTCGAGATGCTTGCCGTGCGACTCAACCTGCTCGACGGTGCGCCCTGCCTGCGGGGTTGGGCCGATGAGTCGGGGCGAGTCGAAGCGGGTCATCGCCTTGCCACCGAGTGCTGTTCTCAACGCACTCGCAGCTCGCTGAATCGTGACTTCCTCCGGCATCCCTGCGCGAATACTACGCGACCCGCGACCGCCCACCTGGGCAATCTGTCGTCGGAGCTACGGCAGCTTGCCGACGTGTGCGAGAGCGAGACGGATGAGGCGGTCGTGACCGCTCGTCATCTGGTCGCGGACCTCGGCGCCCACTGCCTCCTCCGGACTGAACCATGTCAGGTCCAGCGCCTCCTGCGTGGGCTCGCACTCGCCTTCGACCGGCACGACGTATGCCAAGGACACCGCATGATGACGCGGGTCGTAGAAGCCGGATCGGTCGGGGTCGGGGAAGTACTCGACGACGGTGAACGGTGTCGGGTTGGGCGGCACACGAGGGAATGCCATCGGGCCGAGATCCTTCTCGCAGTGGCGCATCAACGCCTCGCGGACCCGCTCGCCGAACTGCACACGTCCGGTGACGATCATGCGGCTGATCGTTCCGTCAGCCGCCACGCGCAGGAGCATGCCGACCTCGGTCACGTTGCCGAGCGAGTCGACGCGCACTGGCACGGCGTCGACGTACACGATCGGGACGTTCGCCCGAACGAGTTCGAGGTCGTCATCAGACAGCCAACCGGTCGAGGTCTGGGTGTCGCCAAAAGAATCGGTGTCGGTGTCGCTCACAGGGTCCGATGATCTCACGTCTCGCACCAGCGCACGTGGACACGTTGAGGTTTGTGTCGCGTCGAAAGCTGAGTGCGTAGCCTGCGCCCGATGGACGTGTTCGTAGACTCCGAGACCACCCCACTTCGATCGGTGATCGTGGGGTACCCGGACAACTTCTTGCAGGTCGACCCGGAGATCATCAACGAGACGCAACGCCAGTACTACTTCGGCCCCGACGCACCGACTCCCGAGGACGTCACGAGGCAGCTCAACGGCTTCATCGACGTCCTGACTGCTCGCGGCATCGACGTCCGCCAGCCGCATCCGCTGCCGTACCTCCCCGACCAGATGATGACGCGCGACATCGGCGTGGTCATCGGCGACACGTTCGTCGTGACGACGATGGCGGCGAAGAGCCGCCGCCACGAGTGGCGCGGCTACTCACATCTGTTCGAGCACTTCCCCGAACACGTCAAAGTGCTGTTCGGCCCCGAGGATCTGGTCATCGAAGGCGGCGACGTGATCGTCGACCGAGGGAAGGTGTTCGTCGGCATCGGGCAGCGCACCACGCTCGCCGGTGCCGCCTGGTTGATGCAGCTGGTACCCGACTATGAGATCGTCCCGATCAACCTGAGTGGCCTCGACGACGGCGAAGACGTCTTGCACCTCGACTGTTCGTTCCTCCCCGTCGGCGACGGACATGCGCTGATCTACCCGGAGGGGATGCGCGATATCCCCGCAGCGGTCCGCGAGACCTACGACTTCATCGAGGTCACACGCGAGGAGCAGCAGAAGCTCGGCACGAACGTGCTCTCACTCGCACCCGACTGCGTCGTGTCCCGGGAAGATTCGACACGGATCAACGCCGAGATGCGCGCCCGCGGGATCGAGGTCATCGAACTCCCCTACTCCGAACCACCGAAGACCGGCGGAAGCTTCCGCTGTTGCACACTGCCGCTGCACCGGGCGTTCTGATGTCGATCGAAGATGCCGAGCGCTGGGATGCCCGGTACGCGAACCGGCAGACCGGACCTGTCGAGCCGCAGATTCCTGTGGCACTCGACCACGCAGGCCCGACGGTCCTCGACGAGTTCCCGAAGTCGGGAGACGCGCTCGACGTCGCGAGCGGGCTCGGCAGCCAGACCCTGTGGCTCGCACACCGAGGGCTTCGCGTGGCAGCGCTCGACATCTCGAACCTGGCGATCTCAGCGCTGGGTCGGTCCGCCGAGGCGGTCGGGCTCGACCAGCGCATCACCAGCGCGACCTGCGACTTCGACGATGGCTTGCCTGCGTCGTTCGGGCTGTTCGACGTGATCGTGTGCCAGCGGTTCCGTGCGCCGCACCTCTACGAGTCGTTCGTCGAGCACCTCCGACCAGGGGGCTGGTTGATCATGACGGTGCTGTCGGAAACCGGTGCCGCTGACCCGGGCGAGTTCCACGCACCACCGGGAGAGCTGACGCTGTTCTTCGATCGACCGGGATGTGCACTCGTGGCCCATCACGAAGCAGACGGCGAAGAATCGATCGTGCTGCGTCGAACTTCGTCGGACGCTTCCTGACGACTGGAGTCAGGACGATTCGTGGGCCATCAGGACCTCGCGAAGCGACTGGTCGTCGGGACCCGCGGTCGTCGACGCCATGAAGTCGAGCAGCGCAGCGACGAACACGTCGGGCGCTTCGACGTGTGGGAAGTGTCCGACGCCTTCGAGGAGCTCGAGGCGGCTGTTCTCGATCGCTTCGTGCGCACGGATTCCATGCTCGACCGGGATGACGCCGTCCTTGTCTCCCCAGACGATCATCATCGGGACGCGCGCTGCAAGGTAGAGGCGGTCGGTTGCGCTCACCGTCTGGCCGCCAGGTTCGATCACCCCACGCATCGTCTTGACGAATGCCTGGCGGTTCTCCGCTCCGGCGAGCGACGCGTACGCGCGCCACATCTCGCCGAGGCGTTCGGAGCGGATGTTGCGGCGGCCAAGGAACCGGCCGACGTCGCTCGCTCGGTCGACGACGAAGCCCGGGACGCCCAACGGCATGAGGTACTCGGCGCCGGGTAGGGCCAGCATTCTCAGCAACGGCGACACTTCTCGGCCGAGACCACCTGACCCGACGAGCACCAGTCGGTCGATCAGGTGGGGATATTGGTACGCCAGCTGCATCGCCACGCCGCCACCGAACGAATGGCCGACCACCGTGACACTCGAAACGTCGAGCACAGCGAGCATGTCGCGCAGCCCACTTGCAAACGCTCCGAGCGAGTAGTCGCCACGCGGCTTGGCCGACTCACCATGTCCGAGCAGATCGGGGGCAATCACATCGTGGTCGGCGGCGAGTCCCTCGATGACCGCATCCCACGTCTTGGAACTCCCTGCGAGTCCGTGAATCAACAGCAGCGTCTCGTTGTCTTCATCGCCGGCTCGGCGATAGCTGACGTCGTGGCCGTGAATGGTCACGTGCTGCAGCGGTTGGCGACGTCCCATGTCGCCAGTATCGCCGCCACCAGACCGACAGACACCACGCTCCTGTCCCGTCTCCCAGCTCGACACCTGGAACCGACCGGGCAGCGGTCCTCTCCGTTTCGTTACCCTGCGGCCGATGAGTTGGATGGTGATCGCAACGTGAGCACGCCGCGCATCGTCGTCACCGGACGAATCCCCGACTCCGGGCTGGAGATCTTGCAGTCGATCGGCGAGGTCTGGGCGTGGGGCGATGACCGGCCGATCCCGACCGAGGTTCGCAATGCGCAACTCGCCGACGCAACCGCTGCGGTGACGTTGCTGACCGACCAGGTCGATGTCGCCTTCCTCGCCGCTGCGCCCGAGTTGCAACTGGTCGCCAACGTCGCGGTCGGGTACAACAACATTGAC
Source organism: uncultured Ilumatobacter sp. (assembly GCA_938044705.1). Lineage (GTDB taxonomy): Bacteria > Actinomycetota > Acidimicrobiia > Acidimicrobiales > Ilumatobacteraceae > Ilumatobacter_A. Next base: position 10,070 of record CALIOL010000350.1, on the reverse strand, counting down.
GTCGAGGCGTGCACGGCACGCGGTGTCACCGTGACGAACACCCCGGGCGTGCTGACCGACGCCACTGCGGATCTCGCGATGGGCCTGCTGCTCATGGTGACGCGACGACTCGGTGAGGGTGAACGCCTGCTCCGATCACAGACGCCGTGGAAGTGGGGCATGTTCATGATGCTCGGCACCGGCCTGCAAGGTCGTCGACTCGGCATCGTCGGCTTGGGAGGTATCGGTGTCGCTCTGGCCACTCGTGCCAGAGCGTTCGGGATGGAGATCGTGTACCACAATCGATCCGCCGCCGATGCGGCGATCGAGCGGCAGCTCGGCGCGTCGCTGGTCGGCCTCGACGAGCTCCTCGCAACGAGCGATGTGGTCTCGCTCAACTGCCCCTACTCACCGGCAACACACCATCTGATCGATGCCGCCGCGCTTTCCTCGATGCGTCCGAGCGCGTTTCTGATCAACACCGCCCGCGGGCCGATCGTCGACGAGGCCGCGCTGGTCAGCGCGCTCCAGGACGGGACGATCGCAGGCGCGGGACTCGACGTGTTCGAGAACGAACCCGAGGTCCACCCTGGCCTGATCGACCTCGACAACGTGGTCATCGTCCCGCACCTCGGATCGGCCACGGTCGAAACCCGCGGTGCGATGGCCGAGCTCGCGGCGAAGAACGTCGCTGCGGTGCTCGCAGGTCGAGCTCCGATCACCGCGATCAACTGACGTCGCAGCATCGTCTTGGCGGGAACAGCCCACCGCACGGCGAGGTTGCACGAGCCATGCAGATATCCGATGCCATCGATTTCGTCCGAGACAAGCGCAACGGCATGTTGATCACCCAGAAGACCGACGGACGACCCCAATCGTCGAACATCGCCTTTCTCGTCGATGCCGACGACCGCATCGTGATCTCGGTGACCGACAGTCGAGCAAAGACGAAGAATCTGCGTCGAACGCCGACCGCCTCACTCCACGTCAACCGGGACGACTTCTGGGCGTATGCCGTCATCGAAGCCGATGTCGAGCTCACGCCGGTGGCGTCCGCGCCCGACGACGACACCGTCGAAGCACTGGTCGAGTACTACCGGGCGGTGGCGGGCGAGCATTCCGACTGGGACGAATATCGCGCCGCAATGGTTGCCGAAGGTCGGCTCCTGGTGAAGCTCACCCCGACCCACGCGTACGGAATGTTGAACCGCTGACCACAGGTGACTGAGCGGCCGACCGTGGACGGCGGCCCGCCTCACGTCGTCGTCGAAAACTCACTCCTCGCACCCACCGTTTCACTTCCGGTGCCAGAAGTGGCAGAGTATCGTCGTGCCATTGACCGGAGCGGCGGCGGCCCGCCTGTACGACGACCATGTAGACGCGGTCCACGCACTGATCACACGTCGGGTCGGGCCATCGGCAAGTTGTGCCATCGTCGCCGAAGCGTTCGAACACGCGTTGCGTTCGTGGGACCGTTTCGATCAGGAGCGGGGCACGGAGCGGCTGTTCCTCTTCGGAGCCGCGGTCGCCGTCCTTCGCAGCCACAGCGTGGAGGAGCGCCGGTTTCTGAGAACGCTGGGGCTTCGCAACGACTTCAGTTCCGCCTCGGTGACCGTCGTGGACCCACTCGTGACGGGACAGCAGTCCCGCTCCCCTCGCGTCGTTCACCATGAGGCCAACGAGGACCTGCTCGGCGACGCTGACGTGGAACCGGCTCCGATCGGCTCGCCGCTGATGGTCGCCATCTCCGAGCTGTCGCCAGACGACCGAGACATCGTGCTGCTGTCACTTTGGGAAGCGTGCCCGCAAGCAGCGATCGCAGAAACCCTGGACCTGTCCGTCGGCGCGGTCCGGTCGGCACTCGGAAGAATCCGCCGAGAACTGAAGGCGGCCACGACACCCGGGAAGGGCCGCTCGTGAACGTCTTCGACGAGATCCAGGGTTCGCGGCCCGAAGTCGCACCGATGCCGCTCGCCGAACGGCGGATGATTCGAGAGTCGCTGTTCGGCGTCGGCCACGGTGACGTGGCGCGAACCATCAACGCCCGCTCCGAGAGTGGAGCGGTGGTGTCGACTGCACCCCACGGCATGAAGCGACCCATCCAGAAGCGGTCCGGTCCAGCGGGTTCGCTCGTTCGACTCGCCGCTGGGCTCTTGGTGCTCGCCGTGCTCGGCGCGGTCGTCTGGTCGTACGCAACCCGAGGCGAAACCGTCGAAACGGCCGAGGCCACCACGACCACCACGAGCACGACCACCACGACCACCACCGTCGCGCCGACCACGACGCCACCCATCGTGCGGACCGGCGTCAACGGGCGAACGCCACTCGCACTGCCACCGAACCCGTTGACCGTCGACGAGGTCTCGATCGCCGCAGCGACCCCCGGTGCCAGTTCGATGATCCTCGGCGCACCGGACGGCACCGAGGTCTGGATTGCCGAATTCGATGGCGAACCGGCGGACCCTTCGGGTCTCGACATCCGCCAGATCGGAGCCATCGGCATCGGTGTCGACCCCAACGCTGCCGAAGACGCGGTGTCCTCCTACCGGCTTCAGGTCGAGTGCGGGTTCGTGATCGCCAACGACGCTCCCGGCCAGCCGCTCGAGCGACCAGCGATCATCGACCTCTTCTCAGCCATGTCGATCGACGGCGATGCAACGATCGACATCAGCCTGCCGGCCGACTGGTCCGTCTTCTCGATCGGCGACTCACGAGCGGTGTACACCGTGCAGTTTCAGACCCCCATCCCGGGCGGCGAACAGGGTGCGACCGCCCCGATTCGGATCTCACAGATTCCGGGCGGCTCGTTCGCACAGCTCATGTTCGGAGGTCGTCAGCTCGACACGGTCGACTTCCTCGGCGCACCTGCGTATGTGGACATCGGAGCCGCCGACCCTGCGTTGGTGAGCGTGTACTGGCAAGACGACAACACGGTGTTCAACGCCAGCTCCAACCTCCTCGAGTTCGACGACCTCGAGTCGTTCGTGGAGTCACTCGAGCCCGTCGCCGTCGAAGATTGGAACGTTCGATTCGCGACCGCCGAACCCGAAGTTCCCCAAGCATCACCGGCATGCGCACCGCAGCCGAATTTCGGTCCGACGCTCACACCCTGACGCCCGTTGCTACACCGCGTAGTCGGTGATCTGGGCATCCTCCGCGCCGAGGTCTTCGTAGTTGTCGTCGGTTCGAGCCCGCATATATGCCCGCCATTCGAACGGGCGGTAGCGCGCATCGCCGTCGATCAGGTCCGCCAGCGGCTCGATGACGGCATCGCGAGCAGGATGGAGGAAGTACGGGATGCTCATCCGATCCGACTCGGACATCGCGACGACTCGATGGACCGCCGCTCGGTAGCGGTCGTTGGTCCAGACCTGCACGCTGTCGGCGAGGTTGACCACGATCGTCCCGGGGATCGGTTCGACGTCGATCCAATCGCCCGTCAGCGATTGCGTCTGCAGACCGCCGGTCTGGTCCTGCAGCAGCAGCGTCACGACACCGGGGTCGGTGTGATGACCCAGTGCTGAATCTCCCAGCTCGCGGAGACCGCCACGCTCGTGTTCGGGAACCGGGTCGGCGAGCGGGTACCGATTGAGACGCATCGAGCTGTTTCTTCGATCGCCGGTGAAGCGCAAACCGGCTGCTGGGTCGAGGTCGAGTGCGTGATGCACCAACTCGACGGCGGTCGTCGACAGATTGCTGAAGGCGTCGTAGAACGCCGACATCGTCGGACGGAAGTCGTCGAGTCCGGTGGGCCATCGGTTGTGTCGGTCGGCGAGTTCGAAGCTGGGGTCGACGAGATCGAAGACCTCTTTGGTGTCTCGCTTGCGTTTCGTCAGTTCTCGATCGTTCCACCCGAGCGGGTTGTGCAGGTCGCGTCGAACCGCTCGCTTCACCTCCGGGTCGTCATCGAAGAACGCACGAGCCGTGGCCCAGGTCTGCTCGATGAGCTCATCGAGACCGTGTCCAGCGATGAGGAAGAACCCGTGGTCACGACACGCAGCGTCGAGCGCCTCGAGTTGCCCCGTCAAGGGCCGACTGACGTCGACGATCGGCACCAACGACGGCGAGCTCATCGCGCCAGTCTGGTGCACACCACAGTTCGTGCCCGAGTTGCGACCACTCAGGAGGTTGGCCCGTTGCCGACTCCGAGGATCACCGACACCCCTGGCCAAAAGAGCGCAGCCACGTCAGCGGCGGTGTCGTCGATCGCTCGACGAGGCTCCCCTTCGCCTTCCAGCCACATGAGCGTCACGGTCTGAAGCGCACCGACGACGGCATGACCCCACACGGTTGCGGACGGATCGGTGTTCGGCAGCTGTTGCGCGTTGCTGAAGACCTCGACGAGTGGAGCCGCGGCGCGATCGATTCGCGCTCGCAACGGCGCGCTTCGTTGACCGGTGCCGTTGACGAACAGGTAGAGGTTCCGGTCGGCGTCGACGGCTTCGAGATGTGCCCGAATCGATGCGGCGAACGCGAGCTCGGGGTCGGTGCTGTTCACGATCGCCGCGTCGACCGCCTGGCCGATCCGCTCGACGAGCAGATCGGACAGCGAGTCGACCAACGCCGCCTTGTCGCCGATCGTGCGATACAGGATCGGCTTGGTCACCCCGGCTTCGGCGGCGATCTGGTCCATCGTCGCGTCCGGGCCGATGTCGGCAATCGCACGTTGCGCTGCGGCGAGCAGCTGCGCTCGATCTGCACGAACGGCCACTCCTTTGGGACGTCCGGAACGTCGCTGATGAACGTTCGCCGTGTCGGTTCGTGTCACAGCACGACCGTATCCGGACGCTTCGAAGAAAAGTTACTCCGGGTAACTTCAGGCGATCGGTGAGTGTTACCGTCGTCACATGACGACCGAATCGCTTGCACCGACCGACGCCATGCCATGGCATCTCCGCAACAACTGGGCACCCGTCCTCGACGAACGCACCGACCTCGATCTGCGCGTCGACGGCGTGATTCCCACCGAGCTGGAAGGCACGTACGTGCGCACCGGTCCGAACCCTGCGTCAGGCAAGTCCGACCACTGGTTCTTCGGCGACGGCATGTTGCACGGCGTGCGCATCGCCAACGGAAAGGCCGAGTGGTACCGCAACCGGTTCATCCAGACGCCGAACATCTCGGATCCGCTCGACGACCCGATGGGCGGCATGGGCGACCTGACCCGCGGCACGGGCAACACCCACGTCATGGCGCACAACAAGGAGTTGTTGTGTCTCGAAGAAGGCCACTGGCCGTGGAAGGTCGACACCGAGCTGAACACGCTCGGCTACCAGAACTACGGCGGAGCGCTCACGTGTTCGATGACCGCGCACCCCAAGGTGTGTCCGGTCACCGGCGAGCTCATCGCGTTCAGCTATCTCAACGCCGAGGCTCCGAACCTCCAGTACATCCGCGTCGGCGCAGACGGCACGCTGATTCAGCAGGAGGGCATCGAGCTTCCCACCATGGTGATGATGCACGACTTCAACGTCACGCAGAACCACGTCGTGTTCATGGACCTGCCGGTGTGTTTCGACCTCGGCGCGCTCGAGACGGGCCTGCCGTTCATGTGGAACCGCGACAACGGCGCTCGCCTGGGCGTGATGCCTCGCAACGGCACCAACGCCGACGTCCGGTGGTTCGAAATCGACCCGTGCTACGTATTCCACCCGGTCAACGCTCACGAGGACGGCAACAAGATCGTGCTGAACGTCTCGCGCCAGGACGAAGCGTTCGCGTCGAGCAACGACGACTACGCCGAGGTCGCTCGGCTCTGGAAGTGGACCATCGACCTCGATGCGGGAGTCGTCACCGAAGAGCAGATCGATGACCGACCAGGTGACTTCGGGCGAGTGAACGACCGCATGGTCGGTCTCGACGCTCAATACGGATACGTCATGGCCATGGCGGGCGAAGGCAACGCCGAAGAACCGGTCTACGGATCGGCGTTCTGGAAGTACGACCTGCGAAGCGGCGCATGCACCGAGCATCAGCTCGGCGCCGGCGTACGCGGCGCCGAGCCGGTGTTCGCTCCGGCGAACGACGCTGCGGACGGCGGGGCCGAAGACGAAGGATGGGTGATCAGCATGATCCACGACACGAACTCCGACGAGTCGCGCCTGGTGATCATCGACGCTCAGGACTTCTCGGCGCCACCAGTCGCCACCATCCACCTGCCGCGCCGCGTGCCGTACGGGGCACACGGCAGCTGGGTGCCGGACAGCGCGATGGCCTGACGTCGACACACGCATACGGGGAACTCGAGCACAGAACGAACGGGGGAATCTGATGAGGCACTACCGAATTCAACGAGGGGCAGCCGCCGTCGCGGTGATCGGACTGGTCGTCGCATCATGCGGCGGGAGTTCCGACGACACCGCTCAAGACGCGGTGACCACCGAGGCCGCGAACGACGCGCCCGTCGATGACGAACCGGAGACGCCCACCGAGACAGACCCGGAGCCAGACACCGGAGCGGCCACCGACGACACCAGCCCGGAGGTCGCCGACGACGAACCGGACGCCGCCACGGGTGAACCCGTCGTCGAGGACGACTCCGACAGCGATGCGGCTGTGGGCGAAGGGTTCGGCGCGCTCCCCCCGGCGACCGGGGAGCCGATCGTCTTGGGCATGGTGAACACCGAAGGCGTCGCGGGCCTCGACTTCCCCGAAATGCGAACCGACACCGAACTCGCTGTCGCATGGGTCAATGAGCACGGCGGATTCGGCGGGCGACCCGTCGAAATCGAGCACTGCACGGCGGCAGGATCACCCGAGTCCTCCCAGGCCTGCGCCCAGGAACTCGTCGGCAAGGGCGTCGAAATGGTGATGCTCGGCCTGGATCTGTTCCCTGGCTATGACACCTTCACCGCCGCAGGCGTTCCGGTGGTCGGAGCGCTGCCCGTGCTTCCGCCCGACTACACGGCGAACGCACTGTTCTTCACCGGGGGCAATGCCACCACGATGGCCGCAATGGTCGCGCTCGCTGTCGAGGAGTTCGATGCACAGAGCGTGGGCATCGTCAGTGCCGACAACCCTGGCGCCAACGGGTCAGAGGCAGCGCTCATCGCTGCGCTGGACAAAGCAGGCGTGCCGTACAACTCGGTGAAGGGTGGGGACAACGAAACCGACGCCGGCTTCGAAGGCCTCATTCGACAGGCGAACGACGGAGACCCTGACCTGATGATCTCGCTCTACGCCGACGCTGGGTGCGTCGGCGCGATGCGAGGCAGAGTCAGCCTCGGCATCACCACCCCGATGGTGTCGACCGCGATCTGCGGCAGCGCCGAAGTCCTCGATGTCGTCGGCGACGACGCACTCGGCTGGTACTTCGTCGGCGTGGGCGAAACCCAAGACACCGTCTCGGCGATGGAACTCGACGAGATCATCGCACCGGCGTACGGCGAGAACGCAGAGGCGACCCTCGGGCTCGGCGCGTTGGGCATCACCCAACTGATGTCGCTCGCACGGGTCGCCAACAACCTCGCAGCAGGTGACGAAGAAGTCAGCGGCGCAGCGATCTACGAACGCATGGCGACCTCGACGGACATCTTGGACTTCCCCAACGACAGCCCGTTGGAGTGCGGCCGTTCCGAGGCATACCCGAGCATTTGCAGCTTCGGCTTCCCGATCGGCACGTACGGGGCTGACGGAGCGATCATGACCGTCCCCGGCTTCGAGTTGAAGTCGGTCATCGACTACCTGCCGTGACCGGCTGAGCGACCGCATCACCCGCTGAAGCAGTTTCGCCCGTGCCGCGGGCCAGGTGCCATGATCTCCCGATGCCAACGATCGAAGTGAACGACATCGAGGTCTGCTACGAGAGCTTCGGTCCGGACGATGCGCCACCATTGCTCCTGGTCATGGGCCTCGGCGCACAGATGACGCTCTGGAGTCCCGGGTTCGTTTCCGAGCTTCTCGACCGCGGGTTTCGAGTCATCCGGTTCGACAATCGCGACGTCGGGCTGTCGAGCAAGACCGCAGGCGACCCGCCGGACGTGATGGCCCTGTACGCCAAGTCGCTCGCCGGCGAGCCGGTCGATGCGCCCTACACGCTGTCGACGATGGCCGACGACGCAGTGGGTCTGCTCGATGCGCTCGACATCCCGGCAGCACACGTTGTCGGTGCGTCGATGGGCGGAATGATCGTTCAGACGATGGCGATCGAGCATTCGGATCGAATGCTGTCCATGACGAGCATCATGTCGACGACCGGCGCGAACGATGTTGGGCAGCCGGATCCCGAGGCGATCGGAGCACTCCTTGCGCCGCCAGCGACGAACCGCGAGGACGCCATTGCGTCGAGCGTCACCACGACCCGCATCATCTCCGGGTCGCTGTTCGACGAATCCGAGGCGCGAGCACGCGCGGCCGAGGCGTACGACCGCTGCTTTCACCCAGCTGGCCCGGCGTTCCAGATCGCTGCGATCGCTGCGACCGGGGACCGCACCGAGGGCCTGCGTGGCGTCGACCTCCCGACGCTCGTGATCCACGGGCGCGAAGACCCACTGGTCACGCTGTCGGGAGGAGAGGCCACTGCAGCCGCCGTCCCCGGTGCCGACCTTCTCGTGCTCGGAAAGATGGGCCACGACGTGCCGCGTCAGTACTGGGATCGGGTGGCCGACGCGATCTCCGGCCTCGCCCTCAGCACCGTCGACTGACTACGTTCCGGCGATGAGCAAGCATTCCCTCATCGCCCGACTCACCTGCACCGAAGGTCGCGCCGAAGCGTTCGAAACCGAACTCGCCGCGCTCATCGAGGCCAGCAACGAAGAGGCTGGTCTGGAGATCTACTCGGCGCATCGCGACGCCGACAACGTCTACTGGTTCTTCGAGCTGTACACCGATGACGACGCTGTCTCGGCTCATGGCAAGGGCGACGCCATGAAGAAGGCAATGGCTGCGACCGGCGCCTTCCTCGCTGGCCCACCGGAGATCCACCGGCTGACTCCCGTGGCAGCGAAGGGTCTCGCAATCTGATCGCCGGTTGCGGTCAGTCGCCGACCGAGTCGGCGCCGAAGATCTCGGTGGGCAACCCATCGATGCTCTTCGTGTTCTTGCGCGACCAGAATCCGGTGAGCTGTTCCTCGCTCATCTTCGCGTAGTACGGCTCGAGCTCGGTGAGTCCGCGGTCAGCCTCGACCGTCATCACAGGAACCCCGGTTCCGCAGGAGTCGGCGACGCGATCGATCTGCATGTCGAAGATCTGACGAGAACCGCCGAAGTCCGGGAAGTCATCCGCGAAGCTCGACCACTCGGGGTCGCGTGGATGGATGACCGTGGCAGTGCCGTATGCCCGCAGGATCATCGGCGTCGTGCCGAACGACATCCACATCAACGTCATGCGTCCGTTTGCGAGCACGTGTGCAGCGGTTTCGTTGCCGCTTCCTGACAGGTTCAACCAGGCGATCCGGTTCGGACTCTTGATGCGCAGTGTGTCCATGCCTTTCGGCGAGACATTCGTGGTGAGGCCATCAGCCGCGGTGGCCACCGTGAACATCGGCTGGGCTCGTATGAACTCGATGCGACGTTCACTCAGCTCGGTTGCGGGAGGTTCGCGTCGCCAGGCGGTTGTGTCCATGCCTCCACCGTACGCAGACGACGTTTCGACAGGCGACGAAACGTGGGTTCAGGAGTGCAGACCGAAGTGCGTGGAGAACGCTCGCCGCCCGGTCTCGGTGATCGCGAGCTGACGTTTGTCGTTGCGGCGTGCGAGCCAGCGCCGTTCGAGTGCGATGGTCATCAACTCCGCCGCCACCGAACCCGCCAGGTGGTCCCGGCGCTCCGTCCAATCGAGATCGAGGCGCAGCAGTGGACGCTTGAGTGTTCGAAGCCGCTCGAGGTCGATCCCGAGATCGGTGACGAATGCGACCCCCGACGTGGTGAGGTGCGGCTGGCGGTCCTCGATCTCGATCCAACCTCGATCGACGAAGGCACCGTGGAGGTCGACACCCAACCGACCTGCGATGTGGTCGTAGCAGCTCCGAGCCACGCTCAACCCCTGCCCTGGGGTCGGGCGCCTGGGTGTCTCGGTCTCAGGGAGATCGAGTGAGTCCATTCGCTCGAGCAGGTCAGCCACGTCGCGAGAGGCGATGCGAAAGTAGCGATGG
>CALIOL010000349.1 GCA_938044705.1 uncultured Ilumatobacter sp. | reverse complement strand
CACGAGCATCGACTACAACTTCTTCGGGACGCATTCGGTTGCCTCGTTCACCTCCGTCGACGGAACTTCGCGGACGATCGAGGGCGTTGCCGGGTTCCCGCTGACGGTCGCGAGCGTCGCAACGGGATCGACGCCGCCGGGGACGCTCTCGAACACGAGATGCGAGGACGCGCTCGGAAACTACGTCGGCGGCTTCGGCCTGACCGGAGGCGCGTCGGCGTCCGAGCTTCCGCAAGGTGCAGCGATCACCTGCGTGGTCACGCACACGATCCCGGGAACGCTGACCATCGTGGAGGATGTCGTGCCGAATGACCCAGCCGCACCGGCCGGGTTCTACTCGAAGAGCAGGTTCACGCCGCTCTCTGGCCCTGATTCCTGGGAACTCGCGGATGGCGAGAGCCAGGAGTTCAGCTTCGGCAGTGATCCCGGGTCGGTTCCCGCGCTGACTCGAACGGAGACGCCAGGCTTCGATGTCACGTCGATCGAGTGCAACGAGTTGCTCGGCGGAGGCGCAGTGGTGCCGTACACCGACTTCACGGCGATCTTGAGTTCGTTCACCGCGCGACTGTCGATACAGAACCCACCGCCTGGAACGGACCTCGTCTGCCGTTTCGTCGTCGAGCCGGCGGGGCCACCCGAAGTGTCGGTGCAGGTCGTGCCGAACGTTTTCGACGTCTCGACCTTGTCGGACTTCGAGGTCGAGGTTCGAGGTCCTTCCGGACTGATCGACACACTCGTGCTGTCGTCCACCGGTTCGTCGGAGATCGTCGTGCTGGACGCGCTCGGAGGCGATCACTCACTGCTGCTGCTCGACGATCAGGGCCTAGAGCTCGATTGGCGGTGCGATGCGGGGTTGTCGTCGACGGCGACGATCACCTTCCCGACGGTGCTCGGTGAACGAGTCAATTGCACGCTGACCGCGTCCGACCCGTTCCCTTCCGGGGACAGCGAGATTCGGTTGTTCAAGGACGAAGAGCCTGACAACTTCGACTTCTACGACGTCGTCGTGATGCTGGGAGACTTCGTCGTCGGAAGCGGCCAGATCTACGAAGGCGGTCCCGGCCTCCTTATCTCGGACGTCCTCACCGACACCTACACGGTCACCGAGGTCGGGCGATACACCGACTACCTGTTGTCCTCGGTCGACTGTGTCAACGCCACGACCTCGACCATCACCAACACGAGCGGTTTCGAGCCCGGAGAGGAACCGGTCCCGGTTCGCCGAGGAACGTTCACGCTCGACACGTCCGCTCAGCCGCCGGGCACCGAGACCGAATGCACGCTGGTCAATTCGCCCACGACCACCCCCGCGATCGTGCGGATCGAAACGGTCACCGTTCCCAGCGGGGACACGCAGTCGTTCGACTACGAGATCACTCCGGCGTCGCAGCTCACCGCCGGTGCCGCCAGCTTCAGCCAGGTCGATGGTGACTCGGGGTCGCGAGGTGTCGATCCGGGATTCCTCACCATCGAGCAACAACCGGTCGCTGGCTACACGACACAACGGAGTTGCGCACCGACGGGCTCACCGTCGAACCCGACCGACGGGTTCGAGGTCGGCCTCTTCATCTCGCCCGACTTCGACTACACGTGCCGATTCATCAACACCGCCGTGGGCGTGCCGGAAGCGACGCTGGATGTCGTGACGGTCATCGACCCTGCGAACGGCGCAGTGGTCGACTACTCGATCGTGCCGTCGGCGAGCGTGGTCGTCGGCTCCGCCTCGATTTCCCAGCGCACCGGCGAGACCACGTCGGTCACCACCACGGTCGACGCCCCGATCACCGTCGGTCAGACCGGCGGCGCCGGATTTCGCACGACCTCGCAGTGTGTCGAGGGAGCCGCGGTCGTGGCGACCGGAACGACATCGGTGTCGTACACCCCGTCGGATGGGGACGCCATCGTGTGCACGTTCACGCATCGACCCCTGCCATCGCTCACCATCATCGAAGACCGGGTGCCCGACGGGCTCGGATACCCGGCGACGCTGTTCGATTCGACGACGCCCTCGGCCATCGTCAGCGGTGCGGCGATCTTCTCGCTCGCAGACAACGAGCGCCGGACCATCTACTTCGAGCCGGGCAGCAACCTCGGGTACACCCGCAACGCCCCGGCTGAGATCGTCGCCGACGGGAGCCCGACCTGCACCGTGCCGTTCTTCGATACCACGACGCCGTACTCGCCGATCGAGCTCTCCGCGGAGTCGGTCGTGGTGAACGCAGGTTTCGGCGAACAGATCACGTGCGTGTTCCGGTCGGTGGAAGCTCCGCCGCCCCAACTCGTCGTCGAGAACCTGTCCGACGTCGCCGATCCGAGCGCGTTCGACGATTTCGAGGTCGAGGTCACCGAAACGGCGAGTGGTGACGACGTCGCAACACTCGCTGTTGCGATCAACGGGACGTCGGTGTCGCTTGCGCTCGACCCCATCACTCGCTACACCCTCACCGTCGTCGATGACTTCGGCCTCACGGTCGGATGGCTGACCTGCGGGAGTTCGCTGCCGATCGCTGGAACATCGACGTTGTTCCTGTCGGGAGCACCCGGCTCCGTCACCACCTGCGCATTCCGTGCTGACGGGCCGGTTGCCGGTACGGCTGCGTTCGAGATCAACATCGATCACGACCCGGATGCACCCAGCATCGTGACCGACATCTCTGTCGACGACGGATCGCTTCCCATCACGCTCACGGCAGATCAGGTGACCGGCGATGGGACCGTGAGCGCGAGCGATCTCTTCGACGGAACGTTCACGGCGACGTTCGTCTACCCGTTCGAAGCCATCGCCACGGCCTTCGCAGGCGACCCGAGCTGCGAGCTCGGTGGAACGGTCATCGGTGGCGTCAGCGGAGTGCCGACGACCAGGACCACGACCGCCACGTTCGATGCATCGGCGGGAGCAACTACCGGGTGCACCCTGACGCTCGAGCCGGCAGTGCCCTCGGCGCTCGTTGAAGTCGCTACGGAGACGTTGTTCGGTGTCGACGACGACTTCACCTACACCGTCACCCCGGTGACCGATGTGCTCGGCCCGACGACGTTCGTCAATGCAACCGACGAGACCACCTCGTTCGACGTAGCGGTCGGACCGTCCTTCGAGATCACCCAGGTTCTCCCGTCCGCCGATGAGTACACGACGACGTCGTCGTGCGAAAACGCCGATGGCTCGCTCTCGGTCACGGGCGGGACAGCGATCACGGTGAGCCCGTCGGCGTTCGATGTGGTTTCGTGCGTCTTCGTGAACGAACCCGTTGCTCCGTCGATCACGATTCGCACGGTGACGTCACCGCCGAGCGACCCGACGACCGTCGTGTTCGAGTACGCGGTCGAGCCCGGCGGCATCCTGGCGAGCAACTCGCCTGCGACGACGCCGTTCTCGCAGGGCCACGACGACTCGTCGGTGTTCTCGCTCGAACCTCAAGCTGTCTTCGACCCGACCACGTTCTTCGCGCCGAGCGGACCGCCTTCCCCGGTGCCCACACTGACGCAATCCGCGTCCGCCGGCTACGCCACCCGAGTCGGGTGTTTCGACCCAGAGACCGAGACCGAACCGGCCTCGTACCTCGCAGCGCTGTCGATCGTGCCAACGCTGGCGCCCGGTGGCGAGACGGTCTGCGTTTTCGAGAACACCTCGACGGCGCCGAGCTTCTTCGATCTGACGATCGAAGCGGTCGTCGACACCGGTGTGGTGGACCTCTCCGACATCTATCGATTCTCGACCGAGATCTCGGGTTCGGGAGTGGACGGCGCGGGTGGTGTGGGCACGACTGCAGCGCTGCTGCTCGGCGACACCGACCGCTCTACGCTCTCGGTGCTCGGCGGTACCGATGTGCGCATCGAAGAAGTCGACGCACTCGCTGGCGAGGGATTGTTCAGAACGTCGATCGACTGTGCGCAGTCTGGACCGAGTGTGGTGAACACCGCAGCGAGCTTCACACTGACCGACGACACGACGTGCACGGTGACCTTCGCTGCTCGCACGCTGACCGTGGAGAAGCAACTGGTGACGGCGGCCGTCGGTGGGGTCGACGTGTTCGACTTCGCGATCGACCCCGTCGTGGATTCGTCCGGCGATTTCCAGCTCGGTGACGGTGACCAGGTCGTGGCGGTCGTTCCACTCGATCAAACGATCGAACTCGCCGAGCTCGATCCGGGCCCGTACGACGTCGAGATCGACTGCACGGTCCAGACCCCGGGCGGCCCGACGATTCCATTCGCTGGGCCGAGCGCATCATCGAGTGTGATCGACATCACCGATCCGGGTGAGAGCTACTTCTGCGAAGTCATCAATTTCGATGCGGGCCCGACCATCCATGAGGTCGTGGTCAACAGCGTCGTCGACCTCGGTGGCATCCCGGCTCCGTCCGACCTCGCCGGCTTTTTCGTCGATCTCGAAGGAGACCTCCTACTCGAACAGGCTGGACCGTCCGAGTCCGCAGCATTGCGCACGGGCTCACCGGACCCGCTGACCGGTCCGGGATCCTCGTCGCTGCAGTACGTCGCTCGAGCTGCGATCATCTCGCCGCCGTCCGTCACCGCTCGCTTCATCGAAGCGAACGGTTCGATCTCCTTCTTCGTCGAGGGCGGCAGCGAACTGACGATCGCGGCGGGTGCCGGCTCCGAGCGTTTCGCCAACACCATCGGTTGCGGTTTCGGCGTCCGCAATTCCGACGGCTCGCTCACGCTGCCGGCGATTTCCGGGCCGGTTGATTGCACGCTCCTGAGCGCGGCCGGCTTGCTCGAGGTCCGACACGAGGTGAGCGGAGACACGTCGGTGACCGACTGGCCGTTCACCATCGGCGAGGTCATCGCCGGGGATGCAGCCGTGTCCCTGGGTGACGGCGACACGTCGATGTCCGCGGTTGGCGCCGACATGCCGTTGACGGTTTCGCTGCTGGATCGCAATGGAGCCTCGTCGGTCTCCAGTTCGTGCGAGAACGTGTCAGCCAACCTGTTCAGATTGGGGCCGGTCGGTTCGTCCTTGGTGTTCGGCGCGCTGTCGATCGCACCTCCGGGTGACACCGTCGACGTGAGCGTTCCCGGCGGGCAGGCGTGGCGGTGCACGTTCGTGACGACCTACGACCCGGCAGATCCCACGGACCCGACCGACCCGACCGACCCGGCAGATCCCACGGACCCGACAGATCCCACGGACCCGACAGATCCGACCGACCCGACCCCGGTAGCGACGAACCCACCGTCGATTCCGCTGGCTCCGACGACGCCGATCACGCCGACGGGCAACGTTCCGGTCCCGACGACACCGCCGTCAGGCACACCCGTGGATGACACCCCGACTGCGGACACGCCGTCAACGGAGACCACGGTGGCGCAGACGCCGACCACGGTCTTGCCGGCGTCTGCTCCGGAGCCCGAAGCAACGACCACGACCGACACCCCCGCGACCGAGACGCCCGATCCCGACGGCGATGACCCGGTCGCGATCACGATTACCGACGAGCCCGAGGACATCTACGTCGACATCGGTGATCCGATTCCGGTCGACGTCGACTGCTCCGGCGAACTGATCGTCACCGTTGACGGGGAACGGCAAGTTCGGGTCGACCAGATCGAACCTTCAGCGCTCGGTGTCGGTGATCACGTCATCGAGGTGATCTGTGACGGAGAGACGATCACGTCAGTGCGAGCAGTCGTGTTCGACCAGGAAGAGTCGACGCCCGCCGGCAACAACATGACGGTCATCGTGATGTTCGTCATGATGGCCGCAGCTGGCTTCCTCTTCGCACCAACTGCGGCCGGTCGCAAACGCCTCCCCGTGTGATCGTCGAAGTCAGTTGCGACGATCGGCGACCGCGAAGGTGAAGTCGACGACGTCGTCGACGATCCGTTCGGGTCCATACAGCGAGGTGGAGAACCTCATCGCCAGGACGACATCGCGGCTCGGAATGTAGACGAGTCGCGCATCGCCACCGTCGTGGAACGCGTAGAGGAACGGCTCAGGATCGAGTGCGGTGCCTGGGTCGCACGGGCAGTGTCGCCACGTGCCCAGCCCGGCATTGGGCTGGTAGACGATGCCGCCGAACAACAGCTCGTCGCGAAGCTCATCGGGCAGGACGAGACGCTGGCGCATCAGTGCGTCGTACCAGTGAGCGAGGTCCGCCAGCGTCGAAACGACGCCAGCCGAACCATGACCGACGAACCCTTCCCGCTGGTTGTTGATCACACGTGTGTCGTCCATTCCGAGCGGCTCGAAGAGGCGTTGTTCCAGAACCTCGTCGAGCGGAGCGTTCGCGACCGTCTCGACGACCAGTCCCGACAAGAGATAGTTCGGTGCGGCATAGCTCGAGACGGTCGAAGAGAGGTCGCTCGATCCGACGGCCAGATTCACGGCTTCGATTGGTGACAACACCATGTCGTCGCGGAAGTCGGGGTTCTCCCGATAGTCGCTGATTCCGCTGGAGTGGCTGAGCAGACGGCGCAACGTCAACTCCTCGGTGACCGCCGGATCGATGCCTTCGACTTCCGGGAGCGGTCCGTCGAGGGTGAGCGCGCCTTCGTCGACCATCTGGAGCGCGACCGCAGCCACCATGGTCTTGGTCAAGGAGAGCGCTTCGAACGGTGCGTCGGGATCGAGCGCCTCGTCGTCTCCGAGACGAATCGTCTCGGCTTCGCCGTCGGTCGGCGCGCCGATCTCGACGACCGCTGCAGCGTCGACGCCCAGACCGGCCAACCATGCTTCGCCGTCGACGCGCATCGCTGCGCGCTCGGCTTCGGTTGGCTCCGCAACGGGCGGCGGGACCTCGTCGGCGTCGGTCGGAGCTGCGGCCGACGCCGGCTGGCCGTCGACCGGTGGGCGGCCTGATGGCGTCGGTGGGCCGACAGCATCGGTGAACACCGGAAACAGCGTGGCCTGGGTCGCGAGCAAGGCGGTCGCCACGGCCAGGCCAAGAATCGGCAGCGCTCGTACCGGTGCGCCTCCCCGCGATCGTCGGGTTCCGACCGACTCGAGTGGGCGTACTGCCGCGACGATGATGGGCAAGAAGATCAAGAAGACGGCCCCGAGCATTGCGTATGCGCCGAGCGAGCCAGGTGCGCCAACGAGGTGGTAAGCGAGGATCAGCGCGAGCGTGTGCCAGAGGTAGATCGACATCGCGCTGTTGGTGATCCAGCTCACGAACGTCCGAATCGCCGCGACCTCGCCGAGGTGGCGAAGGTGATCCTCGAGGCCCAACATGACGAAGAGCCACGCGAGTCCGACGAGGCCGAACAGCACGTAGGAGTTGTTGACCACGTTGTCCGTCGGCGGTTCGACCACGGCGATGACCGCTGCGGTAGCGAAGAGCAACACCGCGAGACCGAAGCGAGTGCGGCGGCTCAACTTGTATCGCAGTGTGTGTCCGGAGGCGCCGAGGACGAAGAAGCCTCCGAAGCAGATCACGTCTGCGACGCCGCGGACGATCGCGACGTCCATGTCGGTCTGTTGTGCAGCAACCCATCGGTCGAGTGCGACGAGGCTCGCCACCCACCCGACGAAGAGCACCGCCCCGGGAATCCGCCGGCCGAGAGGCCGAAGCAGTGGAGTGAGGACCAAGATGATGATGAGTGCGCGGAGGAACCACAGCGGTGTGGAGAGCCAGCCGTCCTCCCACGCCAGCGGCGCCGGTGCTCGATACGGAATGATCCACGACAGCACGTCGTTGCGTGACTCGTTCCAGACCCCGGGCGCAGCGAT
This sequence comes from uncultured Ilumatobacter sp., assembly GCA_938044705.1. Lineage (GTDB taxonomy): Bacteria > Actinomycetota > Acidimicrobiia > Acidimicrobiales > Ilumatobacteraceae > Ilumatobacter_A. The sequence goes on along the minus strand of CALIOL010000349.1, from coordinate 7,985 downwards.
GAGGACCAGACTGAGAACGATCGCGATGAAGGCGTAGTACGGGGGAACGAGCCGCATGAGGCGACCCTTGACGACCCGGGCAGTGGAGCGAATCGTAGGTGCGTGCTTCGTGAGGCTCTTCGCAAGGACCGCGCCCGACACGTAGAACACGGCGGGCATCGCCGCAAAGGTCCATGAGATCCACCAGAAGCCGAGCGCGTGCCAGAACACCACCCGCACGATCGAGATGGCGCGCACCACATCGAGAAACGCGTCGCGGCCCGACTCGGTCGGTGGCGCATCCTCGACCCGCTCTCGCCGCTGGATCGCCGGTTTGGCGGTGCCGAGTGCCGCAGGCAGAGCGATTGCACAGAGGATGCCGACGGGGGCCAAGTCGATGATCGACCAGCCGGTCGCAACGCGAAAGGCGAGCAGCATCACCGTGACGACGAATCCCCACGTCGCAGCGGTCGCGATCTGGTCGGGGATCCGGTCGGTGCCTTGCTTCTCGCCCGACCGTTTTCCGCCGGTCGGGATCCACTCCTGGTCGCGGTCGGTGAGATGGTCGCGCAATGCGTAGAGGTGCGACACCTGTGAGATCAACCCGACGCGCCGAGACGACTTCCCGTCGGGCAGGTGGAGCCAACGTGGCATCAAGTAGAACTCGGTGAACAGCGCAGGGAGAATCATCGCCGTCGGCGTCAGCGTGATCGCGTCTGGTGCTTCGGCCAGCGACACGATCGGTACGAACAGGGCAATCACCGGGCTGAGCGCGCTCGTCACGTAGAAGATCCAGCCGTCCCACAACCCGAGCCGCTGCATCGGAGAGAGCTTCATTCGCTTGAACAGCGGGGTGCCGGCGAGGGCGAAGTTGCCGCGTGCCCATCGGTACTGCTGTGATGCCAGCGCCTTGGTCGAGTCGGGTGTCGATCCGGCGGCGAGCGGAAGCGGGAGGTAGTCGACCCGGTAGCCGGCGTCGATCACCTTCATGCCGGTGAAGATGTCCTCGGAGTGCTCCAGGAGTGCCATGCCGCCGCGCTCGTCGAGCGCAGACCGGCGGTACACGGCGTTGGTGCCGACGCAGATCGCGCCGCCGTGCTTGTCGCGGGCGCGCATCCCCACTCGGTAGAACTGCTCCTGCTGCGAGGCGGCGCCACGCTCGACCCAGTTGTCCTCGGCGACACGGAAGAACTGCGGGGTCTGAAGAATGCCGAGTTGCTCGTCGTCGAAGTAGGGCAACGTGTGATGCAAGAAGTCGGGGCGGACCGCGAAATCCGCGTCGAGGACGAGGATCATGTCGCTGTTGGAGATGCCGTACGCGTGGTGCAGGTTGCCGGCCTTCTTCATCCAGCCTCGTTCCGCACGCACGATGTAGGTGGCTCCCCACAATGACGCCGCAGCGCGTACTTCGGGGGCGTCGCGATCATCCAGTACGAACACGTTGACGCGGCCCTCGTAGTCGAGCCCGATGGCATGGATGATCGTGTTCTCCACGACACTTGGGTCCTCGCCGCAGGTGCAGATGAAGACGTCCACGCTCGGGAGCTCGTTGCGCTTGCCGACCGATGAGCGCATGGGTCCCTTCGCCAGCCGACGCAGGTGGTCTGCTCGATCGAAGTGCGGGATCTGGGTCGACCAGACCAGGTTGATCAGGCCGCCGAGCACGATGCCGATCGCAAACGGGAGGAGGAGCAGCAGCCAGTTGCCGCGCAGCGACAGGAACGCGAGCGCTCCGCCGAGGCAGATTCTCGACAGTGCGGAGAATCGGAGGAAGTTCTTCCCGCTGCCCGAAACGTATGACCAGAGCTCCTGGTCGTCCGGGGGACGAATGACGGTGATGCCGCTCGATTCGACGGAGATGGCTCCTTTGCCAGACGTGGTGTTCGAGGATTCGATGACGCGCGTGTCCATGGATGCTCCGAGCAGCCCGCTACGGATGAATGTGCTGGTTCGAGGTGTGGTCAGCCGCGAACGGCGACGGTGATGAGCGGCGCCAAGCCGATGAGGAGCAGCGCGGTGACGACGGGTCCGCTGACGGCACGATCGGTCGCGAAGATCACCGGATCCCGTGCGGCCACTTCGTCCGAGACGGTGTCGGAGACATGGATCGGCTCGGGGTCGTGGTCACGCCGGTGGCGTACAACGGTCAGTATCAGGACTGCCACCACGGCAACTGCGACTTCGAGTACTGGGTTCGTGGCGACCTCGGTCGTGTCGGTGGGGTCGTACTGGTCGACGGAACTCGCGAGCACGATGACGTGGTGAGCAAGGACGGCGACGGTCGCTGACACGGCGAGTTCGATCAGGGTGCGAGGAGTGACACGCCATCTGCTTGCGGCGATGCCGAGAACGACGGTGGTGATGACCACGAGCGAACCGCGATGCAGCGAGGCGGTGAACAGTCTCCACGGCTCCTCGTCGACGCCGAACGCGTTGATGGTCGCCAATCGTTGGTAGATCAGATCGGACGGCTGGTCGAGTGATGATCGAACGATCGAGTGCACGGTCTCGGCGACGGGTATCCAGGTCAGGAAGCTCAACAGCGTCACGGTGCGCAGGAGCGCGAGTGAACGAAAGCCCCACAGCGCCAGGTAGGCCGCTATGAGCGCGAGGGACAGCATCGGTCCAATCGTGGGTCCTGGTGGTTCCGGATCGAGGATGGTGATCGCGACGAGGCCAGCACCGGTCGCTCCGACGAGGAGCGCAAGTCGGACACTCACGACGCGAACTGGTGAGCCGGTTCGACCGGGACGTCGTCGGATCGCGGCGGTGGCGATGCCGACCAACGCAATGATGGGCACGACACCGGCACCGTCGTCTTCGAGGCTCCAGCCGTGAGCAGTGGCCACATACAGCGCGAGGAGGCAGAGGATGGCGACTGCAGCTGCATCGACGAAGGGTGGTCGCTCGTCGTTGACGAGGGAGACGGTCAACGCTTCGTTTCCGGCGGGCGTGTGCGGTTCGGTTGGCTGCTTCGCGAGGTCCGGTGCTCCCGAGCCGGCATCGGCCCGCGAGCGACGAGCCACCGGCTCGATACCGGGCCATTCCGTCGCACTGTGATCGGTTCGATGCGAACGCAGATACGACGATGCCGTACCCGATTGATGGTTGTCGTGTACGTCCCGGCCGCCCGACCGGACCCTGAGGAGGTCGGTCATGAGGTGACAATGACTCGTTCGGTCACCGAATGCAAGGCACCCGACCGGAGTTCATTTGCTGGCAACTCGCCCTTGACCGTCACGAAACCGTAACAATAAAGGCGCAATGCGAAAGGGCCAGATCAACTGTCAGCGTTTCTTGTGTCGACTGTCACGTTCTACTTGAAGGTTGGCCGGTGGCGATTTGTCGGGCGGTCTGGTGAAGCGAGCTCGTCGATGGTCGTCGAATCGCCCGTTCGCAGCGAGATATCTTTGGCGTATGAGTGAGCTCCCGCCGCCGTCGAAGTCGGCGGTGCCGCAAGCGGTCAAGCCGCCCGAGAGTGATGACCAGCCGGTGTTGCTCGTTGCGGCGTTCATCGTCGCGGCGCTGCTGAGCATCGTCGCAGTGGTCATCGTCACCGGAAACGATGATGAGCCGTCGTCGACGTCGCCGAACATCCCACTCACGGTTGCTGAGCCCGACGCCGTGCCGACCGAACCGGCTGCGACCGCTGCGCCGCCCACCGCCACCGCATCGGAGCCGGGCCCTTCCTCCACGGAGCCCGACGTCGAACAACCGCCACAGACCACGATCGCGGATGCGGATGGTGCCGATGCCGATGGTGCCGATGCAGATGCAGATGCAGATGCAGATGCAGATGCGGCCGAGGCCGGCGAAGGCGACGTAGACGGTGGGTCGCAAACTGCAACGACCGAGGTCGAGGTCGTCTCGACGTCACCCGAGAACGATGAGTCGACGTCACCCGAGAACGATGAGTCGACCACGGTCGGCTCGGAGTCGCCGGAGCAGGGTGAAGGTGGCGAAGCACCCAACTATCCGGTGCTCCCCGATGGCAGTCCCGTTCCGATCGAAGTCGTCTATGAGGGAGCAACGGTCACGCTGACTGGATTGGTGCCATCAGACGAGGCGCGTCAGCGGTTCGAGGTGCTGGCGGTCGCGGGAGCGCCTCAGCCCGACACCGAAGCGGTGAACCTCTTGGAGATCGAGCCGACCATGCCGATCACCGTCGGTGCGAGAGTCCTGTCTCTGGATTCGGTCCGCTTCCCGGAGAGCTCGTCGGAAATCACTCCCGAGCACGCGGCCGAACTCGACGGGGTGGTGCGCACGCTCGACGCCCTTCCGAACGCGACGATGCTCGTGATCGGACACTCGGATCAACGGGGCGACGACCTCGACAACCTTCGACTCTCCCGCGATCGAGCCGACGCGATGGTGCTGTACCTGGCAACACAAGGCATCGACCCGTCCAGGTTGTCATCGCGAGCGGTCGGTGAGTCGAATCCGATCAGCGAAGAGAACAGCGAGGCGGCGCTGCAGCTCAACCGCCGCACCGAATTGATCTTCTACGGCCTGTTGATCGACTGAGCCGCCTCGGACCGTTACGGCGTCTCGACCGCTGTCGACTCGCAGTCGACGGTCGAGTCTCGGCCCGCTCCGCCAACACACGTGTCGCTGCCACCGTCGCCGTGCATCGTGTCGGCGCCACCGCCACCGCGGAGCCGATCATCCCCGGCCTCGCCGATGAGGAGGTCGCTGCCGCCGTTGCCCCAGATGAGGTCGTCTCCGGGCCCGCCTTCGACGGTGTCGTTGCCGCTCCCAGCCCGAACCCAGTCGATGCCGTTGCCCGTGCAGACCATGTCGTTGCCGCCAGCGGCGAACACGAGATCATCGCCGTCGCCGGTCACGATCACGTCGTTGCCTGATGTTCCGCGAATGACGTCGTCGCCGGGCGTACCGACGATGGTGGCGGCCCGACCGTTGCACTCCTCGCCGATCAGCTCGGTCGTCGCCGGCGCAATCGTGGTGGTGGTCGTGGTGGTTGCGGGCGCGGTTGTCGTTGGTGGGATGGGTGCTGTGGTCGTTGGAGCGAGGGTCGTCGGGGTGTGATCGCCGTCATCGCCGTGATGGTCGTGACCGCCTGGCGTGCAGTAGCTCGCCTCTCGAGCGTTGGTTGCGGTGCGCTCGGCCTGGCACAACTGGTCGAACAGGTCGAGCGTGCTGACCTTGACGGGACCTTCGAAGTCGCTCGCGCGTTGCAGTGCCGGGCCGGGCAGCGGGTTCTGACGGTCTGGTCCGCCGTCGGACAGGTAGCCGAAGCCGCAGCCGCTCGGAACGTCGGTGACGTAGGTGGTGCAGTTGTCGACCCAGGTCTGATTGGTGTCCGGATGCCAGCCGCCCCACCAGTCGGCGTGAACGGTGCTGCCGCCGGGGCCGGTTTGCTCGAAGGTCATCGGGTCGATGTCGGAAGAGAGATGCCAGCCTTGAGTGGTCTCGCCCAACTCGATCTTGTAGGCGATGATGTACTCGATGTTGGGTGTAGTCGCTCGCTCTTCGCATTCGCTGTAGAACCAACCGCCGACTCGAGCTCGCCCCCAGTTGGCCGGGTCCGAGGGGTCTTCCCAATTCCAGCAGTTCGCGAACTTCACGTGCATTTCGAGCACGGCGTGCGGATCGGTGTCGACGCCGTACTCGTCGAAGAACCGGTTGCCGTCGCACGTGGGGATCTCGGTCTTCGAGTTCGGACTCCGGGCGCCACGGAAGTTGTCCGAGCAGTTGAACGAGTACTCGCCGGGCGCCTCCGGGTCGTTCGGATCCGCGAGGCCGCCTTCGTTCCACGGCACGGTCGTGAGATTCTCGTTCTGGACCATCGCAGCACCGGGTGGGTAGACGATCGATTCGTCACGCGCTTGGCCGTAGCCCTTGTAGTACACGCCGATCCACTCCGGGATTCGAGCGTTGCCCTCAGCGTCGATCATGGCGGGCGCCCAATAGCCAGTGCGGTTGAGCTCCTGGCCAGCGCACGTGCTGCTGCCGGTGTCCTTGAGCGTGTCGTAGGTCGAGAACGCGTTGACGTCGGTGTTTCCCCAGAACACGTGGAGATGCGCAGCTCCGGGCTGGTTGGGATGGACGATCGGGTCGTCGTAGCTGAAGTGGGAGAACTCGCATTCGGCGCGGAACTGGCCGCCTTCGAGTACGGGGTAGCTCGTTGCGGTTCGTCCGCCCTGTCGAACGAGATAGTCAGCGCGCGGTCCGTAGTGATCGGTCGGCACCAGCTCGTTCTGCGGAGTGTCGCGAAACGCACTGTCGTCGACGTTGCGGTTTCTGATCGTCTGGGCCTGGATCATCGCCAGGTTCGACTCGTACGACGCCTCGCTCGCTGCGGTGCCGCTGGTCGTCGCGACGAACGCCGCTCCTGCCACCAGTCCAGCTGCGGTGAGGATGCGAGCGCGCCGGTGTCGTGCTGATGTGGCCGACCGGCTGGCTCGTTGGGTGGCAGTGATATCGGACATGGGCACTCCTCGAAGACGGATTCGCTGATTCGCGACATTGTCTTCACTTCGAAGCCCCGCGTCATCGGGTAGGCCTACCCGGCGCTGGAGCCGAGGTCGTCGCGGGTCACCAGCCCGTGCTCGACCGCGATGTCGGCGAGACGGACCTTTCGGTCGGTTGCCGACGCTGCCGACGTCCCCACGAGACCGACGATGCCTGCTCGATCCAGTTTCACGCAGAGATGATCGAGCTTGCGGACCAGCTTGGAAGGAGTCCAGCCGAGTTCGTTTGCGAGTTGCCGGTTGCTCGGGAGATCGGCCACCGTGACCGGCCCGTCGAGGCGTCGAGCTGCGAGCGCCATCAGCAGCTGAAACTGCTCGTCGTTGAACGCCAGCGTCGTGGCGGTCATAGTGTGTTCGGCGTCGGCGTAGCCCGCTGGGAGGGCGAACGTTGCGTGGTCGTCCGAGTTTTCGGTGAGCTGTTGGTTGATGTCGATTCGGTAGTTGGCGCGCCCGGCGGAGAAGGTGACGCTCGCGTTCTGGAACGGTACGGCGACCTCCGATCCGGGCGCGATCTTGGCGAACGACGCGCCTGCCAGATCCGTGACGAGCAACGAGATCGTGCGACCGACGTTACGCAGGGTCCAGCGGCCGTCCGTGTGGACGAACTCGCCGAGGACGCGGTGGAGCTGCCGGTTGCTCTCGTCGATTGCGAGGTCGGCCCGGCGGCCGAATGTGAGCGTCTGCGGTGGACTCAGGGTCCGCTGTTCGCCGGCGAACTCGAGTGTGAGGGCGCCGGAGCGCAGCGTGCTCATCGGAGGGGCCGCTCGACACGACCGCGGCGAACGCGCGTCGTAGGGTGGCCGTGGGGCGGGGACTCCATCAGATCATGTTGCACGCTTCGCACGCCTTCCTGCCACCGGAGCTGGTGGAGCGGTTCGCGATCGGTGCACCCATTGGTGTCGGCGGACAGGCGACCGTCTACCGCGGTCGGCACCGGGACGGTCGGCCCTGCGCTGTCAAAGTGTTTCGCGACGAAGTGGGCGACGGTGTCGACGCACGCCGAATCGATGAGGAGTGTCGGTCCCTCGACGTGCTCGCCGGGCGACGCGGCGTCGTGGAGATCCACGAGTCGGGCGTCATCGAAGGCGTCGCCTTCATCGCGATGGAGCTCTTCGACGCGTCGTTGGCAGAACGCATCGCGTCGCTCGGGGCCCTCTCCGTTGATGAGGCAACGGAGATCGTGAGGTCGCTCGCCACCACCCTCGCGCACGTTCACAACGCCGGTGTCGTTCACGGTGATGTGAAGCCGAGCAACGTGTTCATCGGCGACGATGGATCGGTCGTGCTCGGCGACTTCGGAACATCGCGCCGTGTCGTCGATCGAACGATCACTGGGTCGTTCGCGATGTCGATGGCGTTCGCCGCGCCGGAGTTGCTCGAAGCCGGCGAGACATCGGTCGCAACCGACGTCTATGCGCTCGGAGCAACCGCGTACCAGCTGCTCAGTGGGCGACTGCCGTTTGCCGATGACGCTGTCGGTTCGACCTCGATGGCGGGAATCGGGACGTACCTGCG
>CALIOL010000348.1 GCA_938044705.1 uncultured Ilumatobacter sp. | reverse complement strand
AGACGCTCCTGCACGAGGAGGACATCCGTCCCGATGCCCCCGGGTCCATGGAGAACGTCTACGGGCTGTTCAAGCGCGCTGCCGCGGTGATGTACCCGCTCGACAACCCGGTCCAACTCGAGCCGAGTGTCGCCGACACGCTGGGCGCTCACGCGAGTGCAGCGGGACGCGAGCCGTTGGAGTTCCTCTACGACTACCTGCTCGAAGACGAAGGAACTCGGTTCGCCTCGTTGAGCACGGTCGACATCCCGGCGCGCATGAACGTGCTGCGCGAGATGCTCGTCAACGAGCACACGGTCACGGGCCTCAGTGACGCCGGCGCCCACGTGACGCTGATCTGCGACGGCACGATGCCGACGACGCAGCTCACCTACTGGGCTCGCGATCGCAAGGAAGACGGTCTGCCGGTGGAATTCGTCGTCAACAAGCAGACGGCGAGAAACGCCGAGCTCTACGGATTCACCGATCGCGGAACGCTCGAGGTCGGCAAGCGCGCAGACATCAATGTGATCGACCACGACAACCTCACCGTGAACGCCCCGGTCGCGCACCACGATCTGCCCGCCGGCGGAACCCGTCTGATGCAACCGGTCAGCGGCTACGTGGCGACACTCTGCAACGGCGTGGTCACGCGAGAAAACGACAGCGATACCGGTGCACGTCCAGGGCGGCTCGTGCGGAGCTGACCGCAGTCGCCAGCGCTCGTCAGCCGGGCTTGTGTGACTTGCCGCAGGAGACGCACTTGAGGGTCTCCTTGCTTCGGTTGAAGGGGAGCGGCAACCCGAAGAAGCGGAAGCTCTTGGTGCTCGTCCAGCGTTCCAGGTCGCCGTTGTGCTGGCATTTCGGACACGTGCCGCTCGTGGTGCCGGATTGGTACGAGTTGGATTGAACGTCGAGTGAAATTGATGGCATGGCTCGAAGGTGCGCGCTGAGCGTCAACGGCGCATCAACCAAGCCACTAACGTTCGCTCATGACTCCGCTGGAAACCGTCAACGAATTCATGGCCCGCTTCTGCGTGCCCGACCTCGACAGTGCGTGTGAGCTGGTGACGAGCGACGTCGAGTACGACAACGTGCCGATGGGCAAGAACTTCGGACCCGATGGAATCAAGGCATTCGCGGCCGGAATGTCGGCGTTCGATTCCGTGGAGTTCATCGTCCATCGCGAGGCCGCAACTGGCCAGATCGTCCTCAACGAGCGCACCGACCGATTCGTGAAGGGCGACCTCACCTTCGACCTGTTGGTTGCCGGTGTGTTCGAGGTGAACGACGACGGCCTCATCACGCTCTGGCGCGACTACTTCGACATGGGCAAGGTGAACGAGATGTTCGCCGCCCTCGCGGACTGAGCGCCGGTCGCAGTCAACGGTTGAGCAGCTGAGCTGCTGCTTCGCCCGAGATCGTTTTGAAGCGCGCAGCTGCCGGTAGCAGGGTGCGACCCGCTCGCGAGATTAGTTGGATGTCTCGCGGTCGCAATGCCGGTTCGGTTCGCATCACGACGATGCCGGGGTCGCACGCATCGATGGCCAACGACGGCATCACCGCCCAGCCCAAACCCGATCGGACCATGCTCTGGACGGCGGCGTTGTTCACGAATCGGAATTGGAACTCCGGTCTGATCCCGGCTGCGATCAGTCGATCGTCGATCATCTTCTGACCGGTGAGGCTGTCGGGCTGACCGATCAGCGGGTGCCGATCCACTTCGGCCGGCGTGGTGAGCGGTCCGATCGCCTCGTTGGCGGGAGCGATGACCACGAATGGGTCTTGACCGAGTAGGTCGATCGTCAACCGTGGGTCGCTGTCGAGGTCCACGGTGAACGCGAGGTCGTTTTCGTCGGTGATCACGTCGTTGACGAGTTCGTCGAGATCGTCGGTCTCGTCGAGGCGAACATCGACATCGGGAACGTCGCGTCGCATGTTGCCGATGATGTTGGGAAGCAACTCGGCTGAGGCGGACTGAAAGGTTCCGACGGTGAGGCGCCCGGCGATGCCTCGTCGCATGAGATCCAGGCGTTCGTCCATCTCGTCGTACCGGGTGAGCGTGCGCCGGGCGAAGCTCACCAGCGCGTGGCCCGCCGGCGTGAGCTCGGCGGGGCGGGGGCCTTTGGGGCGGTCGAACAACAGGACGCCTGCGCCTCGTTCGAGTTGTGCGATCTGTTGGCTGATGGCGGACTGCGTGAAGCCGAGCGCCTCGGCAGCAGTCGCGAACGTGCCGTATTCGTGGACGGCGAGTAGTGCCGCGAGGTGACGCGGATCGGTATCCCGGAGGCTCGCCATGAACATAAGGATATCTGATGATCATGACCACAAAGACTGACTTTTGATGATGACCAACCGCTCGTAGCGTGATGGTCATGGTTGCGGACACTGCTCTTGAAATCGCTGAATCCATCGTTGCCGACGGCTTCGACTCACTCGATGCCGAGCTGGCCGAGTTGCTCGAAGACGCCCGCCGGGCTGAGGTCAGTTCGGTACTCGTCGACGTCGCCGGAGATCGCGCGACGCCGGCCCCGGTCCGAGAGCGCGCACTGGGGCGCATCGTTGTCGAGCTCTCCCGTGATCTCCCGGCACCGTTGCTTCCCGCGTGGGTGACCTCCAGGGTGCGACGCAACGTCGCTGGCCCGATCGCCGCCTGACGGTCAGCGCTCGCCGGGCGGGTGAGCCTGCTGGAGCATTGCGAGGAGCGCTTTGGCAAGCCGAGGCGGTTCACCACGGCGCGGCCAGATCGCTCGGAGCTGTCGCTTGACCGACAATCCCGACACCTTGACCGCTACGAGGCGTCCGTTCGCGAGATCGTCCGCCACGGCGAGCTTGCTGATCACTGCCGGCGATGCGCCGTTGATCACGGCGATTCGCACTGCAGACAGCGACCCGAGGTCGAGCGCCGAGCGTGGCGCATCGTGGCCGAGCGCGGCGAGTTCCTGGTCGAGTGCGTCGCGCGTGCCCGACCCGCGTTCGCGAAGCACCAGCGGTGTCGAAGCGAACGTTGCGAGGTCGACCTCCCTCGTGTTCGCCCAGGGGTGTCGGGCCGCCACGACGGTGATGAGTTCGTCGTTTCCGACGGTTTGTTCCGCCATCGATGGCGGAACGATGGGTGACTCCACGAAGCCGAGGTCGACCGCACCAGACTCCACACGATCGATGACCGCTCGACTGTTGGTGACGTCGAGCGTGACGGACTCGCCGGTACGACCCACCAGGAATTCGTCGAGCCATGGCGGCAGCACGTACTCAGCGATCGTGTAGCTCGCAGCGAGTCTCAGGAGGCCGTGTTGCTCGGCCTGGAGGGCCGCCACGCCGCGTGCGAGTGAGTCGGCGCTTCGAACCAGGTCGTCGGCCCACTCGGCGACGAGTTGACCATCGGGCGTGGGTCGCGAGCCGGTGGGCGAACGATCGAGCACGACGAGACCGAGCTGGCGTTCGAGTGTGCGGATGCGGCTGCTTGCCGACGGCTGGGTGATGCCGTGGGCATCGGCAGCGCGCGAGAGGCTGCCGAGCTGGACGACCGAGCGAAGCAGATCGAGCGCTGCCAACTCGGGGAAGTCCGGTGGCAGCGGCACGACGGCATGATACCCGTCACACAGAAAAGCTCTATGAGTAGTTAATGATTTGCTCTATGACCTCCCAGAGTTGGTTGGTCTAGCGCCTCGGGTCTCGAACGCTCAAAATGGTCGGATGCATGTCGTGGCGATGCTTCCGAGGTGGACCTGATGACCAGATTGGGATTCTTGCTCGACAGCGACTCGTGCATCGGGTGCCACGCATGCACCATTGCCTGCAAGAGCGAACACGACGTGCCGCTCGGCGTGAATCGGACATGGGTGAAGTACATCGAGACCGGCTCGTTCCCGAACGCGAGTCGCCACTTCTCGGTGATGCGTTGCAACCAGTGCGAAGACGCACCGTGCATGACGATCTGCCCGACGAACGCACTGTTCCGGGCCGACAACGGTGTCGTCGACTTTCAGGACGACAACTGCATCGGATGCAAGTCGTGCATGAACGCATGCCCGTACGACGCGCTCTACATCAACCCCGAGACCAACACCGCGCAGAAGTGCAATTTCTGCAATCACCGAGTGGAGATGGATCTCGCCCCGTCGTGTGTGGTCGTGTGCCCGACTCAGGCCATCAAGGTCGTCGACTTCGACAACCCGGAGGATCCGGTCGGCAAACTCATCGGCCGCGAGGACGTGGCGGTGCGTTCACCCGAGCAGAACACCAAGCCGAAGGTGTACTACAAGGGCGCGGATCAGGCGTCGCTGGACCCGACCCGCACAAAGATCAACGCTGACGGCATGATCTGGGCTGACACGACAAAACATCACCGGCAGCTCCCCGTCCTGGACGAACACGGCTACGGCGACGCCGGTGTCGTCGCACGCACGACCTACACGACGTCGCACACGACCACCTGGGACCGCATGGTGTCGGGCTACATGGTCACCAAGTCGATCGCCGGCGGCATCATGATGATGGCGGCACTGATGATCGTGCTCGGCCACGCCGAGGAGCAGGCCGCAGTCGGAGTCGTGCCACCGATGGTGGCCGGGGTCTTCCTCGCGATCACTGGTGGGTTGCTCATCGGTGACCTGAAGCAGCCCGCGCGGTTCCTGTACCTGCTCACCAGGTCGAACTTCGACTCCTGGTTGGTGAAGGGTGCGTACGTGCTCGGCGCCTTCGCAGGCATCTCGGTGGCGTGGTGGTTGCTCGGCCTGACCGATGCGAGCGATGCGCTCAAGATCCTCGCGGCGCCCACGGCGCTCCTCGGTGCCGCAACAGCGGGGTACACCGCATTCCTGTTCGCACAGTGCGAGGGTCGCGACCTCTGGCAGACACCACTGCTCCTTCCGCTACTCCTGGCTCGCGCTGTGGTCGCCGGCGCCTCGGCGTACGCGATTCTCGACCTGTTCATGGAGATCCCATCGTCTCGCGCGGTGTGGTGGACCCTGCTCGGCGGCGTCGCGACCGTCGGCTTCCTCACCTGGGTCGAACTGCAGTCGCACGGCAGCCGCCACGTCGAGCTGGCCCTGGCCTCGATGACGAAAGGCGACCACGCCGGCTGGTTCAACTGGGGGCTCTCGTTCGGCGTCGCTGCGCCGGCCGGGCTGATCATCGTGTCGCTGATCAGCGACGCAGCGGGCGCAACGATCCCTGCGTTCGCTGGAATCTTCGCCCTCGTCGGCATGTGGCTCTCTGAAACAGCGTTCGTCCGCGCTGGCCAATCCGTCCCGCTCTCCTGACCTGCTGACTGGATCACACGATGACCGATCTGAACAACTACCCACCGCAGTCGAAGTGGAAGGACTGGACCGAACTCGACGCCAAGGCGTGGCCGGACAAAGTCGAGAAGAACTACACACTCGTCCCCACGACGTGTTTCAACTGCGAAGCCGCGTGTGGTCTACTTGCGTACTTCGACAACGAGACCGGCGACATCGCCAAAATCGAAGGCAACCCCGAGCACCCGGCCTCACGTGGCCGCAACTGTGCAAAGGGCCCCGCAACCCTCAACCAGATCTACGACCAGGAGCGGGTGCTGTACCCGCTCAAGCAGATGGGCGAGCGCGGATCGGGCCAGTGGGAACGCATCGGCTGGGACCAGGCACTGAGTGAGATCGGTGAGCGGATTCGCACCGCGTTCACCGAGGACCGTCACAACGAGGTGATGTACCACGTTGGCCGTCCGGGCGAGGACGGCTACGCCGACCGCGTGCTCAAGGCGTGGGGGACCGACGGTCACAACAGCCACACCAACATCTGCTCGTCGAACGCCCGAATCGGCTATCAGTCGTGGATGGGTCACGACCGCCCGTCGAGTGACTTCGCCAACGCCGAGGTGATCTTCCTCATCTCGTCGCACCTCGAAGCCGGCCACTATTTCAACCCGCACGCCCAGCGGATCATGGAAGCGCAGGGCAAAGGTGCAACGGTCATCTGTGTCGACCCGCGCCTGTCGAACACCGGGTCGAAGGCTGACCACTGGTTGCCGACGTGGCCGGGAACCGAAGCGTTCCTCTGCCTGTCCATCGCACATCTGCTGTTGGAGAACGGTACGTGGGAGCGCGACTTCGTACGTCGCTGGGTGAACTGGGAGACCTTCCTCGCAGAGCTGTATCCCGACATGCCTCAGACCTTCGACTCGGTCGAAGCGGCGCTCAAAGACCACTACAGCGAGTACACGCCAGAGGAAGCCGAACGCATCACGGGCGTCTCGGCCGAGCAGATTCGTGAGATCGCCATCACGATTGGCAAGCATCCGACGAAGTTCGCCAGCCACAACTGGCGTGCGGCGGGGGCGGGCAACTACGGCGGCTGGCAAGTCGCCCGCTCGCTGTTCTTCCTCAACGTGCTCACGGGCTCGGTCGGGACGGAAGGCGGCACGTCGGGCAACGGCTGGAACAAGTTCGCCGCCCATCAGCCCAAGGGCGCGCCACCGCTGCCGCGCTGGAACGAGTTGTCGTGGCCGAAGGAGTTCCCGCTCAGCTACCACGAGATGTCGATCCTGCTGCCGCACTTCCTCAACGAAGGTCGCGGCAAGCTCGACACCTACTTCTCGCGCGTCTACAACCCGATCTGGACCAACCCGGACGGCTTCACCTGGCTCGAAGCGCTCAAGGATCCCGACAAGGTCAACTGCCACGTGGCGCTCACACCGACGTGGTCGGAGACGTCGTGGTTTGCGGACTACGTGTTGCCGATGGGCGTCGGCGCCGAGCGTCACGACGTGTCGTCGTACGAGACCCACGCTGGCAAGTGGATCGGTTTCCGCCAGTCTGTGTTCCGTCGCTACGCCGAGATCAAGAACGGTGAACCCGTCGGCCCGGACGCGCGCAGCCACGAGTACAACCCGGGCGAAGTGTGGGAGGAGAACGAGTTCTGGATCGACCTGTCCTGGCACATCGACCCCGACGGCTCGTTGGGAATTCGCGAGTGGTTCGAATCCGACGAACGTCCGGGCAATCCGATCAGCGTCGACGAGTACTACGGCCACATCTTCGAAGAAGAGGTCCCCGGCCTCGCCGAGGCCGCCGCCGAGGCGGGGGAGAAGCCACTCGACTACATGCGCGACCGCGGCAGCTTTGCGGTGCCGACCGATCCGTACACGCCGTACGAGAAGGTGGTGCCGGCTGACGCGGTTGCCGACTGCACAAAGGACGAGCACGGCGTGTTCCGCAAGCCGGGAACCATCGGCACGTACGACGGCACACCCGAGTCGGCGGCGCAGACCGAGCTCGCAAAGCTCGGCGACGGTTCTCCGGCGGTCGAGGTCGACGGTGAGATCATGGAGGGCTTCCCGACGCCGTCGAAGAAGCTCGAGTTGTTCTCGACCACGCTCAAGGAATGGGGTTGGCCGGAGTATTCGACGCCGAAGTGGATCCCGAGTCACGTGCACTGGGAAGACATGGACATCGCCGGTAACGAGCGCATCTTGCTGCCCACGTTCCGCATCCCGACGCTCATCCACACTCGCTCGGCGAACTCGAAGTGGCTCAACGAGATCAGTCACCGTCACCCGCTGTGGATCCATCCGTCCGACGCTGAGAAGCTCGAGATCGAGGAGAGCGGTTTGGTGCGCATCAGTACTCGCATCGGCCACTTCGTGATCCAGGCGTGGCGTACCGAAGGTATCCGCCCCGGTGTCGTCGCTGCCTCGCACCACATGGGCCGCTGGCGTCTCGACGAGGAAGAAGGTCGTTCATGGGCCGCCGGCAAGGCGACCATCGACAACCAGGGTTCGACGTGGACGCTCAAGCGCGAAAATGGCAACGAGTCGTACGAGTCGGCCGACCCCGACACCGGACGTATCTGGTGGCACGACACCGGGGTGCACCAGAACGCCACATTCTGCGTGCAGCCCGACCCGATCTCCGGC
>CALIOL010000347.1 GCA_938044705.1 uncultured Ilumatobacter sp. | reverse complement strand
CATCGCCGAATTCCAGATCCGGGAAGACATCGAGAACCGGTGGTACTCCGACCCCATCGGCGGGTTCGGCTATCCCGCCGCAACGTCGGAAGCCCTCGGCTGGGATCAGTCCGAAGTGCTCGACGGCGACATGGAGCTGATCGCACAGCCGATCGACCTGTTGGGCATCAACTTCTATTCGCGCCAGATCGTGCGCGCTCCAGACGCCGAAGAACTCCCCGCACGAGACGTTCCTCGAACTGCGATGGGCTGGGAAGTGCACCCGCCGTCGCTCGGACGTCTGCTGCGTTGGCTCGACGATCGCTACGAGTTCCCGAAACTGATGATCACCGAAAACGGCTGCGCCATGCCCGACACCGAGCGGATCGAGTCCGAGCGTGGCAGCCAGGTCAACGACCTCGATCGACTCGACTACGTACAGCGCCACCTTGCGCAGGTACACGAAGCGATCGCCGACGGGGTGCCCGTGGTCGGCTACCTCGTCTGGTCGCTGTTCGACAACTTCGAATGGGCGTGGGGCTACACCGGCAGGTTCGGCATCATCGAAGTCGATTTCGAGACGCAGGTTCGAACACCGAAGCGAAGCGCTGACTGGTTCAGCGGGGTCGTCCGGGCGAACGCGATCGTCGACCCGGGGCCGGAGCCGGAGGACGACCCGCAGCGCGCCGACGGAGCGTTGTCATGAGCTCGGTGACGTTCACGGATGTGACGAAGCAGTTCGGGTCGGACGTGGTCGCTGTCCGCGATCTCGATCTCGAGGTCGACGACGGCGAACTGCTCGTCGTGGTCGGCCCATCGGGCTGCGGCAAGACCACGACCTTGCGGATGCTCGCCGGGCTCGAAGACATCACCTCGGGAGAGGTGCGGATCGGCGACCGCGTGGTCAACGGCCTCAGCGCCAAGGAACGCGACATCGCGATGGTCTTCCAGAGCTATGCGCTGTATCCGCATCTCTCGGTCGGCGAGAACCTCGGGTACCCGCTGAAGCTGGCCAAGATGCCGAAGCGAGAGCTGCGCGAACGCGTGCTGTCGGTGGCCGGCCAGCTGCAGCTCGGTGAGTTGCTCGACCGCAAGCCACGTCAACTGTCGGGCGGTCAACGCCAGCGGGTTGCGATGGGGCGGGCGATGGTTCGCGAGCCGAAGGTGTTCTTGATGGACGAGCCGCTGTCGAATCTCGACGCCAAGTTGCGAGTGACGATGCGCTCGGAGGTAGCCGAGTTGCAGCACAACCTGGGCACGACGATGTTCTACGTCACCCACGACCAGGTCGAAGCCATGACCATGGGTCACCGGGTCGCGTTGATGCGCGACGGCGTGTTGCAACAGGTCGCTCCCCCGGCCGAGCTGTATCGGGCTCCGGCGAACACGTTCGTCGCCGGGTTCATCGGGTCACCGCCGATGAACCTCGTCGACGGACGGATCATCGATCTCGGCGAAGGCCACCTCGGTTTCTCGTCTGGGTCGGCGTCGTTCGTCCTCGACGCCGAGGTGCTTCCCGCATCTGAGCGCGAGCGCTTCGAACAGCTGGTCGGGCAACCGATCGTGATCGGCTTCCGGCCAGAACACGTCAAGCTCGAATCCGCCGGGACCGACGGCGGCGCGGATGCCTCGATTCGCCTGATCGAGATGCTCGGCTCAGAGCACCTCGTTCACCTGGACATCGCCGGCGTCGAGCTGCATGGCGCTCCCCTGCCCGATGACGAGAGCGCTGCCACGAGCACCCGCATCCTCGCGAAGCTGCACGACGACACCGTCGACGTTCGCCAGGGCGACAACGTCAGCGTCCACATCGCTGCACGCCACATCCACGCATTCGACGCCGAGTCCGGCCGACGCCTCTGACGAGACGCTTCGAATTGGAGCCGGGTGCGAGGATCGAACTCGCCACCTCATGATTACAAGTCAAGCGCTCTACCAACTGAGCTAACCCGGCGACGGGGGCACGATATCGGCACCGATCGCCGAGTCCGATCTGACCTCGGACGCTTAGATCAGCGGGATGTCGTCGGTCCAGTAGTCGAGCGTGAAGGTCACGATGATCCGGTAGTCAAGGCTCGTCGGTGCCCACTGATCGGGGTAGCGCGACTTGCTGGCGTCGAAACCAACTGTGCACGCGATGAACGACAGCGTCTCGCCACCGAGCCGTTGGGTCGCGGCCAGAATCTGCGCGTTCTGATCGGATGTCAGCTCGCGACGGTTGTACCGATACACGTAGCTGCGCTGATCGGTCGTCGACAGGATCGCCTGAGCGCCCGGCCCGAGCTGGTCGAGGTAGTACATCGGCCCGCCAGCGTCGGTGCGATGGCCGAACACGGCGATGTAGGTGCCTTGCCCCGCGTATCCCGTGCCGGTCCAATGCCAGAGGGCGCCGCTATCCACGACGGGATTGGCGACGGGTCCCGTGACGGACCAACGGCCGGTGTTCATCCGCTCGATCGACGGCAAACGAGTCCAGTACGGAGGTGCGATGGCGGGCGGAGGCGGATCGACGGGGACCGGCTGGGTTGCTGCAGCCGGACCCGACTTGTAGTAGCCGACGAGGTCGGCAATGACGTCTCCGCCGTTGCTGCTGTAGACCTCGATGCCGACGTTGCTCGCTTGACTCACCACGTGGTTCGCCACGGTCGCGTTCACTCCGCCGACGTTGATGTTCGAGGTCGTCGGCGTCCCGCGCCGGGTCTGCGCTGCGTTCACGCTGAAGAAGCCGCCGCTCATCGTTCGGACCGCCGTCACGTTCATCACCGCGGTGCCAGCTTCGGACTGGATACTCGACGGCAGATCGAACGCACGCGTCCAACCGGGCCAGAGACGCTTCTTGCCGCGCTGGCCCTTTCGCGTATCCATCAGTCGCTCCGGCTCGAGGGGCACGAACAGCCCGCCGGATGAACGCGTCGCTGACGGTCCGGTGATGAATCCGTCGACGTCGACGAGCACGTGCGCGCCGTTCTTCACCAGCACGTTGAAACCAGGGCGACCGCGATCGTCGCGACCCAACTTGACCAGGGCGCCGATCGCACGGTTCTCGTTACGCCGGACGTTGAGTGTCGACGTCTTCGGAATGTCCTCACCGAAGGGGTACACCGTGAGGTAACCGCTGTCGGTGACCTGCGCTGCTGTCAGGTTGATGGAGACAGCGGTGGCATCCGCGTCGATGCCGCCAGACCCGATCTGACCCGACAGGTCGACACGCACGATGGCATCCCGACCGGGCTTGCCACTCGTGTCTCGCGTGTCGAGCACGCGCCGCGGCGACAGCTGCTGATAGCGGCCTTCCTTCTCCGTCGCCTCGCTCGTGACATACACACCCGCGAGGTCGAGGATGATGTCCGATGCCGAGTCGGAAAGGACGTCAACGCTGCCACCGCCGAGCTTGACCGTGACCAGGTTCGGCACGATGGCGTTGAGGAACGGCATGTTCAGGCTCGACGTACCGGGCCATGCCGTGCCGGTCGGGTACGCCGCCAGGAAGTTGCGTTGCGGGGACCGGTTGATACCGACGATGGTGAACACCGCCGCCGTGGCGTTCGCCGGGACATCCACCCCGTCGACCGTGCGCCCGGCGATCTGGATCCGCGTGACCTTTCCGGACCGCGACGTGTAACCGAAGTTGAATCCCGATCGCGTGTCGCACATCCGCAGCGGGTTCAACGGGACGTATTTGTTGTACGACGTCGCCGCCGACGCTGCACCCGAACCCGACGCCAAGAGGGCTGTCGTGGCAGCGGCGGTTCCGGCGATGAAACTGCGCCGACCGAGCGTCGAACCGGACTTCGGGTCTCCGGGCGCGACGCTGTCGTCGCTGCCGATCGAGAGCGCGGGAAGATCCGTCATGTGGGGTGAAGGTTAGGCCGACGTACCCCGGGCCCGCGTCACCTGGTACAGAGAAAGGGCGGCAGCCGCAGAAACATTCAATGAACTGACGCCGCCGAGCATCGGGATGGACACGATGGCATCGCAGCGCTCGCGTGTGAGCCGTGCGAGTCCGGCTCCCTCGGCACCGAGCACCAGACAGATCGGCTCCGTGGCGAGCTCGTCGATCTCGAAGATCGTGCGGTCTGCGCCGTCATCGAGGCCCACCACCCAGATGCCGTGGTCCTTCATCTGCTTGAGCACAGCGGGCAACCCAGGAACGAGCGTGATCGGCACGAACTCCACTGCGCCGGCCGCGGACTTGGCGACCGTCGGGGTCACATGAACTGCGCGATGCCGCGGGAGCAGGACTCCGGTGACGCCAGCTCCGTCACAGCTCCGCACGATCGCTCCGAGGTTGCCCGGGTCGGTTACGCCGTCGACAGCGACGAGGAAGGGTGGTGTCGAGCCGTCTCCACGCAGCAAGGTCCCGAGATCTGCCTCAGGGAGCTCTGCGGCGTGGGCGAGCACGCCCTGAGGCGCCTCGCTGCGGGCCTCCTTCTCGAGCCGGCTCTTGGCGATGTACACCAGCGGAACGCGCTGAGCGTTGGCGATGGTCACGATGTCGCCGACACCGGGGTCACCTTCGAGCTCAGCGCTGATCCAGATCTCGTGGACCTTGCGCCGCCCACCGATCAACATCTCCCGCACCGCCTGACGGCCCTCGATCTGACGACCTCCGAGACCCTTGGGCCCGCTGGCGCGGCGATCGGTGGGCCGGTCGTTACCTCGGCCGCCGCCGGATCGTCCTGGCCCACCACGTCCAGATCCGCCACCGCGGTTCTGGCCCTGCCGCGAACCGCCGCGCCCGCCACCCGAGTCGCGCTGCCCACCGCGTCCACCACCGGATGGTTTGCGTGATCCTGATCTGCTCATGGCGCGTCCTGTTCTGTGTCCTCGGGGTGACTCACCCGCGAATCGGGTCGACGAACGAGGAGCGATGTCGCGAAACAGGCAACCCCCTCCGCCCGACCGATCGCACCGAGACGTTCGGCACGGTTGCCTTTGATGCTGACTGGCGCACCGACGATCTCGCTGAGCGTCGATTGCATCTCGTCACGGCGTGGAGCGAGTTTCGGCCGCTCACACACCACGGCGCAGTCGATGTTGGCCACCTCCCAACCCTCGGAGCGGACCAAACCCACGACGTGGCGGAGCAGGGTGAGTGAGTCGGCACCCTTCCAAGCAGGGTCCGTATCCGGGAAGTGCATGCCGATGTCACCGAGCCCGGCCGCTCCGAGCAGCGCATCGCTGCAGGCGTGAGAGATCGCGTCGGCGTCGCTGTGACCTTCGAGTCCGCGTTCGCCATCGAACACCGAGCCCGCCAAGACGAGCACTCGGTCGGGGTCATCCGAGAAGCGATGGATGTCGAACCCTTGCCCGACTCGAAGATCCGATGCGTTCATGACGTTCCTTCCATCTGATCGCGGGCCCAAGCGAGGTCATCGGGCGTCGTGATCTTGCGTGCCATTGCGTCTCCTTCGACAACGACCACGTTGCCTCCGACCGACTCGACGAGCGCTGCGTCGTCGGTCGCGTCGCCGCCGGAGTCGTGTGCGGCACGCAGCGCGCTGGCGCGGAACGCTTGTGGCGTCTGTACCGCAACGAGCGTCGACCGATCTGGCGTGGCGGTCACGTTGCCCAGCACGACGCCGTGCGCGGTGGTCGTGTCGATCACCTTGATCGTGTCGGCAACGGCACGACCCGGAACCGCCGCATCGGCGCCCGCTGCGATCGCTTCGATCACTCGGTCGTACAACGCCGCAGGAGCAAGCGGGCGTGCCGCGTCGTGGACGCACACGATGTCGGCGTCCTCGGGCACTTCAGCGAGACCGGCACGGACCGATTCACTCCGTGTCGCGCCGCCTGCCACACCTGACTCGGCGGCGACGTCGTGAGCCGGAACGACGAGGACGACACCGTCACTTCGCGCCTCCGCAACGGCCCTCGACACGTCGATCACCCGTTGTTCCCCGAGCGATTCGTACTGTTTGGCTCGGCCGAATCGGTGCCCACTTCCACCCGCGACGACGATCGTCCACACACAAAGTGAACGATCTGCGCGATCACCTGGGGTTTCGGCACACACCACGAGCCCGGAGGGTAGTACCGTGACCTGCGTCATGGCCCACGAAGAGACCCTCGCCCGAACCGACTTCTTCGCCGATGCGAACCCCGATGCACTGCGCGCCGTCGCCGCAGCCGGACACGAACGCCACCTCATCCGCGGTGACGTGCTGTTCAACGAAGGCGACCCGCCCGAGTCCCTCTACCTGGTGCTTCGCGGTCGTTTGGCGATTGCGATCGCCAATCCGATCGACCGTCGCGAGAGCGTGGTCGCGCTCATGGAAGCCGATGATCTCTTCGGTGAGATGGGGATGCTCGACGACGGACCGCGATCGGCCATGGCGCGTGCAT
Source organism: uncultured Ilumatobacter sp. (assembly GCA_938044705.1). GTDB lineage: Bacteria > Actinomycetota > Acidimicrobiia > Acidimicrobiales > Ilumatobacteraceae > Ilumatobacter_A. Next base: position 4,644 of record CALIOL010000347.1, on the reverse strand, counting down.
TGGAGCCCACGACGGTGCTCGAGATCGCCTTCGAGCCAGTTCTGGCAATGTTCGATCAGTACCCGAAACTGCTGTGGAACGTCACACGTCTGCTGGCTCAGCGCATCCGAGTCACCGACGAGGCGCTGGCCGATTCGGTGTTCCTGGACGTCACCGGCCGCACTGCCAAGCGACTGCTCGAACTCGCGGACGGACAGGATCAGTTCACCCTGCCGGTCACGCAGGAAGAACTCGCCGGAATGGTCGGCGCGTCTCGTGAACGCGTGAACAAGGCAATCGCCAGCTTCATCCGGCTCGGCTGGCTCGAGCAGCAGGATCGCACGTACAAGATCACGCAGCGCGACCGGCTCGAACTCCGCGCACGCTGACCTCGAAGCGAGCGTCGCAGATCCGCGTCAGACGTCTCGTCGGTTGTTGATCAACATGGCGGCGCCAACGAGTACGAACACGACGATGCCGAAGAAGAGCCCACCGCCGAGGCGCCCGTAGGCGAATCCGTCGGCGTCAGGCGTCACCAGCGCAAGCGCTGACTGGTACGGGAGGAACTTCCCTGGTTCCTCGACCCCTGCGACAGCGAACGCAGTTCCGATGATCGTCTCGATCAGGATCGGCCAGAGGATCGCCAGCGTCACTGCGGCAGCTGAGTTGCGGATCAACAGGCCGAGCCCGTAGCCGAACAGCGTGAGCAGGACGAACAGGATCGGCAGCCCGAGCAGCAGCACCGAGAGCGTGCCGTCGCTGTCGAAGAACGACAAGTCCTCGGCACCTCGCCCTGACCACAGCGCGAACCCGATCACGTAGCCGACGAGGCCGATCACGAGCCCCGACACGAACGCGAGGACGGCCAACACGATCGCTTTCGCGATGAACACCTTCGCACGCGCCGGGGTCGCGACGAGCGTCGGCCGAATCGTGCCGTGACCGAACTCCGAGGAGATCGCGAGCACACCGATCACACTGATCAAGAGTCCAGCGAGGATCGACGTTCCACCGACGATCCCGGCCATGTCGGCGCTGGTGGATTCGACGAACGGTTGGTCGATCTCCGCAAAGACGCCGACCAAGGCAGTGATCACGGCGACGAAGACGAAGCCGATGATCAGCAGGATGTAATTCAGGCGCAGCGTGCGCAGCTTGAACCACTCGGAACGCAAGAGATCGATCATGCCGGACCTCCGGGAGCTGGCGGCATCTGAGGAGGCCCGGTCGGCGGTGTCTGGGGAGGTCCTGGCGGCGGCCCCGGTGGTGCCTGCGTCGACGTCGGTGGGGGCGCCGTGTGAGTGATGTCGGTCGAGCGGTACTCCTGCACCGATGCGGTGGCACGCAGGAAGGCGTCTTCGAGTGACGACTGCTCGATGGCGAGTTCGTGGAGGACGATGCCGTTCGTCGCAGCGATCTCGCCAACGCGTTCGACGCTGATCTGGCGCACGATCGCACCGCCCAGCGGCTGGTTCGGATCCATGGGCGACGCAACTCCACCCGCACTCTGCACCACGTCGACCAGTCGAGCGAGGTCCGGGGATTTGATACGTACCCACGAGTCCGAGTGCACGTCCGCGAACTCCGCAACCGTGCCCTGCTGAACCAGGCGGCCCTGACCAATGACCACCAGGTCGGTCGCCATCAACGCCATCTCGGACAGCAGGTGACTACTGACGAGCACCGCTCGCCCTTCGCCCGCAAGGCCTTTGAGCACGTCGCGGATCCACCGAATGCCTTCGGGATCGAGACCGTTTGCCGGCTCGTCGAGGATGATCGTGTGCGGGTCTCCCAGCAGGACGCTGGCCAAGCCGAGGCGTTGACGCATCCCGAGCGAGTAGCCCTTGACTCGACGGTTGGCGGCCTCGGTCAGCCCGACCGTTTCGAGCACCGAGTCGACGCGGCTGCGCTCGATGCCGTTGGACATCGCCATCCATCTGAGGTGGTTTCGACCGGTGCGTCCTGGGTGGACGTATCCGGCGTCGAGCAGTGCACCGACTTCGTGGAGCGGCTTCGCGAACTCGACGAATCGACGGCCACCAAATCGCGCTTCGCCGCCCTGCGCGTTGTCGAGGCCGAGCATGCAACGCATGGTCGTGCTCTTACCGGACCCGTTTGGTCCGAGAAACCCGGTGACGCGACCCGGGTGCACGTCGAAGCTCAAGTCGTCGACTGCGGTGACGGATCCGAATCGCTTGGTGATGTTTCTGACTTCGATCACGAGGCCGACCGTAGGTCAGTCAGGACAAGCGCACCCGCGATGCACCACACACTTCGTGCCATATTCATCTCGACTGTCATATTGACGATCATCAATATGAACGATATGATGTTCGCATGCGCCTTCAACTTGCACTCAACGTCCGGGACCTCGACGCCGCAGTGGACTTCTATTCGAAGATGTTCGATGCCACCCCCGCAAAGACCAAGCCGGGCTACGCGAACTTCGCCATCGAGCAGCCTCCGCTCAAGCTGGTCCTGTTCGAGGACCCCTCAGCACCCGAAGGCGACTCGTTCCACCACCTCAACCATCTCGGGGTCGAAACCGAGTCAGCCGACGAGGTCAGCGCCGCCGATGCCCGACTCACCAACTCAGGGCTCGGCACCACCGGGGTCGAAGAGACGGTGTGCTGCTATGCCGAGAAGACCGAGACTTGGCTCACCTCACCCGAGGGTGCCCAGTGGGAGTGGTACGTCAAGAACGCCGATGCCGACCAGCTGGAGCACGAGGCCCGCACCTCCTGCTGCTGACGCTCAGCGCTCCACGCGCAAAGCGTGGACAACATCGCTGACTTCTTCGAACTCTGGGGTGTCGGAGATGGTGTTTCTGGCACGATGGGTTGTTCATGAATCCAGCAATCACAGCAACCGATCTCCGTCGCACCTTCGGAGAGAACGAAGCGGTCGCAGGCGTCGACCTGGCTGTCGAACCGGGTGAGATCTATGGCTTCCTCGGCCCGAACGGTGCAGGGAAGTCGACCACGGTCAAGATGCTGTGCACCCTGTTGACCCCGACCTCGGGGACCGCGACCGTGGCCGGCTACGACGTGGAGCGAGACGCAGGCGCGATCCGGCTTCGGATCGGCGTCGCACTGCAAGACGCATCAATCGACGGCAAACAGACCGGCAGGGAGATGCTCGACCTCCAAGGCCGCCTCTACGGCCTGTCGAAATCGAACATCGCGAAACGCATGGACGACGTCATCGGTCTCGTCAACATCGGTGCGGCGATCGACGATCGCGTCGAGACCTACTCAGGCGGCATGAAGCGGCGCCTCGACCTCGCCATGTCACTCATCCACAAACCGCAGATCCTGTTCCTCGACGAGCCGACCACCGGACTCGACCCAGTCAGCCGCACCGACGTGTGGAACGAAGTCCGAGCTCTGAACGAACAAGAGGGCATGACGATCTTCCTGACGACGCAGTACCTCGAAGAAGCCGACGAGTTGGCGCATCGGGTCGGCATCATCGCGGAGGGTCGCCTCGCAACGGAGGGCACGCCTGGAGAACTCAAACGTTCGATCGGCACCGACCTGATCGTCGCAAAGATCGACGGCGACATGGCAACCGCTGCAGCGGCGGTACGCGCCGTCGACGGAGTGGAGACGGTCGAGATCCACGGCGACGAGCTGTCGGCATCGGCAAGTGATGGCGCTGGCGTCGTTTCCGGTGTCGCTGTTGCGCTGAACTCCTCCGAGCTTCGGGTCACCTCGCTCACGTTGAGGACCCCGACCCTCGACGACGTGTTCCTCGACGTGACGGGCGCAAAGCTGTCCGCCAGCCATCAAACCGACGCCGATCGAGAGGCGACCTCATGACCGACACCATCTCCCGAGCCGACGGACTGGCGGGAAGCGCCGACGAGCCGCTGGCACGCCGCTCGACGGTTCTGCACGACCTCGCAACGATCGCCACTCGCGCCTGTCGAAGCGTGTTCCGCGAGCCCGAGTTCATCATCCCGGCGTTGATCGTGCCGCTGTTCTTCTTCGTCGTGAACATCGGCGCGCTTCAGGACGTCGCCGAGCAAGGGGTGGCAGCCGCTGGCGGCGAACTCGACTTCAAGGCGTTCCAACTCCCGGTCGCGATCATCTTCGCCGTCACCGGCATCTCACGAGCGAGTTCGCTCGTGCTCGACATCCAGGGCGGGTACTTCGACCGGCTGCTCCTCACCCCGATCCGGCGTCCGACACTGCTGCTCGGCCTGATGGCGGCCGACTTGATGGCGGTGCTGATGCTCGCGACCCCGGTCACGATCTTGGGGCTGATCCTCGGCGTGAACTTCGAGACCGGCATCCTTGGCATCCTCGCGTTCTTGATCTATGGCGGGCTGTGGGGCATCGCGTTCGCGGGCTTCCCGTACGCGATCGCGTTGAAGACCGGTAACCCCGCCGCGGTCAACTCGAGCTTCATCCTGTTCTTTCCGTTCGCGTTCCTCACAACGAGCTTCCTGCCCAAAGAAGCGCTGACCGGCTGGCTGTCGACCATCGCCACGTACAACCCGGTCACCTACGTGCTCGAGGGTTTGAGGTCGCTCATCGTGGACGGTTGGGCGTGGGGAGAGCTCGCCAAGGGTCTGTTGTGCATCGGCGCCGTCGCGACGGTCAGCTTCGGTCTCGCATCACTGGCGATGCGCGGCCGCGTCACACAGAACTGAGATCGACG
>CALIOL010000346.1 GCA_938044705.1 uncultured Ilumatobacter sp. | reverse complement strand
CGCCCCAACGCTGGACGGCTTCGTCCCAACACAACCAGGACAAGGAACCCCAGCCACCGACTCCTCAACCGGCTCAGCCTCCTCCGGAGACCTCACCGAAGACGGCGCCCGCGACGACACCCTCGACTTCGGCTTCGTCGCAACCGAGCCGACCGTGCCGAGCGGCTCGGTGTCGCTGGGCGACTTCGTCTTCATCGACACCAACCGCGACGGCATCCAGGACGGGGGCGACACACCGGTGCCTGGTGCGACGTTGACGTTGACGGGCCCCGACGGCGAACCCGTCACCGACGTCTTTGGTAACCCGGTCCTTCCGACCACGACCGACGCAAACGGGCTGTACAGCTTCGACGACCTCCCGATCCTGACCCCGGGCGAGTCCTACACCGTCACCATCGACCCCTCCACCGCTCCGTCGCTGGTTGGCCTGTTGCCGGCCCCGACAGGTCAGGGCACGTCGGCAACGGATTCGTCGTCTGGTTCAGCGTCGTCCACTGGTCTCACGGCCGACGGCGATCGTGACCCGACGCTCGACTTCGGGTTCGTGATTCCCACCGATCAGCTGCCGGCGACCGGCGGTTCGGTGTGGGGTTCGTTGCGTCTCGCGCTCCTGGCAATCGCTGCGGGTGTGCTTGCGCTGCTGCTGGCGAGCCGATCCCGCCGCACGAACCTGCGGGTTCGCTGATCTCGACATCGAGGGCGGGCCGGCATGTCGTCGGCCCGCCGTTCGATGTCGCTGGATCAGTTCGCGAACTGCGGACCGAAGTAGAAGCTGTCGATGCGTTCCGCACGGTAGGTGACGAACCCTGGGGCACCGTTCAGCTCCCAGACGATGTCTCCACCCGAGGTGCCATCGGGCACGACCTCTCGGATGAGGATGCGCAGTGGATCGTCCGGTGTGGGCGGGAACGTCCCGATGCCGCCGTGGGTGATGAGCACATTGCCGTTCGTCAGCTCGTCGGCGTCACTGATGAAGCTCGAGTAGGCGAGCTCACCGTTGGCCTCGGTGTCGATGTGTTCCCATCGCTGCGTGGCTGACCATGCGGCTTTGTCCTTGCCTGAATCGTCGATGTCGTAGATGACGGCACGACTGAACGCCGCGGTGCAGTTCAGCACCGAGGTGCACGCTGAAGGCGGACGTGCCGGGTCAGCGGGCGTGGCGCCGGGTCGCGCATTGCCGTTGTCGTACACGATGAGCGAGCCATCCTCGTTGACCTCGACCGCATGCTGGTAGTAGGTCGGCTCGCCGTCGAGCGGAAGCGCGAAGCCACCGTCAGCGAAGGTCGTGCCGTCGCCGAGGATCCATCTGACCGAGGTCTGGGGCCCTTCCTCGTCCAGGTGGTCGAACGCAACGATCTGGTTGGTGTGGCGTGACGAGATGATGACCGCATCGCGTTCAGGGTCGTAGGTGACGCTGTTCGCGTGGTTCCAGTCACGGGTGTCCTCGCCAGCGAAGATTCCCGTCGTCACGCACATCTCGGAACCGGGGTGCTCGTCGATGTCGATCGCATCCCAGAGGTCCCAGGTCCGCACGACGTCGCCCTCGGGGGTGAATTCCACCGCGACGTCGCTGACCGCATTGAATTCGTTCGTATCGCCGGGGCAGAACGCTGCACGTTGTTCCGGGGTGAGCTCGTGGGTCGTGGTCGACAGCGTGAGCACGTTCCCGTTCGGCATCGGCCACGCATCGTGATGGACGGTCACCAGATCGATCCAGTCGTTGGTGATGGCCACGGGCTCGGCATCGCCAGGGTTGCCGGCGAGCGCCCCCGAGCCGCCCTGGAACTGCACCTGGTCGGGGTCGGGTGCATCGACGACGAAGTCGTCGTCGACCTCAGCCTCCGAGGCTCGAGGCACAGGGCGCCAGTTGTTGACGACGTTGCCGAGGATGTCGACTTCGCGAATGCCGAACGGCCAATAGAACATGTTGAACGTGCCTGCCGCTGTCGGCTCGACCCCGGCGAGCGCGCCGGTGTTCGTGTAGTACCAGACGATCTCGCCCTCGTTGTCGTAGGCCACGAGATGCTGGCTGGACGGTGCCCCTTCGGCTGGTTGCAACGAGTCGAACTCGACGATCGTGAAGCCGGGAGCGGCGCGCTCTGCGTCGATGGTGAGCTCGTGATCCGCGAAGTACTCGGGGAGCAGGCCGGTCGTGAACGTTCCTGCTGCGACGACTCCTTGTGAGTCGCCGGCCTCGTCGAAGAGCTCGACGTTGACGTCGTAGTCGGTATCGGCACGCATGCCGACGAGCGGAACCGAGTACTCGGCGGCCGCCACCGCGGTACGTGGCACCACCACTTCATGGCCTTCAGCGGTCGCCGTGACCTGGGCGACACTCGGGTTCGTGGTCTCGATCTCCACGGAGGCGGCGATCGAGATGTGGGGGCTTGCCTCGACCGACACCAGCTGTTCGATGGAGTCATCGGCCTCCGGGGCGGCATCGGTCGAGACCGGTTCCTCGTCCGCGTTCTCGGTCGCTGCATCCTCCTCTTCCAGCACCTCCTCGGCTGCTCCATCCTCCGTGGTGGGAGCCGCGTCGCTCGACGGCGCGGTGTCGGTCGGCGCGGTGTCGGATCCGCCGCTCGAGCAGGACGCGGCCACGAGGGCGATCGCCAGGAACGGGGCGTAGGTGCGTGTTCTCATCGAAGCCAGTCTGGCCCGCCACGGGCGCACCGAGTCGGACCCATGCGGAACTGGCGCTCGCCGTGCGTGCACATCGCGCCTACTGTGCGGCCATGGCCAGCAAGACGCAGCATCTCGGCGCGCTCGCCCAGGTCGCCCTGTTCAGCGCGTGTTCCAAGAAGGAGCTGAGCAAGGTCCAGAAGGTGAGCGACGAGATCACGATGACCGCGGGAACGATGATCATCGACCAAGGGCAGACCGGCCGCGAGGCCTTCGTCATCATCGACGGCACCGTCACGGTGAAGCGAAACAACCGAAAGGTCACCTCGCTCGGTGCTGGCGATGTCGTGGGCGAGATGTCGTTGCTCGACAACGGTCCGCGCACTGCGACGGTCGTCTGCGACACCGAGTGCACGCTGCTCGTCATCGACCAGCGGCGCTTCTTGGCCGTGGTCGAGGAGATCCCCGCCATCTCCCACAAGCTGCTTGCGAGCCTCGCAAGCAGGATCCGCGAACTGGACCGGGCGTACTACGGCTGATCGCTCGGCGAGCGAGCCGTCGCCCACACGCCGATGTCATAAGGTGCCGACGTGAATTTTCTTCAGCTTCCCGACAATTGGACCGACCAGCGCGAGACGCTTCGCCGGGTCGCAACGCACGTGGTCGCTCGAGCTCAGGCCGAGGTGACCGGACACTTTGCACTCATGCCGTTGCCGGGAGGCTTCGGCACGCCCCAGTTCGGCCCCGATCGGCAGCGGGTTCGAGCGTCAGGGGGATCGTTGTTCGCAGAACACATCGAATCCTCACCAGATGGATCGTCGACCGCACGTACGGACGCCCACATGATCGCCGGATCGTCGATCCGCCAGTTGTGCGAGCAGATCGGCGTCGACGTCGACCTGGATTTCTCGGTTGGGCACGACACACCGGCGCTCGGTGACCCCGATGCGACGATCATGCTCGATTCGGACACCACCACGGTGCTCGGCGATTGGTGGGCGCTCGGTCAACGTGCGATGGACATGGCGATCGCCTCGTTCCCCGATCCGCAGGCCGCGGTGTCGCGGCTGTGGCCCGAGCACTTCGATGTCGGCACCGATGTCGCGGTCGACCCGGCCGGCAAGCCCGGCGTTCGGGTGAACCTCGGGGCAGCTGCCGGTGACGGGTTCCACGAGGAGCCCTACCTGTACGTCGGCCCGTGGGGCTCGGAACGGCCAGGGCCGCCCGAGTTCTGGAATGCACCATTTGGCGCAGTGCTCAGCTTTGGCGAGCTCGATGCCTCGGAGAACCCGCTCGCCCAAGCAGCTGAGTTCTACCTTCAAGGCATCGCCCTCCTCCGCTGATTCCCACCAGCTTGGCGGCTCGCTGTGCTCCTGGAGCCTCTCGGTGACGCCCGGACGAGTACGTGTGACCGAGCCCACCTCGAGAGGGTTGTGACCGCGGGAGGTACCCGCGGGTAGCTTTGGGGCCGCATGAGTAGCACTGCCGAAGCATCCTCGGAAACTGCACCCAAGGCCCGCGTCAAGCCGAACCAGCTCGCGCTGGTTCTGTTCATCGGCGTGGCCCTGTTCACCGTGGTCTCGGGCATCATCCCGCAGATCACCAAGTGGAAGAGCGACAGCGAAATCCACCGCACCGTCTTCACGAACATCCCCGGGCCGCTGCAGATCGCGTTCTACACGATCGTCCCCGTGTTGCTCGTGTGGTGCGGGATCATGTTCTCCCACCGAATGAAGAACTGGGAGCGCGGCGCCCCGGCTCAACGCAAGACCACGGCGAAGTCCGCTCCGCAGCGGCTCAAGGACTTCCGTGCGGGCGTGTACATGCAGACGCTGCTGCGAGATGCCGGCGCCGGCCTCATGCACTCGATGATCTACTTCGGTTTCCTGGGCTTGCTGGGCGTGACCACGGTGCTCGAGATCGATCACCAGATGCCCGAGGCGTTGAAGTTCCTCCACGGCGACGTGTACCGCGGCTACGTCGCATTCGGCGACCTGATGGGCCTGATCTTCATGGTCGGCATCGTCTGGGCGATCGGCCGCCGCTACATCCAGCGCCCGTACCGCATCCGCATCAAGTCCAAGCCCGAGCACGCGGTCATCCTCGGCACGTTCTTCGTGATCGGCCTGTCGGGCTTCGGCGCCGAGATGTTCCGCATCGCGCTCGAAGGCCAGACCCGCAACGTCGACTACGAGAAGTGGAGCTTCATCGGCTACCCGCTGTCGACGCTCGTCGACGGCTGGTCGGTCTCGGCGCTCGAGACCTGGCACCAGTGGTGGTGGATTGCGCACGTGGTGAGCTTCATCGTGTTCCTCGCGATCTTGCCGATCACGATGCTGCGCCACATGTTCACCTCGCCGATCAACATGTACCTGAAGGACAAGGACCGTCCGAAGGGCGCCATGCGGCCGATGCCGAACCTGATGGAGACCGAGCTGGAGAGCTTCGGCGCTTCGGTGGTCGAAGACTTCACCTGGAAGCAACTGCTCGACCTGGATGCCTGCACCATGTGCGGCCGCTGCACCTCGGTGTGCCCGGCCCACGCCACCGGCAAGCCGCTCGATCCGCGTGAAATCGTGTTGAAGGCCGGCGAAGTCATGGCTGCCACCGGCTCCCCTGCGGTGTCGCCGCCGCTCGGCACCGTGCCCGAGGTCAAGGTCCAGGCCAACTCGCTGTTCGAGCGGATCACCGCCGAGGAGTTGTGGGCCTGCACCACCTGCAAAGCGTGCGACGAGATCTGCCCGGTGAACATCGAGATCACCGACAAGATCTTCGACATGCGTCGCTACCTGTCGCTGATGGAGTCGAACTTCCCCGCTGAGCTGGGCAACGCCTACCGAGCGATGGAGAACCAGGGCAACCCGTGGGGTCTCAACCAGGGCGAGCGTGCGGACTGGGCCGAAGGCATCGACGGCGTGTCGATCGTCGACCCGGGCGAAGCACTGCAGTCCGAGTACCTCTACTGGGTCGGTTGTGCCGGTTCGTTCGACGACAAGAACAAAAAGGTCACCCAGGCCATGGCGAACCTGCTCCGCCGTGCGGGTATCGACGTGTCGATCCTCGGCCCGTCGGAGATGTGCACCGGCGACTCCGCTCGCCGCTCCGGCAACGAGTACCTGTTCCAGATGCTCGCTCAGCCGAACGTCGAGATGCTCAACGGCATGGGCGTCAAGAAGATCATCACCCAGTGTCCGCACTGCTTCAACACGCTGCTCAACGAGTACCCGCAGATCGGCGGCAACTACGAGGTCGTGCACCACACGCAGCTCCTCGAAGAACTCATCGACTCGGGTCAGCTCGACGTGTCGCAGGCGTCGCTCGACGAGCGCATCACCTACCACGACTCCTGTTACCTCGGCCGCCACAACGACGTCTACGTCGCGCCGCGCAAGATCGTCGGCTCGATCAAGGGTGTCGAGGTCGTCGAGATGCAGCGCAACGGCACGCAAGGCATGTGCTGCGGCGCCGGTGGCGCACGTATGTGGATGGAAGAGACCACGGGCACCAAGGTCAACGACGAGCGCGCCGCCGAAGCACTCTCCACCGGCGCATCTCGCGTCGCCACGGCTTGCCCGTTCTGCTACATCATGATGGACGACGGTGTGAAGGGTGCGGGCGTCGAAGACGACGAGGTCAAAGTCGCCGACATCGCCATCCACCTCGTCGACGCACTCGAAGAAGGCGAAGCGAAGTTCGCTGCCGGTGAAGCACCGCTGCAGGGCGACGTGTCACCCGTTGCCGGGAACTGAGCGGCGACGCCGTACCCGCATTCTGGTCCACGCCGTTCTGGTCCACATCTGCGTCGGTATCCGACGCGTGCGTGGACCGGAACCACTGGGGTAGGTCCAGCGGGCGCGGCATAGGGTCGAGGTATGGCTGAGCAGAACAACGCCACAGACGCAACGACCGGACTGATCGTCGTCGACATGCAGAACGACTTCGGGCACCCCGACGGGTCGCTGTTCGTGACCGACGGCGACGCGATCCTCGACGCGGTCAACGACGAGATCGAACGCATCGCGAACGACGGCGGCATGGTCGTCCTCACACAGGACTGGCATCCCGCCTCGACCCCGCACTTCATCGACGACGGCGGCGTCTGGCCGACGCACTGCGTCGCGGGCACCTGGGGCGCAGAACTGGTCGAGGGTCTCGACCCAAACCACCGAGCCTCGGCCGTGGTGCGCAAGGGCACCAACGGCGAAGACGGCTACTCGGCATTCTCGATGCGCGAACCGGGCGGCAGCGTCGACATCCCGACCGGGCTCGCCGGGCTGCTGCGTGAGCGCGGTATCGAGCGGGTCGTCGTCGTGGGGCTGGCAACCGACGTCTGCGTCGCAGCGACGGCGACGAGTGCGTCGGCTGCCGGGCTGGACACAACGGTCGTGTGGGAGGCAACCCGACCGGTGTACACCGACGACGACACGACGTCTCGCGTGTTGGGCGAACTCGCCGAGGCGAACGTCACCGTCGTCGGAGCGCCGACATGAACGAGAACGGAGCAGCGCTGTGACCGACTCCAACCTGGCCGACACGATCGTCGATCGATGGACCGAGACCCGCGGACCGCTGTTCACCGACATGTACGAACTGTCGATGGCTCAGGTGTACGTCACCCAGGGCATTAGCGAACGCCGGGCACAGTTCGACTATTTCTTCCGATCGACTCCTGACTACGGCACTCACCAGGCCGGATTCTGCGTGAGCGCCGGACTCGAACCGTTCCTCGGGTGGCTCTGCGGACTCCGCATCGACGAGCCACATCTCGCGGCACTCGCCGCAATGACGTCGGCAACCGGCACCCCCGTGTTCGGCGAGCAGTTCCTCGACTGGCTGGCGACTCCGGACCGGTTCAGCGGCATCGAGATTCGCGCGGTTGCAGAGGGCCGGGTGGTTCATCCACACGTTCCGATCGTCACGGTGACCGGGCCGCTCGCGGTGTGTCAGCTGCTCGAAACCTCGCTGCTCAACCACCTCAATTATCCGACGCTGATCGCCACGAAGGCGGCCCGCGTCGTGCGCAGTGCACGCGGCGGCAGCGTCCTCGAGTTCGGGATGCGTCGCGGCCCCGCCACCGGCGTCAACGAAGGCATCCGCGCCGCGCTGATCGGTGGTTGCGTCTCGACCTCGAACGTGGAGGCTGCGATCGCGCTCGGCCGACAGCCGATCGGCACGCACGCTCACGCGCTCGTTCAGGCATACATGGCGCTTGGCGACGGCGAGATCGGAGCCTTTCGGGCCATGGCACAAGCCGCCCCCGACGAGTGCATCTTGCTCGTCGACACCGTCGACACCCTCGACTCCGGTGTTCCGAACGCGATCAGCGTGTTCGACGAACTGCGCGCAGCCGGCCACGAGCCCGCCGGCGTTCGCCTCGACTCGGGCGACCTTGCGTACCTCGCCGTGCAGACCGCGAAGCTGCTCGACGACGCCGGCTATCCCGATGTGTCGATCGTGCTGTCGAGCGACCTCGACGAGCTCAACATCTGGCAGATCCTCACACAGATCGGCGACGACGCCGAGCGACTCGGCATCGACCCCGGCCCCATCCGGAACCGCTTGGTCTACGGCGTCGGCACCCGCCTCATCACCTCACACGGCTCGGGCGCCTTGAACGGGGTCTACAAGCTGGTCGGGATCGAGAACTCCGACGGCGACTGGATCCCTGCGATCAAGATCTCCGAAGACCCCGGCAAGGTGCCACTGCCCGGCCGCAAGGTGGTGTGGCGGTTGTACGACCAACGTGGCGCAGCGGTGGCCGACCTGATCGGCCTGGCCGACGAGACGCCAATCCCCGAGGCGTCGAACGTCGTGCACCACCCCACCAACGACGGGATCAGCCACGTGATCAAGCGCGAAGACATCTCCCACATCGAGGAGTTGCACGACGTCGTGTTCAGCACGACCAGCTCGGCCGATCCGGCCTCGATCGACGATCTGGCCAAGCGCTGCATCCTCGACGTCGACCGCTTGGACATCGGTGTGCGACGCCTCGTGAACCCGCACCGGTACCACGTCAGCCTGACCCCGAAGCTGTATCAGCTCCGCAAGGAGCTGGTGGCTCAGGCGCAGCTCTGACGCGCCGCGGTCAGCTCTCGAAGTTCTCGAAGTAGCGACTCGGCGTCGGGCCGTGCTGGCCCTGGTACTTCGACCCGTGGGCGCCGGCGCCGTACGGGTTGTCGGCCGACGACGTCATCTTCATGAAGCTGACCTGGCCGATCTTCATCCCGGGGTACAGCGTGATCGGCAAGCTCGCCACGTTTGCG
>CALIOL010000345.1 GCA_938044705.1 uncultured Ilumatobacter sp. | reverse complement strand
TTCAAGACCGACAGGCCCACCGAGCTGTTGATCGTCGAGGGCGAGTCGGCCGGAGGCACGGCAATCGACGCTCGCGACCCGTCGTTCCAGGCAATCCTGCCCCTTCGTGGCAAGCCGCTGAACTCGTATCGCGAGTCGATCAGCCGCGTCGTCAAGTCGATGGCCGACCTGATCCTGTCCATGGGGTGTGGCATCGGCGACGACTTCGACCTCGAGAAGTTCCGGTATGACCGGATCGTCGTGCTCGCCGACGCCGACGACGACGGCCTCCACATCCGGGCGCTGTTGCTCGCTTTTCTCTACACCTGGTGCCCTGGGATGGTGGAGTCGGGCCGCTTGTTCTACGCGTTGCCGCCACTGTGGACCACGGTGCACCAGGGCGAGCGGGTGTATCTGGAAGACGATGCGGCGATGCGCGAGTGGCGTGACGCGAACCCGTCACACAAGGCGCACATGGGTCGCCTCAAGGGGCTCGGCGAGATGGACGCCGACGAGCTGCGATCGGTGATGGGCAGTGACCGCAAGATCGGAGTCGTCAACATCGACAACCCGGCCAACCTCGCTCGACTCGCCGAGCGGCTGTTCGGCCCGAAATCCGACCTACGCAAGACCTGGTATCTCGAGCGATCGGGTGAGTCGTTGACGATCGGAGGAGGCAGCTGATGGCACGGAAGAAAAAGGGCAAGGACCCCGTCGAGTTCCTCGAAACGATCGTCGGGCTGTCAGCTGGCGATCAGCTCGACCGCGACTATTTCGCCTATGCCCGCGCCGTGGTCGAGGACCGCGCGATTCCAGCTGCTGCCGATGGCCTCAAGCCGGTGCACCGGCGCATCTTGTGGGACATGTGGACGCAGCGATTGCTGCCTGACCGCCCATTCGTGAAGACCGCCCGCGTCGTCGGCGACACCATGGCGCTGTTCCATCCGCACGGCGACGCGTCGATCGCCGATGCGCTCGCACGCCTCGCACAGCCGTTCTCGAACCTCGTTCCACTGCTCGACTTCCATGGCAACGTCGGGTCACCCGACTTCGCTCCGGCTGCGGCTCGCTACACCGAGACCCGTCTGGGCCAGTTCGGCATGATCTTGCTGGAAGAGATCGACCAGGGCGTCGTCACGATGGTCGAGAACTACGAGGGTTCGACCGTCGAGCCCGTGGCCTTGCCCGCCGCCTATCCGAACCTCCTCGTGAACGGCGCCAACGGCATCGCCGTGGGGCTCTCGTCGTATCTTCCACCGCACGACCCGCGCGAAGTGTGCGAAGCCGCCTTGATGCTGCTCGATCGCAAGTCGTCGAGTGTCGACGACTTGATGACCGTGCTGCCGGGTCCCTCCTTCCCGTCCGAGTGCACCGTCACGAACGGCGACGAGTTGACGGACATCTATCGATCCGGTCAGGGCCGCATCATCGTCCGAGGCGCCTGGGAGGTCGAGCCCGTCGGCCGCGGTCGTCAACAAATCGTCGTCACCTCGCTCCCCTACGCCGACACGACGCTCGGCTCGGTGGAGAAGTTCATCGCACAGGTCGGCGACGCACTCGACAGCGGCGACCTGGCCGGCATCACGACGTTCAACGACGAGTCGTCCAACGGCCTCGTGCGCATCTCGCTCGAACTCGCAGCAGGCGTCGACGCTGAGATGTTGATTCCGGGTTTGCTTCGCTTCACCAACCTGCAGGTGACCAACAAGGTGCAGATGCACTTCCTCGATGAGCACGACACCGTCAGGCTCTACAACCTGCGCAGCGCATTGCAGGCTTGGATCGCCCATCGAATTCGCGTCGTCGTGGCACGCTCGGAGTTCCGTTTGGCGAAGATTGCCGAGCGGCTCCACCGGCTGCGCGGGTTCCTTGCGGTGTTGATCGACATCGACGAGACGATCGCGATCGTGCGGACTTCCAAGACGCGTGCGATCGCTCGTGGCCGTCTGATCGACCACTTCGACATCGATGAATCGCAGGCCAACGCCGTGCTGGATTTGAACATCGGCCAGCTGACCGAAGATGCGGTCATCGAGTTCAAGAAGGAAACGAAGGACCTCGAAGAGGAGCAGAAGAAGCTCGAGCTGCTGCTGTCGTCAGAGGCTCGGCAGCGCACACAGGTCGCACGCGAGCTGAAGGAGACGATGAAGGCGTTCGAGGATCTACCACCTCGGGTCACGACGATCACGAACGAGACGGCGCCCAAGGTGTCCAAGGCGCAGATGGTGCTCGACGTGCCGACGACGCTGCATATCGATGCCGCCGGTTGGATGCAGGCCATCGGCCAGGGTTCGAAGGCGAAGCCGAAGATCGTGCCGATCCATACGTTCGACACGTCGACCGCAACGACGCTCGTCGCGGTCACCGACAGCGGGCAGCTGTTCCGGACGCTGGTGGCGAGCGTCAGCGAGAAGCCGACGGCAGCAGCGAGCGTGCTATCGGGCCTGGCTGGCGAACCGTTGCGCTGGTGGCTCGAATCCGAGCTCCCCTCCGAGTTGCTGTTGGTGATGTCCGACGGCCAGGTGAAACGCATTGCGACCCAAGACTGCGAAGGCGGCGACCGAAAGGGCGGCATCTCGATCGTCAAACTCGCCGGCGACGCACGGGTGGTTGCCGTGGAGGCCTTCGACGAGCCAGAGCACGTGGTACTCGCCACATCCGACGGTCAGGGCATTCGCTTCGCTCCGGAGGATCTGCGACCGATGGGGCGCGGCGCTGCCGGCGTTCGCGGCATCAAGACCGACGCCCAGGTGGTGTTCGGCGGTATCCCGACAGCTGACGACTGGCTGCTCTTGGCGACCACGAAGAGCATGGGCAAGCGCGTCGACCCCGCCGAGCTTCCCGAGCAGGGCCGCGGCGGAAAGGGCGTCAAGCTGATCCCGAAGGGTCGTTGGGGCACCCTGCACACCGGGGCCTTGACGAGCGACGGCGAGGTGCGTGTGCTCGATGGATCCGACAACCCCGAACCCGCAACCGTCTCGGTCGCATCGTTTCAAGAGGTCGCTCGCGATGCGAAGCCCGGCAAGATCCGCGGCCACAGCGGCGCGATTCACCGCATCATCGGCTGAGGCTGCGCCGGATCGGCAATCGGCCCGAGACCGCAGCGCGGTAGCGGGCCTTACGAGCGAGGGCCGTTGCTGCCTGCCCACACCCTTGCGGGTACCGGTGGCGGCCACGCATCGGGTCGGCCGAACATGAACCCCTGACCGATGTTCACGCCGAGCGAAAGGAGCGTGTCGCGTTCGGCTGCGCGTTCGACCCCCTCGGCGATCAGCGCGCAACCGGTCGCTGCGCCGAATCGCACCAATCCAGCGATGAGCGCCTGCCGCGCAGGATCCTCGTCAACCCAGGCAATGAGCGCGAAGTCGATCTTGAGAATGTCGGGTCGCACGTCGAGAATCTGGGAGAGACTTGCGTACCCGACGCCGACATCATCAGTTGCGATTCGAGCGCCACGCGGCAGCTTCGAGCGAAGCGCCTGCGCGTCGGCCGCACTGAAGATCTCGTTCTCGGTGATCTCGAGGACGAACGGTCGGTCGATGCGATCCAGGATCACCGGCAATCGCGGATCTCGGGCTGCCGATGGCGACACGTTGAGATGAATGTCGACACCAGGCTGCAACTTCGTTCCCTCCTCGGCCGCCAGCGCGAGCACCGCCAGTTCGAGCTCGGTACGGGCCTCGGTCTCGCCTTCTGCCTTGAACGCCTCGACCGGTTTGGTCCCATCGTGGAAGCGGGCCAAGAGTTCTTGGGCGAGGACATGTCCGCTCGCCATGTCGACGATGGGCTGGAACACCACGCCGAACGCCTGGTCGCGCACGACCGAACGCCGCCAGCTATCGAGCGGGACCGCCGGGCGGTCGGGCTTCGTCGACGCCGCGTGAACCTGCGCCTCGACTCTGGCGACGAGCTCAGCAGGCGAGACAGGTTTCACGATGAAGTCGTTGGCGCCGGCTACGAGGGCTTGCACCCAGTAGTCGACGTGGTCAACGCCACTCACCATGATGATGGGCACCGAGCGCAGTGTCGTGACTGCCCGCAGCTCTTTGATCACCTGGTTGCCGCTCAGCTTCGGCATCAACAAGTCCACCAAGATGACGTCGGGCCGGTGAGCACGAGCCTGCTCGACTGCGTGTGTTCCGTCTGTGGCCTCGATCACTTCGTAGTCTGCTGCGCGGAGCACCTCCGTCATCAGTCGTCGCATGATCGGATCGTCATCGGCAACGAGAGCCTTTGGATTTGAGGGTCGGCGTCGGGCGCCGGAGGTCTCGTGCACAGTCATGAGCACGACTCTGCAGGGCCGAAATCAGGATCTCCCGAACTTCAGATCAGCTTCCGATCAAGCCTCGGGCGCCTCGCCCGTCCGCTTCGTGCGGTGGGTCTCGACGCCTACGTGGCGGACGGTATCGACGCCGCGACGGCCATGATCGATGCACTCACCGACGCTGCGTCCGATGCGTCGAGCCACGAGCCGCTCACTCCGTCGAGCGCGATGTCGACCATGTCGTCGACGGAGTACCCGAACGCCGCCGCACACAACTCGTACTCCTGTGTGAGGTCCAGGCCGACCAACGCAGGGTCATCGGTGTTCAACGTCGCAAGCAGCCCGGCATCGCGCATTCGCGGGAAGACGTGCGCATCGAGTTGCGGGCAGACATCGGGATTGATCAACACGTTCGCGTTTGGGCACACCGTGAACGGGAGCTGCTCGTCGACGAGTCGTGCGACCAGTTCGCTGTCTTCGAACACAGAGATCCCATGGTCGATCCGCGTGCATCCGAGCACGTCGATCGCGGCCGCGATCGTCGTTGCCGGTGAGTTCTCGCCCTGATGGGCCGTGCGCCGAAGCCCGACATCAGCGGCGAGCGCATACGACTCGGCGAAGGTCGTCGGGTCGATGCCGATCTCCGTCGAGTCCATCCCGAGACCGATCACGCGGTCCGCGCCTGACGCACCGGATCGACGGAGCGCTGCCAGTTCGGTCACGTGTGCGAGTGCCACCTCCGGTCCGAACTCTCGGTCGATGTCGAAGATCAACCGGCACCGGGTGCCGGTTTCGCTTTCTGCGCGGGCGCACCCCCGGTCGAGCGCCGCGACGATCTCATCGAGCCGCTGCCCATCGAGCAGGTGCCGAGACGGCGTGCAGAACGCTTCGCGATACACGAGTCCGTGCTCAGCACCATCGATCACCGACTCATACGCGAGACGCTCCCAATCGTCGGGCGTGACCAACATCGATTGGACCAGCCAGAACACTTCGAGGAAACCGGTGAGGTTCTCGTAGCCGTACAGCGAACGCACGTCGGACGTCGGGAGATCGATCGAGTGCTGACGCGCCAAGTCCGCAACGGTGTCGGCCCGCATCGTGCCTTCGATATGGCAGTGCAGTTCGACCTTGGGCAGCGCTGCGAACTGTGTCGCAGCGTTCATGACGCTGACTCCGGACCCGACATGGCTCGACCGTACGAACCGCGGATGTCAGCGCTGTTTCGCGGTCGTGAAAGGTGCCGACGAACGGTTCCAAAGCGAAGCGAACTCGGCCAACATCATGAGCATGCCTGCCGCCGCAACCGACGCACTGACCATCGGCAACGCTCTGCGAGCACTGCCCAAGGCCGAACTGCACCTTCACCTGGAAGGTTCGGTGAACGCGACCACGTTCGCCGAGATGGCACGACACCACGACGTCGAGTTGCCACCACACAGCCACCCGGCAGAGCTGTTCGACTACTCCGACTTGGCGGGCTTTCTCGATGTGTACGCGCTCGTTGCTGCCTCGATGATCGACCGTAGGGACTTCGAACGGGTCACCTACGAGTGCCTGGAACGGTGCGCGGCGAACGGAGCCCGCCACGTCGAGATGTTCTTCAGCCCCGAAGCTCACATCGAGCACGGGGTCCCGTACGACACGGTGCTTGCGGGCATCACCGCGGGTGTTCGCCACGCAGAGGTCGACTTCGGGCTCTCATGTCTGCTCATCCCGGCGATCAATCGGGAGCTGGGTGGACTGCGCGCCGTCGAGTTCGTCGAGATGGTCCTCGCACATCGGACCGACGACATCGTCGGCGTCGGCCTCGACTTCAACGAGATCGGGTACCCACCTGAGCTGTTCGTCGATGCGTTTCGTCTCGCCGAGCAAGCAGGACTGCGTCGAACATCGCACGCTGGCGAGGTCGGCCCTGCCCAGAATGTGCGCGACGGCATCGAACTGCTGCACTGCGAGCGAGTCGACCACGGGTACAACATCGTGCAAGATCCCGAGCTTCTCGCTGAATGTGTCGCCAGCCAGGTTCCGTTCACCGTGTGCCCGACCACCACGACCTTCACGACAGATCATCGTGATCTTTCAGCGGCTGATCACCCGATCAGGGTGATGTACGACGCCGGGTTGAACATGACCGTCAACTCGGACGACCCCACGATGTTCGGCGCCGAGCTCACCGACGAGTACTCGAAGCTCAATCGGCTGATGGGATTCAGCTTTGACGAGCTTGCGCAGCTGGCCCTTGCAAGCCTGGATGCTGCGTGGATCGATGAGCCCACCAAGTCGTCGTGGCGTGCGGAGTGGGCGTCAGACATCGAGTGCATCAGCGCTCGCCTCGACGAGCAGTGATCGACCCCATGTCCGTCTACTTCAGCACGTATCCGGTACAGGCCGGGTCGCAGCTCATCGAGTTGCCGCTGGTTCCGGTCGCCAGCGACGTCGCAATTGCGCTGTTGATGACGATCGACGTACCGATCTCGACGATCGAGATCGCCGGGAGAGAGTTGGCCGCAACGCTCGACGATCCCGCACCCGATGTGATCGTGACTGCGGCGACGCTCGGAATTCCCATCGCGTTCGAAGTGGCTCGAGCGGTCGGTCTCGACGAGGTCGTCGTGCTTCAGAAGACTCCGAAGATCCACCTGCACGACGCACTTGTCGAGCCCCTGTCGTCGATCACGACGGCGGGCGAGCAGGCGCTCCGTCTCGATCGCCGCCGGGTGCCAATGATCGAGGGCCGCAAGGTCGCGTTCGTCGACGACGTGATCGCAACGGGCGGCAGCGTGGCGGCGGCGCTTCGCCTCATTCGGGCCGCCGGGGGCGAGATGGTGGCGATCCGATCGATCCTGACCGAGGGGAACGGTTGGCGTGACGTGCTCGGCGACGATGCAGATCTGGTCGAGTCGCTCGGCTCGATTCCGGTGTTCTC
>CALIOL010000344.1 GCA_938044705.1 uncultured Ilumatobacter sp. | reverse complement strand
GACGCGTATCCCTCGGGAGTCTTGGCCGGGCCCGCGTAGTAAACGGCGTGATCCTTCCAGTACTGCGGCATCTCCTCGCCAGCGTCCAGACGCTCCTTGATCTTGGCGTGAGCGATGTCGCGCGCCACGATCATCGGCCCGGTCAGCATGACCTGGGTGGTGACGGGAAGCTCAGAGAGCGTCGCTCGGATCTCGTCCATCGGGCGGTTGAGATCGATGTGGACGGGCTCGGCATCGAGGAGATCGGCGGAGTCGACGGCGGGGAGGAACCGTGCCGGGTCCGTCTCCAGCTGTTCGAGGAAGAGGCCCTCTGCCGTGATCTTGCCCAGAGCCTGGCGGTCAGCCGAGCAGGACACTGCCATGCCGACCGGGCACGACGCCCCGTGGCGAGGAAGGCGAATGATCCGGACGTCGTGGCAGAAGTACTTCCCGCCGAACTGAGCGCCCACGCCGGTGTTCTGCGCCAACTCCAGGACCTTCGCCTCCAGGTCCAGGTCGCGGAACGCGTGTCCGGACGCGGATCCCGTCGTGGGGAGGGAGTCGAGGTAGCGGGCGGTGGCGAGCTTGGCGGTCTCGACGGCGATCTCCGCCGAGGTGCCGCCGATGACGATGCCGAGGTGGTACGGCGGGCAGGCCGAGGTGCCGATCCCTTGGATCTTGTCGAAGATCCAAGGGAGCAGCGTCGCTTCGTTGAGCAGCGCCTTGGTCTCTTGGAACAGAAAGCTCTTGTTCGCCGACCCGCCGCCCTTGGCCATGAACAAGAACTTGTAGACGTCACCATCGACCGCGTTGATCTTGATCTCGGCGGGAAGGTTCGTTCCCGTGTTCTTCTCGGTGTACATGTCGAGCGGTGCCATCTGGCTGTAGCGGAGGTTCGACGTTGCGTAGGTGTCGGCGATCCCATGTGCGATCTGGGCTTCGTCGCCGCCACCGGTGAACACCATCTGCCCCTTCTTGCCCTTGACGATTGCTGTGCCGGTGTCCTGGCACATCGGCAACACGCCGCCAGCTGCGATCGACGCGTTCTTCAACAGGTCCAGTGCGACGAATCGGTCGTTGTCGGATGCCTCGGGGTCGTCGAGGATCTTGCGGAGCTGTTCGAGGTGTGACGATCGGAGGTAGTGCGCGATGTCGCGCATTGCTTCGGCAGTCAACGTTCGGATCGCTTCGGGCTCGACCTTGAGGAAGGTTCCTTCGGCGGTCTCGAACGTCGAGACGCCTTCGGTGGAGACGAGGCGGTACTCCGTCTCGTCCGGTCCCATCGGGAACATCTCCGTGTAGTCCCAATCGTCGGAAGGATCGGTCACCTGGGCTGCATCATCGGCCATGGTTCGAGCCTACGACCCGCGCTGTGTCCGAACCAGAACGGGGTCAATCGGTTGCGGCGTCGAGTCCGAGCACGCCGCCGACGACGGAGCGAATGGTGCTGCGAGCAACGTCGGACGGAATCGACGAACCGCTGATGACGGCGCGAATCGTTCGCGGCCGGAAGAGCCACTGAACCAATCGTTCGGTGTCTTCGCGGTTGCTCGGGTCGAGGCGTGCGAGTTCAGGTTGGAATGCCGAGCTGACCTCGTCGTCGAGGCGAAAGGACGGGTCGGCGACCAGCGTTTGCTGTCGAATCGGGCGCCCCCACGTCTCCATCAGAAAGCGTCGCTCGAGGAGCTCGTCGAGGCGAGCTTCGAGCGGGTTCCCAGGCTCGATCGAGCCGAACGCTGCCCAGCGCTCCTCGATGAAATCCACGCGAGACCGGACGGCATCGGCGACCATCGACGGCGCAGAAATGTGGCGTGCGAGCAGCTCTCGGCGACTGAGACCTGTCAGTTCTGAAACGGATGCGATCGTCGGGTTGCCCTCGTCGAGCAGTTTGAGGGTCGCTGCCCGTATGGCCTCCACCGCACTGTCCTCGGAGTCGTAGGTGACGTCGTCACGCCGCACCTCGCCTCGCCGCTGCCTCGACCCGTATGCGGAGAACGTGGCGGACAAGCGGGTTCCCGAGATCGGTGATGTGCCCACCTGGAGGTGCCCGCCGTGCGCGTCGACCGCCTGCGTCATGGAGCGCAAGCCGACACCGAGCTTCCACGGATGGTCGTTCTCCATGCCCGTTCCGTCGTCGTCGACCGTCAACGTCAGGGCCCGATCCGCACCGAGGTGTGCGGTGACGACGACCTTGCTCGCATCAGCATGAGTGACGATGTTGTCGAGCGCCTGGCGGAGCACGCGCAACACGGCTCGAACAGGTGGCAGTTCGTCGATGACCGGGCTGACCTCGACGGTGACGTCGAGGCCGAAGAAGTCGGCGAACCGTTGACCGAGGTCGGTGAGCTGGCGCGACATCGGGTCCTCCTGTCGCTGCTCCGGCTCGAACTCGGTCACGATACGACGCAGCGTGATCGCCGACGTCTGCGCTTCGACTCGCAAACGCTCCAAGATCTTTCGGGACTCGTCGCTCTCGGCCGCGGCGGACAGGGTTTCGAGGAAGTGCGCGATCGAGCTCACGCTCTGGAGGACGCCGTCGTGGATCTCGTGGCTGACCCGTCGCCGCTCGTCGTCCAACTCGTCGCCGAGCGTCTCGAGCGCCTCGCCACGCCGAAGCTCGGCTCGGTTGCGTTCGCGAAGCAGTCGTTCGGCGATGGAGGCGCCCATCACCATAAGGAGGAACGAGTCCAGCGCGACACGAATGTCCTCGTCGAGCTGGTCGAGTCCGGCGATTCCGATCACACACATGGGGTGTCGAGCGGCCCAGGTCGCAACCGCAAGAACGACCTCGTCGCTGTCAGCGATCGCAGCGAGCCACGGGTATCTCGTGGCGAGCTCGTCGACTCTCGAAATCTGGATGACCTCGCGGGCGTCGATCGCTTCGGGTGGAAGCGCGGGCAGGCTGCGGCGCCGAAACGCCCGTTCCTCAGCCGGGGGAACCCCGACCAGGCAACGCCCGACGTAGCAGGTGTCCGACCATGTCGCGAAGAAGACCCGACTCGCCCCGACCAGGTCCGCCAGCCGTTCCATCGTGTAGCGCTGGCCCTCGTCGAGTGAGCCTCCACCTGTGAAGCGCAATGACGAATCGCGCTGAGCAGACGCGGAGCGTCGAAGGAAACTGTCGTCGCCTCCATCGGTGACATCGGAACCGGTCTCTGTCACCAGGCGAGCATAGATCGCCGCATGAACATCGCTCGCCGTGGGCGGTACGGTCGGGCGGGATGACATCGAGCGCAGAGTCGACGGATCGTCCGGTCTGGCGAGGCCGAATGCACGCGGCGGCGTTCTTCGTCGCGATTCCGGCGGGTGCAGCGCTCGTGACCGTTGCCGACCGTGCGGTGGCACGAACCGCAGCGTCGATCTACGTGGTGTCCCTGCTGGTCATGCTCGGCATGTCGGCTGCGTACCATCGTCTGGCGACCTCGCCCACTGCACGGCGTTGGATGCAACGCCTCGACCACGCCGGCATCTATGTGCTGATCGCGGGGACGTACGTGCCCATGACGATCGTGGCGATGCCACTCGCATGGGGCATTCCGGTTCTCAGCGTCGTGGCCGGCGCAGCATTGATCGGCATCGTGCTGAAGCTGTCCGGCTTCGCCCGTCTTCAGCGGGTTGCCTATGTCTTGTATCCCGCGATGGGTTGGGCCGTCGTGATCGCGCTTCCGGTGCTGTTCGACAGCTTGACCGGCCTGCAGTTCGCGCTCGTGGTTGCCGGTGGCCTCGTCTACACGTTCGGTATCCCGGTGCTGGTGTGGCGTCGACCGGACCCGTGGCCGCGGGTGTTCGGCTATCACGAGGTATGGCACACGTTCGTCGTGGTCGCCGCAGCGCTGCACTTCGCAGCGGTTGCAAGCCTGTTGGCGTGATCTCGCACTCGCTACGAGAACCGACGACGGCTACTTGACCGTTGCGATGATGTCCTCGGGTATCTCGGTGTTGTCCGGGGTGATCATCTCGCCACCGCGGAAGATCGAATCGAGGAAGGACACCGCGAAGGTGTTCGTGATCTCCTTGACCCGTTCGATCGGCATGTCGCCTTCGGAGCATCCGGCGAGTGCGAACTCATCGATGACGTCGATGACCGCTTGTGTCGGGTTCTCGAGCTGCGGGAAGAACTCCTGGTAGTCGCAGACGTCGGTGAACGACTGGTGTTCCGCTGCGACGAGGTCGACGCGGTACACGACCTCGCTCGACGTCTCGGCGACCGCTCGGTCCACATTCGGTGTCGGCGGTGTCGAAGTGTCGTCGGTGCCCACCATGACGAGCGTGGGAAGGTCGACGTTCGCGAGTTGGTCGGCGACGAGCAGGGACGATGCCGGATCGCCATCTCCGAGCGCCGGTGCGAGCGGAATCAGGGCGTCGATCCGGTCGTCCGGCTGAACCGTGCCAGCCTCGTTCGACATGCCGGACGCAACCGCATAGGTCGCGTATCCGCCGAGTGAGTGCCCGGTCACGGCGATCTGCTCGGGATTCACCGAGGCGACGAAACCAACGGTCTCGGCGCTCTCAGGGTTCAACATCGCGTCGATCATGACCTGCACGTCGCGCGGGCGGTTGTACGCGATCGTTGCGCCGTCGTCTCTAGTGCCAGCGAAGTCGTCGACCGAGGTGTTGCCGGTGTGGTCGGCGCCGATGACGACGTAGCC
>CALIOL010000343.1 GCA_938044705.1 uncultured Ilumatobacter sp. | reverse complement strand
CAACCTGATTCCCGACTGGAACGACCTCGTCTACCGCGATCAGTGGCAGGACGCGATCGAGCGGCTCCACGCGACCAACAACTTCCCCGAGTTCACCGGCAGGTTGTGCCCGGCGCCGTGCGAATCGGCGTGTGTGCTCGGGATCAACCAGGACCCGGTTGCGATCAAGCGCGTCGAAGTCGAGATCATCGACAGGGCGTTCGCCGAAGGGTGGGTCACGCCACACAAGCCGTCGGTCCGCACGGGCAAGAAGATCGCGGTCATCGGCTCCGGTCCCGCCGGGCTTGCTGCCGCCCAGCAGCTGACTCGTGCCGGCCACGAGGTGGTCGTGCTCGAGCGTGCCGACCGCATCGGCGGCCTGCTCCGGTATGGCATTCCCGAGTTCAAGATGGAGAAGCGCCACATCGACCGCCGCCTCGAACAGATGGAGGCCGAGGGCACCGAGTTCCGTACCAACGCAGGAGTCGGCGAGACCGTTGACATGGAGGTCCTCCGTGCCTCACACGATGCGATCGTGTTGGCCTGCGGAGCGACCCAGTGGCGCGACCTCCCGATTCCCGGGCGCGAACTCAACGGCATCTTCCAGGCAATGGAGTACCTGCCGCCGTCGAACCGGGTGCAGCTCGGGGACCTCGAAGAGAGCCCCATCGACGTCAACGGCAAGCACGTCGTGATCATCGGTGGTGGCGACACCGGCGCCGACTGCCTCGGCACCGCACACCGTCAAGGTGCTGCGTCGGTCACCCAGCTCGAGATCATGCCGATGCCCCCCGAGCAACGTGCAGCGCAGCGCAACCCGTGGCCGCAGTTCGCGATGGTCTACAAGGTCACGTCCGCCCACGAAGAGGGCGGCGAGCGGATGTACTCGGTCAACACCGAGGAGTTCATCGACGACGGCGACGGCAACGTGAAGGCGCTCCGTCTCCACGAGGTCGAGATGGTGGACGGCCGGTTCACGAAGATCGAAGGAACCGATCAGGAGATCCCTGCAGACTTCGTCTTCCTCGCGATGGGGTTCGTCGGGCCCGAGAAGGGCTCGTGGCTCGACGAGATGGAACTGGAGTACGACCAGCGTGGCAACGTGGCACGTCGCGACGACTACATGACCAACCAGCCAGGCGTCTTCGTTGCCGGAGACATGGGCCGTGGTCAGAGCCTCATCGTGTGGGCAATCGCCGAAGGACGCGCCGCCGCGGCGGGCGTCGACGAGTATCTGATGGGCGAGTCTCGACTGCCCGCTCCGATCCTGCCGACGGAACGCCCGTTGATGTGACCGAAGCGACCGAGCCGACGCATCAGCGGGTGACACCCGTCGTTTGGTGCCACGTCGTAGGCTGTGATCCATGAGCGTGAGGACATCGCATCGAGTGTCAGCGGGCATCGCGCCGCTGCTTGCAGCAGGGCTGTTGATGAGCGCGTGCGGAGGCGACAGCGGAGAAGCCGCGTCGCGGCCCACGATCCAGCTCGAAGCGGGTGAGACCACCTACGCGACGCTGCCGCCTGCAACCACCGCGCCAGCGATCGACGAGACCACCGCCGAGGCCGAGACCACCGGCGTGCAGGAGTACACCGTCCAGGCGGGCGACTACGGCATCAAGGTCGCGCAGCAATTCGGTGTGTCGCTCGATGACCTGAGCAACGTCAACGGCTGGTCCGACCCGAGCATCGAGTTCCCTGGCCCCGGCTCCGTCATCAAGATCCCGGAAGGCGCGACCTCGGCGACCACCGAGGCAGACACCGGCGGAGGCGACGACGGTGTCATCGCAGTGACCGGCGGAGAAGCCGAGGCGGAAACCGGCGAGACCGGCGCGACGATCCCCGAAGTCGGAGACAACTGCGAAGCTGGCAGCTACGTCATCGAAGCCGGAGATACGACACGCTTCGCAGTGGCGAACAAGTTCGACGTCACCGTCGAGGCCATGGACGCTGCGAACTCGGGCACGAACGGCTACGACGCGTTCTATCCCGGGCTGAGCATCGTCATCCCGGCCAAAGACAACTGCTGATCACAGCTGGTCGAACACGAAGTTGATCTGCTTCACGATCTCCATCGGCGCGCTCGGCGCCGCAGAGTAGCGGTGGCCGGGGAACAAGACCGTGTCGTCGGGAACCTGAGCGAGGCGGCGCAAGCTCTCGCCCATCTGTGCCGGGTTCGACCCCGGGAGATCGGTGCGGCCACACCCTTCGAGGAACAGCGTGTCACCTGCGATGAGGCGACCGTCGACGAGAAAGCACTGGCTGCCCGGCGTGTGTCCAGGTGTGTGGAGCAGGGTGATGTCGATGCCGCCGACGCTCAACACGTCACCGGACTCGTGAGTAACGAGGTGTTCTTCGCCGACGTCGGTGGTCTTGCAGACCCACTCGCATTCATCTCCGTGGATGTGAATGGGGCAGTCGACGCGATCGAGCAGCGTGGCGATCCCTTCGATGTCGTGGCCCATCATCGACCCGCCAACGTGATCGGGGTGATAGTGCGTCGCAAGAACACCCGTGACGGTCATGTCGTCGGCCTCGACGACATCGAGAATGTCGTTGACGGCGTATGCCGGGTCGACGAGCACGCACTCACCGGTGCTTCGATCCCCGATGGCGTACACGAAGTTGACCATCTGCTGGGCGAGCTGGTCGTCTACTGCAAAGTCCTTCCCGGAGAGCAGCTGGCGGAAGTAGAGGCGATCGTCGTTCGTTGACACGAGGACCAGCGTACGCTTGCGCTCGATGTCAGCAGAGATCAAGCCAACCACGATCCGCTACGGGATCATCGGGACGGGGATGATGGGCGTGGAACACATCCAGAACGTCCTCGCGATCGATGGTGCAGAAGTGACCGCCGTTGCCGACCCGGATCCCGAGTCGCAGAACTGGGCGAGGATTGCGGTTCGAACGTGGTTCGACCAAAAGCCCTACCAACACGAGTTGGTCGGCAAGGGGGCCGATGGTCCGGTCGCACCGGGCGAACTCGCCGTGTTCGACGACCACGTGGCGATGCTCGACTCCGGCCTCGTCGACGCCGTGGTGATCGCATCTCCGAACCACACGCACAAAGAGATCCTGCTCGACGTGTTGGAGCGACCGATTCACGTCTTGGTGGAGAAGCCGCTGTGCACGACCCTGGAGGATTGCCGCCACGTCGTCGAAGCCGCCGACGCAGCTCGCGCACGTTTCCCCGACCGAGTCGTGTGGATGGGCTTGGAGTATCGATACATGCCGCCGATTCGCCGGCTGATGCACGAGCTGAGCGAGGGCACCGTCGGTGACGTGCGCATGGTCGCGATCCGAGAACACCGCTTCCCGTTCCTGGTGAAAGTGGGGAACTGGAACAGATTCAAGAGGAACACGGGCGGGACGCTGGTCGAGAAGTGCTGCCATTTCTTCGACCTCATGATCTCGATGACGGGTGCGAGCCCTGTGCGCGTGATGGCCTCTGGTGCTCAGGATGTCAATCATCTCGATGAGTCCTATGACGGCGAGACGCCCGACATCCTCGACAACGCGTACGTGATCGTCGAATTCGACAACGGCGCACGCGGGATGCTCGATCTGTGCATGTTCGCCGAGGCGAGTAAGAACGAGCGAGAGATCAGTGTCGTCGGAACCGCTGGCAAGCTCGAAGCGCTCGACACCGAGAGTCTGATTCGTGTCGGACGTCGCACCGAGGACATCGTGAGTGGCATCAACGTCGTCACCGAGGAACGGGTGAAGGCAACCGACGTGAAGCACATCGGTCTGCACCATGGTGCGAGCTACCTCGAACATGTCGATTTCGTCGAGGCAATCCGCAACGGACGCACCGAGGCGGTCACGCTGCGCGATGGACTGCTGTCGGCGGCGATCGGCTTCGCGGCGCATCGCTCGATCGACACCGGATTGCCGGTCCGACTCGACGAACTCGAAGAACTGCACGGGATGCAGTGGAAGGAAGTGGAGGTCGCCCCATGACGAACACCATCAGTGCGCTCGACTCGCTGACGCCAGGCCAACAGATCGTCTTCGGCGGCAACAGCGTCACGACGGTGCCGCAAGCACTCGCGGAGGCATTCACTGCCGGCGACCAACTCGTCGTGGTGCAGGACACCGGGGACCTCTTGCATGTACCTGCAGCGGAGCACGCCATCGTCGACCGGGCCGTGTCCAACGCAGTCGACGGCTTCTCGGGTCTGGCTCGATGCACCGACGACCAGATCACGACGTTCTTCGCCCGATTCGGGCAGCTGCTCGCCGACGACCCGGCGTTCGGTCCGATCGTCGAGGCCAACGCCGCCGACGTCGCATCTGCCAAATCGAAGGGGCGGTCGACCACGCGCCTCGAACTCACCCCGTCCATGCGGTCCGACATGATCGCTGGGTTGTTCGTGTGGGAGCAGGCAGCATCGGGCCGTGATGGCGTCGTCGACACCGTCGAGCACGACGGATGGACACTTCAGGCGCTGCGTGCGCCGCTCGGTGTCGTCGCGTTCGTCTTCGAAGGCAGGCCGAACGTGTTTGCCGATGCGTGTGGAGTGCTCCGCAGCGGCAACGCCGTGGTGTTTCGAATCGGCTCCGACGCACTTCGCACGGCACGTGCAATCGTCGAGCATGCACTCGGGCCGGCGCTCGAGCATGCGGGACTCCCCGGCGGAGCGGTCCAGCTCGTCGATTCGCCAGCGCGCAGCGCCGGCCACGCACTGTTCAGCGACCAGCGCCTCGCACTTGCCGTTGCTCGTGGGTCGGGCGCCGCCGTTGCACAACTCGGAGCGGTCGCATCTCAGGCGGGGAATCCGGTGAGCCTGCACGGCACTGGGGGAGCGTGGATGGTGACCGGCGAAGACGCCGATGCCGACATGCTTCGCGAGGCCGTGACGCACTCGCTCGATCGAAAGGTGTGTAACACGCTCAACTGCCTGGCCGTCCTTCGCTCCAGTGCCGCCACCCTGGTTCCCGCGGCGCTCGAAGGACTCGATGCTGCCGCCGCGGCCCGTGGCTCGGTAGGCCGGCTCCACGTCATCGCTGGTTCGGAGTCCTACGTGGACCCCGAGCGGTTCGAACGCTCGGTGACGATCGACCGAGCGGAGGGTCCCGTCGAAGAGCCTGCGGCGTCGACGCTTGCCGAAGCCGACCTGGCGACCGAATGGGAGTGGGAGAACAGCCCGGAGATGACCCTGATCGTCGTCGACTCGGTCGCTGACGCGATCGAGCAGTTCAACCGCTACAGCCCGCACTTCGTGGCCACGCTCATCAGCGGTGACGCTGCGGAACACGACGCCTTCTACGCCTCCGTGGACGCTCCGTTCGTCGGCAACGGGTTCACCCGATGGGTGGATGGGCAGTACGCGCTCGAGAAGCCAGAACTCGGCCTGTCGAACTGGCAGGGTGGACGGATGCTGAGCCGTGGCGGCATCTTGTCGGGAGACAGCGTGTACACCGTGCGGTACCGCGCCTCGGTGACCGATTTCGGTACCCACCGCTGATCACATGACGTCGACCGCACCGCATCCGCCGAGCCCCGCCCCGTGGCCTCCGCCGTCGACCCCGATGGGCGTGATCTTTGCGCCGCCGCGTCCGCCGCACCCGACGTTGCCCCTGGCCGCCGGCATCGGAGCGATCGTCGTCCTCGTCGTGTCGCTGCTCGGCTCGAAGTTCATACTCGACCTGATCATCGACTTCGAGTGGCCCGTCGTCGTGTACGTGGCACTCCTGGGCCTCATCGGATACGGACCGTCGGTCATCTGGTGGTGGTTCGCGACCAGGCGGTGGGGGAGCGGCAACCGCTACGCAGACGTCGGATTCACGCCGCGATGGTCAGACCTCGGTTGGGGGCCGCTCATCTGGCTGGCGACGATCATGGTGCAAATCGCGATCGCGACGATCGTGCTCGCGCTCGACATACCGCTCTCGAACAACACCGACGACATCAGCGAGCTCACCGCCGATCGCACCTACACCGTTGCGATTGTGATCACCGCCGTCGTTGCGGCACCGCTCGTCGAAGAACTGGTCTTTCGTGGTCTCGTCATGCGCAGTCTGTTGTCGGTTGCGGCACCGCCGGTTGCGATCGTCGGCCAGGGCGTGCTGTTCGGCGTCGCGCACGTTGATCCCGTCCGCGGCGTCGGCAACATCGGTCTCGCTCTGGTGTTGTCAGCTGTCGGCGTGTCATTCGGCGCGGCGGCCTACCTGCTGCGCCGCATCGGGCCGACGATGGTGGCACATGCGATCTTCAACGGGGTCGTGATGATCATCTTGCTGTCGGGCGTGCGAGACAAGATCCTCGAGAACAACCCGGATCCGTTCGACCAGAGTGGCTCAGTCGCCGAACAGGTCGCGGTTGTCGATCAACCGCACCTCGCCAAACCAGACGGCGGTCGCGATTCGCACCTTGCCGGGTGATCGGTCGTCGAACCGCTCGACTTCTGTGAGGTCGACCGCGTCGAAGATCGTCGCGTACTCGAGGCGAGCTGTCGGTTCGCTGTCGACGATCGCACGGGCCGCGGCGAGCACGTCGATCGGCGTCGCGGCGTCTGAGCCAGCTGCCTCGACCGCTGCATCGAGCGAGCGTGGCACCACGACTGCTGCCGACCTCTGCTCGGGGGACAGGCGGACGTTGCGACTGGACTGCGCAAGGCCGTCGGGATCCCGCACGATCGGATGGCCGACGATCTCGGTCGAGAGATCGAAGTCGATCGCCATCTGTGTGACGATTCGCAACTGCTGGTAGTCCTTCTGGCCGAAGATCGCGACGTCGGGGCTGATCGCGCCGAACAACTTGTTGACGACGGTGACCACGCCTTCGAAGTGTCCCGGTCTTCCGGGCCCCTCCATCAAGTCCGCGAGCGCGCCGGGCACGACTCGGGTCTGGAAACCAGGCGGATACATCGCCGCCGCAGTCGGTGCATAGACGGCGGCCACGCCAGCCGCTTCGCAGGCAGCGACGTCTTGGTCGATCGGGCGGGGGTACGCGTCGAAGTCCGCGTCGACGTTGAACTGCAGCGGGTTCACGAAGATCGAGACCACGACGTCGTCGCACCGATCGGCCGCATCAGCGATCAGCCGAAGATGACCATCGTGCAGAGCGCCCATGGTCGGCACGAATCCGATCGTTCTGCCCTCATGGTGACGGGCCCGTGACCAGGCGCGCATCTCGCCGGGCGACACAAAGGTGAACACGGGTGGGATGGTAGCCATCGCGGTGGCCGCGCCCGATTCCGAACGAGATTCAACGGTTGACGAGGTCGCTCCACGCGGCGGCATCTCCAACGGCTTCGGCGGCGACGATCGCATGTGTGCACGCTGCAGCGAACGCGTCAGCGCCTGCCTGGAACAGCGAGTTCAACGCACCGATCAGTTCCCCAGGATCCTCGGGGAGCGCCGTGTCGCCAGTGGCGAGGGAGAAAATTGTGTCGCCGTCGGTCAAGCCGTGCGCCGGGCGAATCGCCCGGGCAAGCCCGTCGTGGGCGACCGATGCGAACTTCGAGGCCAGTGCCTTGTCGAGCAGCGCCGAGGTGGCGACGACGCCGATCGTCGTGTTCAAGCTCGGGGCTGCCGACGTTGCGGCCTGGACGATGTCCCGACGCTGCTCTGCGGTGGGGCGCTTGACCCGTAGTCCAGCGCGTTCCCACGGCAGGCCGGTGTCGGGGTCGATCACCGAGCCGACGGAGTTCACGACGGCGAGCGCACCGACAGCGAACGTTGCGTCCCCGATGTCGACGAGCTTGCTGGCGGTGCCGACGCCGCCCTGCAGACCGCCCGCTCGGGCGCCCGTGCCGGCGCCGACGGCGCCCCAGTGTGGGGAGCGCCGACCGGCGAGTGCTGTCTTGGCCGCACGCGCACCGAAGCCCGCGTCGGGTCGACGCGAGAAGACGCCGCCTCGCCCGAGGTCGAAGATCACCGCAGCAGGAACGACCGGCACCACGCCCCCGGCGATCGGGAATCCGAGTCTCCGATCTTCCAGTACCGACATGACGCCATCGGCTGCGGCGAGACCGAATGCGCTGCCGCCGGTGAGTGTCACTGCGTGAACCGACTGCACGAGATTCGTCGGATGGAGCGCATCGGTCTCACGCGTCCCGGGCCCGCCTCCCCGGACGTCGACACCGGGAGTCGCTCCCGCTCTGGCAGTGACGACGGTGGTTCCGGTGAGCCAACCGGAGCCGGTCCGTTGATGGTGGCCGACGCCGATGCCGGGTACGTCGAGGATGGTTCCGAACGGGGTGGTCATCTCAACTCCAAAGTGAGCGAATCGTTGACTCCGGGTCGTCGACGACGTCGGGGACGGGCCCAATCCGCTGCGTCGCCCGACGATCGATGTCGAAGCACGGCCATCCCGGGTCGCCGCACCGAGCGAATGCGGCCAGGGCAGACGAGAACTGTTCGGCGACGTTCTGACGATCGTCGCCGAGACCCGTGAACAGGTCCACGCCGCGAGCCGACAGCGTGCCGAATGCGAACGGGAGGTCCAGCCCGTGACAGCAACCGAGGACACCGCCGAACGCGGTCGACCGCTGGTCGAACTGATACATCCACGTTGCCGACCCGGCCGATGACCGCGCCTCGGCGAGCTGCTGCGCCGGTCGTCTGAACACCTCGTCCGTCTGCGCCGCCGAGACGAGCTGGCTCGCGTTCGCCTCCGGGCGGAACTCCCGATACCTCGCGATCGCCGTGGTGGCGTCTGGGCCGAAGCGCGCAGCGAACTCCCGCTCCACGTCCGTCTCGTCCCAGCTCATTCGACTCTGGTCGAAGGCGGTGAACAGCAGCATCTCGTCGCGATTGGTTCCCACGACGACAGGTCGCGAGTCAGCGATGGCGGTGTGGAGGATGTCGCCGGCGAACACGGGAGCGCCGACCGCGGGGGAGAATCCCCGCATCAGCGGGTCCATCGGGACTCGTTGTTGGGCATCGAGGAGGTCGTCGACCGACACGCCAGCAAGGTCGTCGACCGTTGCCGCCAGGCCGACCATTTCGAGGTAGACCCGTTCGAAGTCGGCGGCGGTCTCGGCGCTGCGGAGCTGTCGGAGTGACGGGCTCATCGCCCAGACCCGATGAAAGAGGTCGTCGGCCTCGGGCGCGGCCAGGAGTGAGACGACCGCCGACCCGCCGGCTGATTCGCCGAAGATCGTCACGTTGGCCGGATCTCCGCCGAAGTCTGCGATGTGGCGCTGGATCCATCGCAGTGCAGAGATCTGGTCGAGCGTGCCGAGATTGCGGTCGCCCAGGAAGCCGAGCGCTCCGAGTCGATAGTTGATCGTGACCACCACGAGGTCATGACCGGCGGCGAGCGGCGCACCGTCGTACCAGGGCATCGCAGCGGTGCCCGTCACGAAGGCTCCGCCGTGGATGAAGACGAGCACCGGTCGCGCTCGGTCATCAGCGTTCGGGGTGAAAATATTGAGGAAGTGACAGTCCTCGCTCATCGCGAGGCCCGTCGCTCCGAGCAGGCTTTCGAGCACTCCGCCGACCTGAGGCGCCTGCGGACCAAACGCCGTCGCGTCCAGAGCCGGCTCCCAGCCGAGCACATCCACTGGAGCTGCAAGGCGCTGTGCGCGGGCGAACCGCACGCCTCGATACTCGGTCGCGCCATCCCGATCGATCCCGACGATGTCCACGACCGGAAGCTACCGGCTCGCGTCGTGGCGGGCGGCGTCGCCGTACAGCAGAACTGGCCCGGTCGACACCATGGGAACGAGGAGCCCCGTTGCAAGGAACGCGACCGCCACGTACCCCCAGAGAGGAAGGCCTCCCAGCGCGACGAGCAGACCGAGTTGCACGGCGCTGTTGATCAGCGCAGCGAGACCGACCAACACGAGAATCGTGAACGCCGTGCGCCACCAACGCCCTTGGACCAAGTCACCGCTTCGGCGCAACGCTGCGCGTCCGCTGAGTCCCTCCGTCGTGGCGACAGGTACCACGAACTGGTACCGGACGATCTGGCGGACGGCGAGTGGAAGACCGATGACGGTCAGCGCAAGGACCGCCACGATCAGGCTGGCCATGCCGAAGGAGTAGATGATTGCCCAGCAGCGTTGCCTCACGAGGCGAGCGGCCTCGACCAACGAGCGCGGATGGTCAGCGCCCTCGAGGTGCCAGTACGCCGAGACCAGAGCGGTGACCGCCAAGCCCATGGCTCCGGTGAGGACGCCAGCGACCGATTGTGCTGCGTTGAAGGAACCGGCCCAGCCAACAAGGGCGACGACGAGGGCGAGGGGAGCGTAGAGACCGGCGATCACCGCGAGCGATCCCCGCGACGTCGCATAGGAGGCGAGCGAGGCCCGCAACATCTGGCCGACGCGTCGTCGGCGACGCAGCGGCGTCGGTGGCACACGTGTCCACTCGGTTCGCATCGCAAGGAACCGAACGAGGAACAGCGAGAGGACGCCGAGCACGAGCGTCCGCGTCGGTGACACCTGAAACGTTCGAAGCAGGTTCGAGCCGAAGTCGACCACCGAACAGAAGGTCGTCAGGACGGTGTCGTTGGTCTGGTCGCCGCCCGGGATCTCAACGCTCGCCGAGCGAAGGTCGTCGTGCCAGTCGATCGGCCGCTCCCACTGAGGTTTGGTGTTGGGGCCGGTCGGACCGTTGAAGGGTCCGCTCCCACGCTCACCCCACCGGCCCGTGAATGCGAGCCATGCGAATGGGTCGTCAGGATCGTCGACCGAATCCGGCAGGAGTTCGACCGCGGGTGTCAGTGCCGTCGCTTCGTGCGCAGTCGTGTCACATCCAACTCCCTCGGTGCCCTTGCGGCCGAGGAAGACGCTCGACGTGAAGTAGCTCGCATGCGAACCTCGCGACGACCAGACGACGGGATGGTCGCCTCTTCGCTGGACGTTTCCATCGTCCCACTTCGTCCGCTCTCCGCCTTCGTGCTGTGCATATCCGACGCTGGCCGGACCCACCTCCAACGCTGTCTCCACGTCGGAGGCGTCGAAGAGCAGCTGGATGAACTCCCAGTCGCTCTCGTGCTTGTTGTTCCAGTCGTTGTAGTACCAGTACAACCAGAACTGGAGGGCCAACTGTCCCGGTCGGTCATCTTGTGTGGCGATGTGGGCGTAGACCACCGCCGCACCATCTCGATCCCCGCCCACGTATCGATCGAAGTCCTGCTCGTAAACGCAGCCAGGCTGTAGCGCGAGCCCGTTCAAGTCGAGGAAGAAGCCCTCGCCGCGACCGAAGAGGTCCGCCGGCTCTGGAGCGCGTCGCACGACCGGATCGGCCTCGCCGGCTTGGCGGAGCAACACGTCGTCGTTGCCGAGAACGAGATCGACCGACATCGGTCGAAACGACTCACCGTCCGCGTCGCAGGGGCCGTCCTGCGAGGCCACCATCACGATCGGTGCGTAGGTCTCGGCCAATTCGCGGCCGGCATCGTCCGCTTGCGCAACCGCGGGACGTTGACTCAAAAGCGGTGCCGCCACCGTCAGAAGGACGGTGATTGCAACGAGTCGGATGCGCACGGGCGAAACCTAACCCGTAGCGTTGCGGCGTGCTCGAGCGCGACAGAGTTCCCGAGACGCCGATACGGCGCGTGCTGACGGGTCTCAAGCGCGCCGCTGGCGAAGGGGTGCTCCGCGGGTGGGATCTTGCGATCGAACTCGGGGCAATCGGTCCCGACACCCGGCGCGGCAAGCGGTTCGGACGCTTCGGAGCCAACAGCGTGATCTGCTTTCCGCCGAACACACTGTTCAACGAGCGATTCATTCACATCGGAGAAGGGACGCTGTTCGGGCCGCAAATCACCCTGTCAGCGGGGATGGTGCCCGGCCAGGAGATGGTGACCGACCCGGTGATCGCCGTCGGTGACCGTTGCCTCATCGGGAAGGGGAGCGGCATCGTCGGGCATCTCGAGATCCGTATCGGCAACGACGTGTGGACGGGGCACCACGTGTACATCACGGACCAGAACCACGGGTACGAGAACCTCGACCTCCCGATCTCTCAGCAGGTCATGCCGGAGAAGCCGGTATCCATCGGGGACGGGTCGTGGCTCGGTCACGGCACGGTGGTACTCCCAGGCGCTCAGATCGGCAAACACGTCGTGGTTGCAGCAAACAGCGTCGTCACCGGATCGCTGCCAGACAACTGTGTCGCCGCCGGTGCTCCGGCTCGGGTGATCAAGCAGTTGGAGCGTTAGTTCAACACGCCCCGCCGAGGCGGAGCGCAGCTGTCCATCTCGTTGTCGCCGGCGAAGGCTTCGATGCGCTCGGTGATCGGAATGCCCTCCACGGCGGTCTCGGTGAAGGGGACCTCGTTGCCCGCCCGGAGCTCCGCCGCGTAGTCGTACCGATTTTGGAGCAGCGTGCGCCAATCGGCGATCCAGTCCGGGACGATCGC
>CALIOL010000342.1 GCA_938044705.1 uncultured Ilumatobacter sp. | reverse complement strand
GGCAGCTGCACCTCGCAGCGCGAAACGATCGAGAACTCTGACTCGCCGACTCGCACCATCCCGAGTGCCGGAAGTTCATCGAGTCGAGGATCCACGGTGGTCGCCACCTCGAGCTCGGTCGCTGGCACTGAGACGGTCGTGTCCGCGGCGGCCGAGTCGACCTCGGGCTCGGGTTCAGGTTCGGCGACCGGTGGCGTGCTCACCACCGTCGCTGGCGATGCTGCCTGCTCGGCAGCGATTCGATCTGCGTTGCGGTCGTTGTTGATCGTGGCCAGGAGGCCGATGAAGAACACCGCCACGGCACACAGGCCGGGAATGAACCACCACGGGGTCTGATCGCCCGGCCGCTCGATCTGGCCGGTCTGCCCCGTCGACTCCTTGGGAAAGGCGAGCAGCGGGTCGACACCAGCTCGACCCGTCGGAACCGTCGGGTCGTCCGCGTCGCCAAGAACCATCGAGCGCTATCGTACGACGCCCGATCAGGCCAGCTGGGGAACCACGCCCGTTTCGAAGTCGGAGTAGGACACGAACTGGGGCTCATCGTCCAACAAGCCCGCCTTGGCGAACAACTCCACGACTCGAGCCGTCTCGCTCTTCGCCGGGACTCGGAGCGGAGTCGGGACGAACGCGATCGGACCGTCGTCGTTGGCGAGCAAGTGGTTCACCACACAATCGCTGCACGCCGTGGTGTTCGCAGCAACGCAGGTGGTGCAGTCGAGTGCGAGATCGATGTCGTTCGTCATGCACACCATCTAAACGAGGGGGTACTTCAGAGTTCGCGTCTTCGCGAACTTCCTGACCTGGCGGGCGCTGCGGCGATCTATTCGGCTTCGAGGAACTCGCGGAGACGTTGGCTCCGCTGGGGATGGCGCAGCTTGGCAAGCGTCTTCGCCTCGATCTGGCGGATCCGTTCACGAGTCACGCCGAATTCCTTGCCGACCTCTTCGAGCGTCTTGGCCTGGCCTCCATCGAGGCCGAAACGCAACCGAACGATGTCCTGTTCGCGCTCTGACAGTTCCCCGAGCACTTCGCCCACGGCGTTCGACAGCATCACCTTCGTTGCCGCGTCCGCCGGGCTGTCCGCCGACTCGTCCTGGATGAAGTCACCGAGGTTCGATTCGTCTTCTTCGCCGACCGGGGAGTCGAGCGACAGCGGATCCTGCGAATACCTGAGCAGCTCGCGCACCTTGTCCGGCTCCAGCTGCACCCGCTGCGCGAGCTCGTCGATCGTCGGCTCCCGCTCGAGTTCCTGATGCATCGTGCGCTTGGCACGGGTGACCCGGTTCATGTGCTCGACCATGTGCACCGGAATGCGGATCGTGCGCGCCTGGTCGGCAATAGAGCGAGTGATCGCCTGGCGAATCCACCACGTGGCGTACGTCGAGAACTTGAAGCCCTTGGTGTAGTCGAACTTGTCGACGGCACGCATCAGCCCGAGGTTGCCCTCTTGCACCAGATCGAGCAGCTGCATGCCCCGACCCGAGTAGCGCTTGGCGATGCTCACGACGAGGCGCAGGTTGGCCTGCGTCAACTCGGACTTGGCGCGCTCGCCTCGCTTCACCGCCCGCAGCAACATCCGCTCTTCGATGCTCTCGAGCGACGTGCCCTCTTCGTCCGCCGCGTCGATCTTCTCGGCCGCGATCTTGCCTTCCTCGATCAACTGCGCCAGGCGGCGTTCGTCGTCGATCGTGAGCAGGTCGACCTGGCCGATCTCCCGGAGATACATCCGCACCGCGTCGGCAGAGCCGCCTTCGGCTTTCGGGCCGCGCTTCTTCGTGCGGCGCTGACGGCGTCGACTGAGCAACGCTTCGTCGGCATCGTTCTCAGTGCTTGCCGACTTCTCGGGAACGTTCTCGAGCAGCACCTCGCGTCGTGTCCCGACCGGAGTGTCGTCGGAGTCGCTCTCGTGATGATCGTCGTCGAGCTTGTCGTCGATGGAGATTCCGGCACCGGCCATCGCTGCGTGGACGTCGGTCAGCACCGATTCGCTCAGCTCGACATGACGCAACACGTGGCTCACCTGATCGGCATGCACCTCGCCGTTCGTGCGGCCACGTTCGACGAGCTTGCTCCACTCGACTTCATCGACGCCCGGAACCGGGGACGCGACGGGCTGATCCACACTCATGGCTACTCAGCCACCCTGCGACTCGTCGGCGTCAGCGCCATGGGAACGTTCTTCGGTGCGTCGATGGAGCCAACCTAGCAATGACTCTGCCGCAGCGAGAGCGCGAGCCTCATCGGTCTCAGAAAGTGCCATCAGATCCAGCCTCGCCGCGCGATCTTCCTCCAGCGATGCCGCATCGACGAGCGACGTTCTGAACTTCAGCTCCCGGCGGGTAGAGGCAGCAATCAAGGAGCGGGCCTCGACGCTCGCATCCAATTCCAGGTCGGCCACAGCAGCTCGTTCGAGCACGTCACGAGCGTCCGGCGCCGCGATCTCCAGCGCACCGGTGAGCGAGCCCGCTTCAGCGAGCGCGAGGAACGCCATCCGGTTCGCGTCGTCCTCGAACAACCCCTCGATGAGCCACTCGGCGATGGAATCCCACGCTTGGACGAGCAGGACCAGCGCCGCAAACTCGGCGTTCTCCATCGGCGCGCGCCGTCTCGACGGGGCCGGCGCCTCGACGGGGCGTTGCTTGCGGTCCCGGGCCCGTTGCGTGAACTCCTCGACCGACAAGCCGACGTGCGCGGCAATCTCGCCGGCGTAGATCGCACGCACATCCGGGTTGGGGTGTTCGTTGACGACCTCGAGCGCCGTGTTGGCGTAGCGCACCTTGTGTTCGGCCGAGTCTCGAGGGAGGCGGCTCGTTTCCCGGTTGAGTCGGAACCGCAAGAACGGCACCGGGTCCTCCACGGCTGCAGCCAACGCCGCAGGGTCCGAACGTGCGAGATCGCCGGGGTCCTTGCCCTGCGGCAACCTGGCGACCGACACCTCCACCTGGTGCTTCTGCTCCCATTCGTAGAACCGCTCAGCAGCGCCTTGGCCTGCGGCGTCCGCATCGAACGACAGCACAACGCGGCTCGCGTACCGTTTGAGCAAGCGGACGTGCTCTTCCGTGAGCGCGGTGCCACACGTTGCCACGGCACGAGGCACGCCTGCCTGGTGGAAGCCGATCACGTCGGTGTAGCCCTCGCACACGATGATCTGGTCGACCTTCGCTGCGTTCGCCTTGGCCCAGTTCAGGCCGTACAACGTCCGGGACTTCGTGTAGATCGGCGTCTCGGAGCTGTTCTTGTACTTCGCTGGGTCGTCGGACCCGGGGAGGATGCGACCGCCGAACGCGAGCGCCTCGCCGGCCTCGGAGAGGATCGGGAACATCACGCGGGCGCGGAACGCATCCTGCATCCGGTTGCGACGATTGCGGAACGCCAGACCGACGCTGTGCAAGACGTCGGCCGAGTGCCCCAGCTCGCGCGAGAGCACATCCCAGTCGTCTGGCGCCCATCCCAGTTTGAATTGGCGTGCGATGTCGCCGCTGAGTCCGCGCGCTCGCAAGTAGTCGCGTGCCGGTCGAGCGCCGGGGTCCTTGAGCAACCGCTCGTGGTACCACTCGACGGCATCGCCCATCGCTGCGGTGAGCCTCTTGCGTTGCGCTCGCTCCTTCGACTGGCCCGTCGAGGTGTAGTTCAGCGAAATTCCCGCCTTGCCGGCAAGCAACTCGACGGCGCCCGGGAAGTCGGTGTGCTCGATCTCCTGGATGAACGTGAAGATGTCCCCGCCCTTGTCGCACCCGAAGCACTTGAAGAACGCCATCTCCTCGCTGACGTTGAACGAGCCCGACTTCTCCGCATGGAACGGGCACAAACCGACCCAGTTCCGCCCCCGCTTCTTCAGTGCGACGTAGTTCTGCACGACATCCACGATCGACACCGTCGAGCGGATCTTGTCGATGTCGTCGTCCGCGATCCCCATGGTCTGCTCAGACTATGGCGTGGTCACCGGTTGCGGATCACCGCTTGTGCCGCCGCGAGTCGCGCGATCGGTACTCGGTACGGGCTGCACGACACGTAGTCCAGTCCCGAGCGATAGAAGAAGTCGATCGACGCCGGGTCTCCCCCGTGTTCGCCACACACGCCGAGCTTCAGTCCGGGCCGCGCCTCGCGACCGTGCCACGCGCCGACTTCGACGAGGCGGCCGACACCGTGCTGGTCGATCGAGTCGAACGGGTTGCCCTCGAGCAGCCCCTGAGCGAGGTACGCCGGCATCATCTTGGACTCGACGTCGTCGCGACTGAACCCAAAGGTGAGCTGGGTCAGATCGTTCGTACCGAAACTGAAGAAGTCCGCCTCGTGGGCGAGTTGCGCTGCGCACAGCGCGGCACGTGGGGTCTCGACCATCGTTCCGATCGTGATGCTGCCTTCGGGCACCGACGACGAGTCGAGCTCGGCTTGCACCCACGACCGTGCGAGAGCGAGTTCTTCGCGTGTCACCGTGAGCGGGATCATGATCTCGACGATCGGGGAGCCTCCGGCGTCGCGTCGGGCGGTCGCGGCGTCGAGCAGCGCTCGGACCTGCATCGAGTAGAGCCCGGGCTTGATCACGCCGAGGCGCACACCACGCGTCCCGATCATCGGGTTGTGTTCGGACCAGGTCTCGGCCGCGGCCAGTTGCCGTTTTCCTTCGTCGCTCAGGCCGCTCGTCGCAGCCTCGATCCGAAGCTCGGTGACCGACGGAAGGAACTCGTGGAGCGGTGGGTCGAGCAGGCGCACCGTGACGGGAAGGCCGTCCATCGAGGCGAGCACCGATTCGAAGTCGGATTGTTGAGCAACGCGCAGCTTCTCGAGCGCTGCGGACTCGTCCTCGGAGGTGTCGGCCAAGATCATCTCGCGAACGATCGGCAAACGATCTGGCGCAAGGAACATGTGCTCGGTGCGGCACAGTCCGATGCCTTCGGCCCCCAGCTCTCTCGCCACCGATGCGTCTTCTTCGGTGTCTGCGTTGGTGCGGACGGCGAGCTTTCCGGCACGAACTTCGTCGGCCCACCCGAGGATCGTGTCGAATGCCTCCGGCCGCTCCGACGAGGATGTCGAGAGCTCTCCGAGCAGCACCTCCCCGGTTGCACCATCCATCGAGACGACGTCTCCTTCGGCCACCACCACGTCACCGACGCTGAACGACCGATCTCCGATGTCGAGCGCCTCGGCTCCCACGATCGCTGGCGTGCCCCAGCCTCGAGCCACGAGCGCCGCGTGGCTCGCCAGCCCGCCTCGCGTCGTCACGATTCCTTGGGAGATCTGCATGCCCATCACGTCGGCGGGCGTGGTCTCGCTCCGGACCAAAATCACGTCCTCACCGCGGTCATCCGCGTCGAGTGCGTCGTCGGAGGTGAAGTAGACCCGGCCGACGGCCGCTCCTGGCGA
Source organism: uncultured Ilumatobacter sp. (assembly GCA_938044705.1). Classification (GTDB taxonomy): domain Bacteria; phylum Actinomycetota; class Acidimicrobiia; order Acidimicrobiales; family Ilumatobacteraceae; genus Ilumatobacter_A. The sequence goes on along the minus strand of CALIOL010000342.1, from coordinate 4,703 downwards.
GGCGGGAATGCCGGTGGCGAGTACTTCGCCGCCGCCATCGAACTGGGTGTGCAGGATCGCATCGAGGTCGCCTGCCTGGACGCGCATCAGGGCGTCGTCTCGTCCCAATGCTCCTGACTCGACCTGCGCAACCAGGTCGGTCAGCACATTCGTCTCTGGCGCCGTGTCTGCTGTCACGCTGGTCACCATAGAACTGTCGATCGCTCCGGATCGTTCCGGACTGTTCCGCGATGCGACCGATGACCGAGCACCCAGCGACATAGCCTGCTCCCATGTTTCGGTTGCTGGGGTTCGACGTGAGAGTCCAATCCGGCTTCATCGTGTTCATGGCGCTGATCGTCTTCTTGTACCGCAACGAATTCGGGCTCTGGCTTGCCGGAGCAATCGCCGTGCTGACGCTCGTCCACGAACTGGGCCACGCCGTCGCCGCTCGTCGGACCGGTGCCCACGCAGAGATCTCACTCGGTTTCCTGGCCGGGTACGCCTCGTACCAGCCCAGTCGGGAACTCAAGCGTTGGGAGTCTGCATGGATCTCCTTCGCCGGGCCCTTGGTCCACATCACCACGGCGGTGATCGTGCTGATCGCGATGGGCGTGAACCCCCTCGATCTCGATCAGGTGGTGGACTCGCCTGCGTCGCAAGCCATCTTCTGGGCAGGCCCGGTCATCGGAGCGATGAACCTGATCCCGGTCCTTCCGCTCGATGGCGGCAACATCGTGACCTATGGGCTCGATGCCATCGTGCCCGGCCGAGCTCGACGCATCATGCTCTACGCCTCGATTGGGGTCACAGTCGGGGCCGCTGCGCTCCTCGTCCTGTCGGGCCGACAGGGGTTCGTGCTGTTCATCGGCTTCCTGCTGATCACCCAGATGCAGATGCTCAGCGCCGACAAGCCCGCCAGGCCGCAGTCCTCGGTGTGGGACGACGCTGCGGCGTCGCTGGCGGCAGGCAAGCCGGGCAAGGCGAAGCGGACGTTGCTCGCAGCGCTCAGCCACCCGCAGCCGACCCCTCCGGTCTCGGAGCTTCGGATCACCGCGTCGCAGGCCGACGACCTGATCCAGCTGTTGCCAGATCCGCTCCCCCACGGAGACCCCGGCAACGAGTTCGTGCTCGCCAACCTGCTGCTGTCGACCCGCCGATACGACGAGGCCGCGCACTACGCAGCCGGTTCGTACGAACGGAACCCGAATACGCTCAGTGCGTTGATCGTCGCCCGAGCGGCGGGTGCTTTGCAGGATCAGGCAACGGCCATCGGGTGGATCCGTTCTGCCGCACAGGCGAACACGTCACCCGATTCGGTTGCGGCAGCGATCGACAGCGCCCCGGAGCTGGGTGCGGTCAGACATCACCCTGAGGTCACTGCAGTGCGAGCGGGGCTCGGCCCACCTCGGCCCCACGCTTGACGTAGGCCATACCGAGTGCGCCATCACCGCTGACGCTGGTCAGCGTGCCGACCTCGTTGCCGTCTGCGTCGGTTACCGGTGATCCGACCATGGCTCCGTCAGCGAGGTCCACGATCCGCAGGCTCCGCGGTGCGTCGGCTCCACGCGAGTCCATTCGTTCGACCAGTTCTTGGCCCGGGTAACAGCCCTTCTGGAAATTCACGGCGACGGTCACGATCCCCGTCGTGGCCGGAATGGTCGAGCCCGGCTCGATCTCGGCGCCCATCCGAGGCCAGCCCGCCGCGATGCGGGACTCCTCGTGCTCGGCATCGGGAGCGTCGTTCATCGCCGGGTCGAGTCGGGTGTCGGCATCCACGCGGATCTTGAACCGGTTGATTCGGGCGAGCAAGGCCTCACCGAATCCGGCGTCCGTGTCGAGGACGAACACTTCGTCGCCGGTGCGTTGGATCCGAGCGAGTACATCGACTTTACCGGTCGGGTCCAGCACGAACGTCCAGCGAGCCGAGCCGATGACGAGGTCGCGGATCTCCTGGGCGATCTGGCTCTGCAGGTAGGTCAGTGCGTCGGCTCCGGTGACGGTCACGCGGTCGCGAGCCGCCTGGTCGATGAAGGACTCGGTGAGGGCAACGGCGTCGTCGGTGTTCACCCGACCAGTCTGGCGTGGCACACTCGGTCTCGCATGGCTCGCGACGAAACCAATGATGACGATTCGATCCAACCCGACGAGGTGCTCCGACCTGATTCGGTGAGCTCCGGCGGTGGGAGCGATGACGAGTTCGGACTCGACGATCTCGCGGAGCGCGCTGTCGACGTCGTGCTCGGCCTGCTTCGTCGAGCGAGCGCGCTCGCAGGAGGTGTGCTCATCTTCGCGATCGTGGCCTGCGTGCTCGGCTACGTCCTCGGCATTGCAGCACTGGGCGGAGGGCTGCGCACGTTCTGGATCATTGCGGGGGGAATCGCCGCCGTTTGGGCCATCGGATCGGTCGTCGCAGCGATGTTCCGGCTCCGTGCTGTTCGCAAGGGCAGCGACACGTTGGTCGAGGAGGTGAAGTCGCTCATCGGCGGCGACCACGACTCAGAACAGACGGTCATCGAGACCGTCGAGTCGACCGAAGGATCCGACGACGACGGCATCGTCCACCTGTCACGGCAGTTCTTCTCGCTGCGCGACGTCGTCAAGGACCACCGGTCGAACTTCACGCAGCTGTCGATGGCGCTTGCGTCCATCACGACGCTTCCGGGCGCCATGGCGCTCGCCACCGTCATCGGCTTCGGTTTCGCCGGCCTGTCGGTGATCTTCGCCCTGATCCTCATCTTCTGAGCCGGGCGGTACGCCACGGTCGCCACCCGTCGAGAGTTGACCGCTACGCGGTCGTGCCAGCGTCGCGCCGAGCCTGCGTCATGCGCCGCGCGGCGGGGATCGCCGCCAGCAGCGCGGCGGCCTTGTTGCGACACTCCAGGTCCTCGTCGTCCGGGACCGAATCGGCGACGATGCCTGCCCCGGCCTGGAGGCTCGCGACCTTGCCGTCGCCAGAGATGAACATCGTGCGGATCGCGATGGCGGTATCGAGGTTGCCGGACCAATCCACGTAGCCGACCACTCCCCCGTACGGCCCACGCTTGACCGGTTCGAGCTCGTCGATGATCTGCATCGCCCGCACCTTCGGAGCGCCCGACAGCGTGCCAGCGGGCAGTGTCGCCCGCAGCACGTCGATCGGGCCGAGACCGTCGTTCAACTCTCCTGCGACCTGCGAGGTGAGGTGCATCACGTGGCTGTACAGCTCGAGGGTCATCAGCTCCTCGACCTCCACGGTGCCGAACTTGGACACGCGCCCGACGTCGTTGCGAGCCAGGTCGACCAGCATGACGTGCTCGGCTCGTTCCTTCGGGTGCTCTGCGAGCTCAGCTGCCATGCGCTTGTCGTCTTCAGCGGTACGACCGCGTCGTCGGGTCCCCGCGATCGGACGCGACACGACCTTGCGGCCGAGCAACTGCACCATCGGCTCGGGCGACGAACCGACGATCGTCAGCTCGGGGTGCTTCACGTAGTACATGTACGGCGACGGATTGACCTGGCGAAGGACGCGGTACACGTCGAACGGATCCGCATCGAGCTCGAGGTCGTAGCGCTGCGACAGAACGACCTGGAAGATGTCGCCGGCGACCACGTACTCCTTCGCGACCTCGACGGCGCGCTGATACATCCCACCGCCCATCGTCGAATCGAGCTCGGGAAGTTGGTCGTTCGAAGTCGGCGGCGCTGCGGGGGTGTACGCGAGCGGACGTGCGAGGTCCTCGACCGCCTGTTCGACCCTGCTGACCGCTGCGTCGTACGCATCGTCGAGCTCGGCGGCGGAGAGACCCAGCGTGGCGACGCTTTCGATGAGATAGACCCGTTGACGCCAATGGTCGAATGCTGCGAGCGAGCCGATCACGGACATCACCGCATCGGGAAACGAACGGTCGTCGGTCGGCGCGTCGGGCAGCCGCTCGACCTCACGGATCACGTCGTAACCGAGGTACCCCATCATGCCGCCGTGCAGCGGTGGAAGGTCCTCGAAGGCCGGGCTCGAGTACGCCTCGAGCAGGACGTCCATCGCCGCGAGGATCCCTTGGTCGGTCGGGATGCCATCGGGGAGCGCGCCGTCGAGCTCGACGACACCGTCGCGTGAGACGAGCGTGGCTGAAGGGTTCCGGCCGACGAAGGAGAATCGGGCCCATCGCTCTGCGCCTTCGACCGATTCCAAGAGGAAGCCCGGTCCGTCCCCGACGAGCTTGCTGTACGCCGCGACGGGAGTCTCCAGGTCAGCGAGCAACTCGGTCCACACCGGGACGACGGTGTGCTCGGCTGCGTGCGCGTGGAATTCCTCGCGTGAAGGCTGGAAGATCACGGGGTCAGCCGAACGACGAGAAGAAGCACGAGCGTTCGCCGGTGTGGCAGGCGCCTGCACCTTCCTGCTCGACCTTGAACAGCAGCGCGTCCTTGTCGCAGTCGTAGTAGGCCTCGCGCACGAACTGGCGGTCACCGCTCGTGTCTCCCTTGCGCCAGAGCTCCTGGCGGCTCCGGGACCAGTAGACCATCCGGCCTTCTTCGAAGGTCATCTTCAGCGACTCTGCGTTCATCCACGCCAGCATCAAGATCTCGCCGTTCTCGACATCCTGGGCAATCGCAGTCACGAGCCCGTCGCTGTTGTACTTGATTCCCGCCAACTGCTCGTCGGTGGCTTCGATGATCGTCGTCTCCGGCATCCGCTCATCCTACGAAGTGAGCCGACCGACTTCGCCCCGTGTTTTTCAGCG
>CALIOL010000341.1 GCA_938044705.1 uncultured Ilumatobacter sp. | reverse complement strand
TTCGTCGTCGTGCGGACCGTTCGGCTCGATGCGCCGATCGCGGCCACGTGGAACGAGATCTACGGACCGCTGTGGCGCACCCTCCAGTTGGCCGTGCTCGTCTCGACCTCCGCGGCAGTACTGGGAACGCTGCTGGCGTGGGTGACCGTTCGAACGGACCTACCGTTTCGGCGAGCGTGGCGCGTCGCTTTGATCCTGCCGCTGGTGTTGCCGTCGTTCGTCGGCGCCGGGGCGTTCATCGCCGGGCTTGCGCCGGGCGGAGTCATCCACGATGCGCTGACCGCCGTCGGCCTCACGCCGCCCCGACGCTTCCGTGGACTCGGGGCAAGTTGGCTCGTGCTGACCGCCTTCACCTACCCCTACGTCCTCCTACCGGTCTCGGCGCGACTGTCCGCGCTCCGTTCGAGCCACGAGGAAGGGGCCAGGCTCCTCGGCTTCGGGCCGCGGCAAGCCTTCTTCAGAGTGACGCTGCCCGAGATCCGACCGTCCATCGTGGCCGGGGCCCTCCTGGTGTTCCTCTACACGTTGAGCGAGTTCGGTGCCGTGCAGCTGCTCGGCTACGACACGCTGACTCGCGTGATCTTCGCGACCCGGCAGGCGGACCGGGCGGTCTCCTTCACCGCTGCGTTCGCGCTGCTGATTCTCGCCGGTGCTGTCGTCACCCTCGAACGACGCTTCCGCGGACGATTCACGCCCGACACGAAGGCGGGTGCAGTGCCACATCGCCCGACGGAGCTCGGGTGGCGAAAGGTCCCCGGCACGCTCACGTGCGCCGCCGCACTCGGCGTCGGACTCGTGATTCCCATCGCCAGCTTGGCGACCTGGGCGCAGCGGGGCGTGCGGAACGGCAGTGTCGACTACGAACGCCTCATCAGCCCAGCGTTGAACACTGCGCTCGTCTCGGTGCTCGCCGCAGTCGTCACCGTCGCCGTCGTCTTGCCGATCGCCGTGGAGACCACGCGCCGCCCGAACCCCGCATCATCGATCGCCGCCGGCGCCGTGCTCGGTGGATTCGCCATCCCGGGCTTGGTGATTGCGCTGGCGCTCGCCGTCATCGCGCTCAACGCTCCGGGAGTCGGGTGGCTGTATCAGTCACTCACGCTCTTGATCATCGGCTACATCATCCATTTCGGATCCCAGGCACTCGCGAGCACCGAACAGGCGGTTCGCGCCGTTCCGGAACGCGTCCGGGAGCAAGCTCGGCTCCTCGAACCGAGTGCGGCGCGACGCGCAGCACTGGTCGATCTTCCGATGATGCGGCCCGGCCTCTTGTCGGGTGCTGGCCTGGTGATGCTGGCCACGCTCAAAGAGCTCCCGGCGACGTTGTTGCTCGCACCTGTGGGGTTTTCGTCCCTCGCGACCGAGATCTGGGGCGGCTTCGGCGAAGGGTTCTACGCTGAGACAGGGGTCGCAGCGTTGCTGCTGATCGCTGTGTCGGCGCTGCTCACGTGGCTCCTCGTCTTGCGCCCATCGGTGCGACGCTGACGCAACTCGCCGACGAGCTGCGAGGCCCGGCCGACGCCCCACCAGACTGCGGTGCCGACGGCGATGGTGAGCAGGAATGCGACCCGGTCATCCAGCCATGGGGTGAACATCGGCCAGACCTGCCAGTGGACGAGGAAGATCCACATCGATGCGGCCGCGACCTTGCCGACCACCGCAGCGACGGGTGTGGGAAGCCGGACCGATCGGATCCACACCAGTGCGAGAACGGCGGCGAGGATTCGAAGCTCGCGGTCGAGTTGATCGACTCGACCCACGGTCTCGAAGTAGCCCAGCGTGGTGACCACCGCAAGGACCGTCACCAGTAGCCGCTGCGCAACGGTGGCCGCCCGCTGAGCGCACCACCCCAATGCCACGAAGCACGCAACGGTGTGCGGTCGGAAGATCTCGTTGTAGGCGCCACCGAGGTTCACGACCTCGAAGCGGAACAACAGTGTGAGCCCGAGGACCCCGAGCGCGAACGCGAACGGACGGGCTCGTTCTGCCTGCCGTACTCGACCGATCGAGAACACGAGTGCGAGCACGATCATGATCTGCACGAAGGCCTCGAAGTACCAGTACTCCCACCGACCTTCCGTGCGGTTTGCCGACCCCGTGTAGTTGTTGACCAGCAAGACGGCGCCAAGCGAATAGCCACCGGCCAGCACGAGGTTGACGCCGATCCACACACTGGTGGGGACGGCAATACGACCGATCGTCGTGACGACACGACGCGCTCGGTCAGGGACCTCTTGCGGAAGCAGCTGAAATCGAGCAACGTTGTAACCGACGACGGCGAGCAGTGCGTGGGCACCGCCTGCGAGGCGAAACACTCGCATGTGGGTACAGACGATGAGCAGAATGCCGATCGCGCGGATGAGGACACTGGTGTCGACGAGTCGGGTCCACCGCTGGAGACGGCTCGGGCTCGGTTGATCGAGGCGAATCTGTTCGAGTTCGGCGAGTGGTCGCAGATGCCAGTCGCCGGGCAGCGAACCGAGTATCGATTCGAGCCGGATCGACATTTCCACGTAGGTGAAGGAATCGCCACCGAGGCGTGCGAACGTCGCCGTCGGGTCGGGGCGTTGCCCGAACACGACCTCGAACTCGTCGAACACCGTGACGTTCGTCCCGGCTGCTTCGTCTCGGTGAGCTCCGGCTGCTCGCGCCGCCTCGATCAACGCAGGAGCATCGACCTTGCTCGATGCGGTCATCGGGAGTTCGCGGAGACGCACCGCGCACACGAGTCCCGCCGGGACACCGGCCAGATCGGCAACGGTGGCGCGGATTGCGTCGTCCTCTGTGATCGCCGATGCCGTTGCGTCGACGACCCCGACGACGAGACCCATGTCGTCACCGGCGACGTGAACGGTCTCGGCGACGCGGGTCCGCAGCTCGTTGCGTAGCGCGTCGAGATCAGTGCGCTTCCCATGCAGTTTCACGAAACGACTGAGGCGACCGACGATTTCGAGGTTGCCGTCGTCATCGAAACGGCCGATGTCGCCCGTTCGCAACTCGTCGAGATCGTGGCCCCGCTGCAGGTCGGTGGGGCTGGAGGCGTACCCCATCATGACGTTCGGACCGGCGTACACGATCTCGCCGGCCCCCGGTTCGCCTTGCTCGATCGGATCGATTCGCAGGGCGCCACCCGGGATCGCGGACCCGACTGACGAAGCTGAACCCGGCAGGAAACTCGGCGAGAGGCACGCCATTCGTGCGGTTGCTTCCGTCTGCCCGTACATCACGTACAGCTTCCAGCCGTGGCGCTCCCCGACTCGAGCGAGCACTTCGACCGTCTCGGGCGCCATTCGCCCTCCAGCCTGGGTGACCCGGCGCAGCGACGGCGCTGCGAGCACGTCGCGGGAGAGGCGGCTGATGAGTTCGAACGTGTGCGGTACGCCAGCCAGTGTCGTGACATCGTGTTCGTTCACGGCCGACCAGAAGCACGGATCGACCACCGACGTGTCGGTCAGAACCACCGAGCCGCCGACAGCCAGGTGCGAGGTGACGACCGACAGTCCGTAGCAATAGTGCAACGGCAGCGATGTAATCGCTCGGTCGTGGGAGCCGAGGTCGAGCGACTGTGCGATCGCCAGCGCGTTGCTCGTCACGCTGGCGAGTGAGAGCCGAACGAGCTTGGGCGAACCCGTCGACCCGGACGTGCTCATCATCGCTGCGAGGTCCGGATGCCAGTCGAGCGCACGTGAAGGCTCGAGTCGGCGGATCTGCGCGCTTTCTGTGGCTGCTACCTCGATGCTTGCGCCGAAAATCGAGCCCGCCGTCGCCGCAGCGGACTCGGTGGCCGTCACGATGACGGGGTGACGTCCGTCCAGGGCGGCCAAGTACGTGACGACGAAATCGAGCGTGTTGGTCCCGTGCAGCACGACGAGCTGCGGTGTCGCTCCGAGTTCTCGCCGACGGTCGTCGATGAGATCGGCCAGCTCGGCGAAGTGCACGACGCGGTCGCCGACGAAGATCGCTGATCGGCTGCCGCGCGACCTCAACACGTCCGCGGACAGCGGCGAGGACGTGGAGTCCACAACGTGTTCGGACGATGTTCCGGTCAGCAGATCGGTCACCCGTGCGAAGTTAGGCAAGCAGCATCCATAAAGCAACCCTTACGGACGACCGTCACCATGCGAGCTACGAGGTGTTACCCCGATATCATGACGACGTGGCCATCTCCGTCCAGCGAGATCTTGCGACCGTCGACGTCGATGACGTCTCGGTGTCGTACGGCTCCGCTCTCGCGGTCGACGGAGTCTCGATCTCCGTTGCCGCCGGTTCGATCGTGTCGCTGCTCGGCCCGTCAGGTTGCGGCAAGACCTCGTTGCTCCGAGCAATAGCTGGTCTCGAACGACCCGTCCGCGGTTCGGTCTCGATCGGCGAGCGCGTCGTCTCAGGCCCCACTACCTGGATCAAGCCGGAGCATCGCAGTGTCGGCATGGTGTTCCAAGACGGTGCGTTGTTTCCACACCTCACCGTTGCGGACAACATCGCATTCGGGCTCAATGCATCCCACATCAGAGCATCACGCTCCGACCGGGCCGAACGAGTGAACGAGTTGCTCGACCTGGTCGACCTCGGAGGTCTCGGCGACCGACTACCCGAAACGCTGTCAGGCGGGCAACAGCAACGTGTCGCATTGGCTCGCTCCCTCGCGCCGAACCCGGCAGTACTCCTCCTCGACGAACCGTTCTCGGCCCTCGATGCGGGACTCCGTGTGCATGTTCGTGCCGAGGTCGCCAGCATCTTGCGCGAGATCGGCGTGACTTCGATCTTCGTGACCCACGATCAAGACGAAGCGTTCGTGCTCGGTGACAACGTCGCCGTGATGCGCGACGGCCGAGTCGAGCAGGTCGGGTCACCAGACGAGCTGTATCGAACGCCGGTCTCGAAATGGGTTGCGCGATTCGTCGGTGAAGCGAACTTCGTTCCAGGCCGCCCGAGCCCCTCCTCCGACTGCATCGAAACCGCTCTCGGTTGCGTGAAGATCGCTGGGGCACTGCCAGCGCCCAGCGACGACACCGTCGATGTCCTCGTTCGCCCCGAACAGGTGGTGCTCTCGGAGGGCGATAGCGCCGAGATCACGACAGTCGAGTACTACGGCCATGACGTCCGGTACGAGTTGCTCCTCGCTGACGGCACCACGCTCTCGGCACGCACCCACCCCGATGTACTCCTTCAGCGCGGCGACCGCGTGTCGATCGCGATCGACGGCAGCACCTCGGCAGCATTCGTCGAGTAGCCGGTCAACGCTCCAGCGTTCGCGCCGTATCGCTGAGCGCGACATCGCCCTTCGACGCCGGGTACGTCCGGAGCAACCGATCGCCTGAGTTGGTCGTCACGCCGAGCCAGAAGCCCTCGTTGCGAAAGTGATGCAACCGGTGGTTGCGGCCGAGCCTGCGGTAGTAGCGCGTTCGACAGCGGTAGCGCGTGTGCACAAGCAGGTGCACCCACTCGTAGTGGAGCAGTGCGAGACCTGCGCAACCCCACCCCGTCAGAAAGCAGGCAATCGCCGAGACGCCAAGCCATGAGGCGAGCGGCAGCGTCCATGCTGCGGTGAACGCACCGAAGACCGTGACGAAGATCGCTGAGTCGACGCCTGCAAGCAACAGCCAGTCGAGGTCCGGCGGATCGATGTGGTGTCTCCGATGACCCGCGCCGATACCGAGCCGGCGACTCGTCCAGGTGCTTACTTCCGCGTGCAGCAGGAACTTGTGGATGACCCACTCGGCGGGGCCGACCGCAGCGACCGTCAGGGCGACTACCGCGAGGTCTCCGCGCCCGAAGCCGCCAACGAACACTCGGGCGATCACCATCGACACGGAAACCGCCGCGAACACCTGTGCCGACCCACGCCGACACAGAACCTCGAGCGCGGCTCGCTTGGTGTCGATCGAGTCTGCACGAATTGGCTGCACGGGAACTGCGACGCCGGACGAGGTCACCCGCCTACTCTGCCACGCGTCGCCCGGGTGTACGTTTCGCCGATGGCGACGAGCGACGAAGCACACTCACCCACGACGATCTTTCGAGCTCGTCGCATCGTCACGATGGATCCATCGCAGCCCGTCGTGGAAGCAGTGGCGGTTCGCGAAGGTCGAATTCTCGCTGCCGGATCGTTCGACGAGTGCGCGTCTTGGGGACCGCACGACGTCGACGACCGGTTCGCAGACCACGTGCTCGTCCCCGGGATGATCGAAGCGCACGCACACAGCCTCGAGGGAGCCTTCGCCCTGCTCCCCTATGTGGGGTGGTTCGATCGTCATCGCTTGGAAGGAACGGCACCAGGCGTTCGAAGCTACGACGAGCTTATCGAGCGGTTGAGCGCGCTCGACGAAGAGATGACGCGTGACGGGTCGGGCCAACTCGAACCCGTGATCGTCGGCGGGTTCGACCCGATCTACTTCGAAGATGAGGCCCGGCTGACCAAGGACCATCTCGACCAAGCGTCGATGACCCGTCCGATCTTCGTGTTTCACGCGAGCGCTCATCTTGCGACGGTCAACTCGGCGATGCTGCGCGCCCACGACGTCGGGCGCCACTCCACCACCGAGGGAATCGCCAAGGACGCCGATGGTGAACCCAACGGTGAGTTGCAAGAGATCCCAGCGATGATGGCTGGCGGCGCATCCGCATTGCAAGGGATTCTTCGAGCGATGAACGACCCGGCCGCGATTGATGCGCTCGGTCGAATCTGCGCGAATCAAGGCATCACCATGCTCGTCGACCTGGCATCTGCCGGACTTCAACGGCCCCAGTCCCAGCAGCTGTGGCACGAGACCATCGATCGAGATGAGTATCCGGCACGCATCCTCCAACGCCACGTCGCAGCACTGCCTCCGGGATCGACAGACTGGGCGGAGGCAGCCGACGCGATTCTGGCGCTGCGCGAGACGGACACCGACAAGCTCCGCACCGCTGGCATCAAGATCATCCTCGACGGATCGATCCAGGGCTTCACTGCGAAGATGGACTGGCCGGGCTACTACACCGGGCACGATCACGGCATCTGGATGACCGCGCCTGCCCAGCTGTTGGATATCTGCCGACCGTTCCACGAGCGGGGCATCAACATTCACACTCACTGCAACGGCACGATGACCATCGATCTCTGGATCGACACCGTCGAGCAACTGCTGATCGAGCATCCCTGGCTGGACCATCGCCACACCGTGCAGCACTGCCAGCTCACCTCACCTGCGCAGTACCGACGAATGGCAAAGCTCGGGATGTGCGCCAACATCTTCACCAACCACATCTGGTACTGGGGCGATCAACATCACGACCTGACGGTTGGCCCCGAGCGCGCTCGACGGATGGAGGCCTGCCATACCGCTGAGCGGGAGGGAGTGTCGTTCTCCATCCACAGCGATGCGAACGTCACCCCGCTTGGACATCTCCACACGATGTGGTGCGCCGTGAACCGCGTGACGCCATCAGGCCGTGTGCTCGGCCCCGACGAACGGATCTCGGCAGAGTCGGCGCTGCGAGCGGTGACGCTCGGTGCGGCGTATCAACTCCACCTCGACGCAGAATTCGGCTCGATCGAGTGCGGTAAGGCAGCCGACTTCACGGTGCTCGACGACGATCCACTCATGGTCGATCCGATGACCATCAAGGACATCGGCGTTTGGGGCACGGTGATCGCCGGTCAGCCCTTCCAAGCCGACGCTTGACCGCCCGATCAGAGGCCGACGCAGATTGCGTAGGCCTGCACGCTCCAGCTACTCCGGGCAATCGTGCCGCGTTCAGCGGTGACCGTCCACGCGTTGCGCGATGACGGCACGCTCTTCGTGACGAATGGTGGCTCACGAGTACTGCTCGAAGTCGAGTAGATCTCGAATCCACCGCCAAGAACGACGTGATCAGCCGGGCAGACCGCAGTCACGGTTCGACTCGCTGGGTTCCCGGACGACGACACCGGTCCAGCGACCTGGATGTACTGGAAGTCGGCGATGCTGCCGTCTTCTCCGGCCGGACCCGCGGGCCCAACGGGACCAGCTGGACCGACCGCACCATCGACACCGTCGGCTCCCGCGGGACCAGCAGGTCCTTGCGCACCGTCTTCGCCAGCGGGACCCGCGGGGCCAGCTGGACCCTGAGCTCCATCGGCACCGTCCGCGCCGGCCGGACCCTGAGCGCCATCAGCGCCGTCGAGTCCATCAGCACCAGCCGGACCAGCGGGACCTTGAGCACCGTCAGCACCAGCCGGACCGACTGGACCGGCGGGACCTTGAGCACCGTCGACGCCATCATTGCCGTCAGCGCCTGCGGGACCGGCAGGCCCCTGAGCGCCATCGGCGCCGTCTGCACCGTCGATGCCGTCGATGCCGTCTGCACCGTCGAGCCCATCAGCACCAGCGGGACCCGCCGGGCCTTGAGCACCATCAGCACCGTCCGCACCATCGGCGCCGTCAGCACCAGCCGGGCCAACTGCACCAGGTTCGCCGGCCGGACCCTGGGCACCATCGAGTCCATCAGCACCCGCCGGACCAGCTGGGCCTTCGGGACCTGCTGGGCCTTGAGCGCCATCAGCACCGTCAGCACCATCGAGCCCGTCGGCCCCAGCGGGACCTTGAGCACCGTCGACACCGTCTACGCCGTCGGCACCCGCCGGACCTGCTGGCCCCTCAGCGCCAGCAGGGCCTTCAGGCCCAACCGGACCCTGCGGTCCCGGAACGCTGTCCTGCCCGTCTGCACCCGCCGGGCCTTCCGGACCAACCGGACCTTCCGGACCGGCTGGGCCCTCGGGGCCTGCCGGACCTGTCAATCCGTCTTGGCCATCAACTCCGTCTCGACCATCAGTTCCGTCTTCACCGTCTTGGCCATCAGCGCCTGCCGGCCCAGCTGGCCCTGCCGGCCCGGTTGCTCCCGTCGCTCCGACGGGGCCCCGCGGCCCGGTCGCTCCCGTGGTCCCAGTCGCCGGCGTGAAGTAGGCCAGGACGTCGATGATGAGGTTGACGCTGCCAGCATCGTTGTACAGCGCGAACTGTCCGCCGTTCGAGAGCGCGATCACGCTGCCGTTCGACGTGATGCCAGCCGCAGCGGTTGGGTTGAGC